>CAZAWU010000006.1:0-1876 GCA_964488915.1 uncultured Burkholderiales bacterium
GCGGTGGTTACACAATCGCGCGAGTCCGCGGCGGAGACCTCGCGCGGCATGACAGAGATTACTAGCGCCGTTGGCGAGCAAACGCAGGCAGTGGAAGAGATCTCGCGCAACGTCGAGCAGATTTCGCAGTTGGTGCAAGCGCACGACGAGCTAATCGAGCGCGCCACTGCGGCGGCAGCCAGTTTGCGCGATATGGACAAGCGGCTGATGGCAGTCGCGGGGCGCTTCAAACTCGCCCACTAAGCAAAGATTGAAACGAAGCAACAGGAGAGATTCTTATGTCGCAGCTACTCAGCAGCGTGGATGCACGCACGAAACTGGCCGGCACCAACAAGCTGGAGATGTTGTTGTTCACGCTAGGCACGGATACCCGCACAGGGCGCTGCGAGGTTTACGGCATCAACGTGTTTAAGGTGCGTGAAGTCATGCGCACGCCACCGATCACACGCGCGCCGGAAATGCCACGAGCCGTCGAAGGAATGGTCAGCCTACGCGGCGTGTTGGTGCCGGTGGTCGACTTGGCCAAGTACGCCGGCATCGAAACCGAGGCGACCGGCCAAGTCATGATCGTGACCGAGTACAACGGCAACACGCAGGGTTTTCTCGTCGAGGGCGTGGATACGATCGCGCGGCTCGACTGGAACCAGATGCGCGTGCCACCGGCGATGGTCAAGGCGCAGTCAGGCGGTTTGGTCACGGCGGTCACGGAGATGAGCGACGGCCGCTTGGTCATGATGCTTGATGTCGAACGCGTACTGGCGGAGATCGCTGGAGAAGATTCGACGCATCTGTACGCGCAGATCAAGCCGCTGCCGGATCGTAACGACGCAGTGGTATACGCCGATGATTCGCATGTCGCGCGCAAGCAAGTCGAGCGCACACTGGAAGCGCTCGGGGTGAAAAGCGTGGGGGCCGTCAACGGTGCGGAAGCGTGGCAAATGCTCAAGCAGATGGCGGACTACGCAGAATCGAGCGGCACGCCGCTCAAGCAGTCGCTGGGCGCGGTCATCACCGATGTGGAAATGCCCGAAATGGACGGTTACATGCTTACCAAGCAGATCAAGAGCGATGCGCGGTTCGCCGGTATTCCGGTCATCATGCACTCATCCCTCTCGGGCATGTCGAATCAGGGACTGGGCCGCTCGGTGGGTGTCGACGAATACGTCTCCAAGTTCGAGCCGCGCCGGCTCGCCGAAGTCATGACCCGCTACCTCAGCGCACAAGCCTAGAACGGAGTACGCACAATGCACGCTGAACAAACCAATCTCCTGCAGCAAATCGACGCGAAGACGCAACTGGCCGGTTCGAACCGCATGGAAGTTCTGCTGTTCTCGCTCGGTACGCGCGAGACCTTCGGCATTAACGTCTTCAAGGTCCGAGAAGTCACCAAGACACCGACCATCACGCGTACACCGAACTTACCGCGCGGCGTGGCAGGCGTCATCAGCCTGCGCGGGCAGATCATCCCGGTGGTCGATCTGGCGCAGTTCGTCAATATCGATGACCCATCGGTCAGCAGCCGCGCGACCATGATGGTGACCGAGTTCAACCGCCGCACACAGGGTTTCCTGGTGCATGAGGTCGACCGCATCATCCGTGTCGAGTGGGACAAGATCAAGGCGCCCGACAATGTGATTGTGGGCGACAGTATGGTCACGGCGATCACCGAGCTGGCCGACGGCAAGCTCGTCTCGATTCTCGATGTAGAGCAGATCATGGCGAACGCGTTCGGGGAAGCGGTTATTCCAGATCTTCCTGCCGCCGAGCATCCACGCAAGGCAGTGTTTTTCGCTGACGACTCCGCCATCGCGCGCAAGAAGATTCAACAAGTACTGGAAAAGCTCGGAGTTACTTTTCACCAAGCCTCTAATGGCGA
>CAZAWU010000006.1:1976-22737 GCA_964488915.1 uncultured Burkholderiales bacterium
GATCAGTACGTCGCGAAATTCGAAGCGACGGTACTGGCCGAAACTCTGCGGCCGTTTCTATAACAGATCCAAATACGTAGTCGGATGAAGGAATAGGAATATGAAGCGGATTTCCGTGCGTGCACTTTGTCATTTCACAGCATTGGGTTCTTTGGCGCTGCTCATTGCAGTGCTTTGCGTGGCGTTGCTGACGGATCGCGCGGTGCGCGAAGTAGCGCACAAGCAAGAGCAGCAGTACAAGTCGTACTTGTTGGCGGATGAGCTGCGCCAAAGCTCCGATGACCTGACGCGGCTGGCGCGCACCTATGTGCTCACCGCCGATGCAAGCTACGAGCAGCAATACAACGACATCCTTGACATTCGTAACGGGCGCAAAGCGCGCCCGGAGAACTATCACCGCATCTACTGGGATTTTGTGGCCGCCGGCGATGCGAAGCCACGTCCCGACACCCAAGCGAGTTCGCTGCAGGACTTGATGCAGCAAGCGGGATTTACCCAAGAGGAATTCGCCAAGCTCAAACAAGCGCAAGCCAATTCGGACGCATTGGTGCGCACCGAAGTGATTGCCATGAATGCGGTCAAAGGACGCTTCGAGGACGGCAAGGGCGGTTTTACCGTCGAGCGCGCGCCCGATCTAGAGATGGCGCAGAAGCTCATGCACAGTCCCGAATATCACAAGTACAAGGCCGACATTATGCGGCCGGTAGACGAGTTCTTCGTCTTGCTGGAGCAGCGCACCACGGCCGCGATCGCCGCGGCGCAGCGTCAAGCTTCGCGCTACCAAGTGTTCCTGGTCGGCCTGATCGTCGGCGCCATCGCTTTCATCGCGACGATGCTGCTCATGTTGATTGCGCGTGTGATCGGCCCATTGCGCAAAATGGAAGCAACCCTGTTGCGCTCGCAGCGCGAGCAGGACCTCACAGTGAGAGTGGGGGATCAGAACCACGACGAGTTCGGCACCGTGGCGAAGGCCGTGAACAGCCTCATGAATGGGCTGCAAATGCCGATGCGCGACATCCAAACCCAGGTTAATGCGCTGTTGAACATCGCCAATCAGATGTCGGCAGCGGCTTCCAGCATCGCTGGCGCTAGCCAAACGCAAGGCGAAGCCGCCGCGGGCACAGCCGCTGCAGTGCATGAGCTAAGCACTAGTGTCGCCCACGTGGCGGCGAACGCCGATAGCGCAGCGGATTTGGCGACGAGTGCCGCTAGCCTGTCGGCTCACGGCGAACAGGTCGTGAGGGACGCCGCCGGCAACATTGGCTCTATCGCGCGCGACGTCAACACTTCGTCCAGCGCCGCGCAGTCGCTGGCGAAGCGCTCCGACGACATCGCCGGTATCGTGCGGGTGATCAAGGACGTGGCGGAGCAAACCAATCTGCTGGCGCTCAACGCCGCAATCGAGGCGGCGCGCGCCGGCGAGCAAGGACGCGGTTTCGCCGTGGTGGCCGACGAGGTGCGCAAGCTCGCTGAGCGTACGGCGCGTTCCGCCGCAGAGATAACGGACTTGATCGGATTGGTGCACGCTGACACCCGGGAAGTCGTCAGCAACATGGAGCAATCCAGCAGCCGCGTGCAAGGCGGCGCCGAGTTGGCGGAGCAAGCGGCGCAGTCGCTCACTGTGATTCGCGGCAAGACCCAGGAAACGCAAACCAAGATCAACGAAATCGCGAGCGCCGCAAAACAGCAATCGGCGGCGAGCGAAGACATTGCGCAGCATGTCGAACGCATCGTCGATATGACGAACAACAATAGTGCAGCCGCGGTCAAGGCGTCGGAGCTCGCGAACGAACTCAAGTCGTTCGCCAGCGGGTTGAGTCAGCAAGTGGCAGGGTTCAAGACAAAGTAGATTGGTAGTCTTCGTGGAGAGGGGATCGAGCACGAGTGACATGCGCCCGTCGGTTCCGTAGATCACTCGAAGACAAGGAATGAGAGTTGGTGCTACTAAGGCAACGCGATCTAACTCATACACTCAGGCAGGTCACGCTGGCAGTGGCGTGGGGGTGCAGCACGGCCTTACATGCAGCCGATACTGTGACAACCGAGTTAGCTGCCGTGACCACCGAGCGACAAGCAGGTGCGCCCGGCTTCGGAACCGGCCATACGGAGGAAAGCAAGCCATTTGAGTTCGGTGCGACCTATAAGGGCGACGTTCTCGCTGGCGTGTCTGGGTATTGGAAGAAGGGGGCCTATCTCGGTAACCTTGATCTCAAGCTGACTGTGGCGGGAGAGCAAGTGTTTAAGCTGCCGGGAAGCACGCTATTTCTTCACGTATTGAATAACCATGGCGGCAAACCCAACCTGCAAGTGGGTGCTACGCAGGGTGTCGACAACATTGAAGTTGAACTCAACACCACGAAGTTGCTGCAAGCGTGGTATCAACAACAGTTCCTTCGTGATCGGCTGTCGCTGTTGGTTGGTTTGTACGATCTGAATGCCGAGTTCTACGTTACGCCCGCCTCGGGGTTGTTTATCCATCCCTCGTTCGGAATTGGAGCGGAGCTCGCGCAAACCGGACAGAACGGTCCTTCCATTTTTCCGGCAACATCGGTCGGTGTGCGCACGCGTTGGCAAGCAACGCCGCAGTGGTATGGGCAAGCGGTGGTGCTCGATGGTGTGTCAGGCGATCCGCGCGACGGGCATGGTACGCAAGTACGCTTCGACGATGGCGACGGTGTGCTCGCTGTGTTGGAGGCGGGCTACGAAAGCATTGGCGAAGACGAGACAGCCAAGTTGGCGCTTGGGACGTGGCGCTATAGTGCGCAATTCGACGACTTGCGTGACACGGATGCATCGGGCCGCGCGCGCCAGCGTACCAACGCGGGATTCTATGCATTGGCGCAACGCCTTCTTTACCGCAAGGCGGGCGATGCGCAGCGCAGGCTCGACGGTTTTCTACGCTTGGGTACTGCCAACGCGGATATCAACCAGCTTGATTTTTCGCTGGCGCTCGGAGCCGTATACGTTGGGCCACTCGCCAGCCGTCCGGAGGATAGCCTGGGTTTCGCCATATCAGCCGCGCAGAACGGCGCAAAATTCCGCGAAATCTCGCGCGCGAACGGTGGTGTGTACCCGCGCTGGGAGATCGCCTATGAACTCACCTACCGGTCGCAACTGAACTCTTGGCTCGCGTTGCAACCGACAATCGAGTATATCGCGAGTCGCGGCGACAGCGGCGTGCGAGATTCGACTCTTGTCGGGTTGCGCTTCGAAGCGAACTACTGATTGCCGTAACTGCCGCGAAGGCCGTCGTTGGCAATTTGGGATTTGTCTTTGTTAGTCTGCGCGGAGGATCACCACGCACACTCGTTGTTCGCAACTCCCCTCGACATAGAGGGATCGAGCATGGCTGCTGAAAGCACCGGATTGCGCTATACAATCAAGAGCATACGGGCTTAGATCTGGCCAAATATGATTCGGAAGCAATATCTCCGTATGGTATGCCTACGATGGGTAGCCTGATCACCCTGATTCGACTCATGGTCTCATCTCGGCATTCTGCGATAAACTGCGCTCTATGCTTCCTTTAGCTTGGCTCTCAAGCGCGCAATAGCTTGGCTATGCAACTGGCATACGCGTGATTCGGTTACGCCGAGCACTTCGCCGATTTCGGCGAGATTGAGTTCCTGTTCGTAGTACATCCCCATGACCAAGCGCTCGCGCTCGGGCAGGGCTTCAATGGCGTGCACCAATGCTTGGCGACGGGTGCCCTCCATGAGCCGCGCAAGCGGGTCGGGTGTGGGATCGGATACGTGCCGATCGAGGAAGTTATCGTCGTCGTCATCATCGTAACCGTCGTAATGGACGATCTGATAGCCGCGCGCCTCGGCAAGCATGCTGTGGTAATCGTTCATATTCAGGCCAAGCTCCTTGGCCAGTTCCGCCTCGGTGGCGGGACGCTTGAGGCGTTGCTCCAATTTTGCCACGGCCTTTTCCAAGTCACGCAGTTGCTTACGCACGCTACGCGGCATCCAATCCGCATCGCGCAGCTCATCCAGCATCGCGCCGCGGATGCGCTGCGTTGCATAGGTTTCAAACTGCGCGCCTTGATTGTCTTCGTAGCGGTTGGCGGCGTCGATTAGACCGAGCATGCCTGCTTGAATCATATCGTCCACGTCGACGCTGGGCGGCAGTTTCGCCACCATGTGGTAGGCGATGCGCTTGACCAGCGGCGCATATTTCTTGACGTAGTCTTCTTTGGCTAGGCATCCAGTGGATGTGTACATGTTCTGCGACCTCAATGGCTTGAAGCTTGTGTGTGCGGACTCTGCTGCAGCTCGCCGCGCATCGCAGCGAGCAACGAATCTTCGCGCGGGGCTTGGATGCTTTCGCCAGCTGGCGCGAGCAGGCCGTTCGCAAGTGCATGCAATTGGCGTGCCGCGGGACTGTCTGGGTGATGTTCAACCACCGTGCCGCTGCGCTGCGCCGCTTGTGCGAACACTGGGTCGTTCGGCAGGTAGCCGAGGAAGTCCACGCTGGCGCTCAAGTAGCGGCGCACGGCATAAGCGATGTTGTCGAACACTCGCTTGGCTTGGTCGAGGTCCTGGGCTTGGTTGACCAGCACCTGCAAGCCAAATTGATCGTTCGACGAGCCCAATGTCTTTAGCATGCGATAGGTGGCGGTGATCGCGGCGCGGTTGGGCGTAACGACCAGAATTGCGGCGCGCGCGCCCAACACCTGCGCTTGCTCGACTGGCGCGTCGATCGGCGTATTGACGACGAGTACGTCAGCGGCGCAGTTAAGGCGCGCCAGGGCTTGGCGCGTTTGCGTCAGCTGCGTGGCGTGCCACACTTGCAGTCCAAGAAAAAGCTCGGGTGCGTCCAAGGCTGCGACGGTCGGCGCCGGCGTATCTTGCAGCGCCGCGCGCAGCGCATCGATCTGGGTACACAGGCTGACGGAAGATTGCGGTTGCGTCGTACGTGCCAGCGCGCCGAGTGACGTGCGCACGTTGGCTTCCGGCGAGTGAGTGCTTTGCAGCAAAACCACTTTGCGGCTCGCCGCCGCGAAGGCGGTTGCGAGGTTGGCGGCAACGGTGCGCTTGCCGACATCGGTGGCCGCGGCCGCTACGGCAACGACTTTGCAGCGCGCTTTGCCTTCGTGCATACGGCGCAAGCCCTCGGCTTGATCCGGGCGGGCTTTACGCATGCACCGGCTTTCGGCCGGCAGCCGGCGGCAACCAGGTGAGCGACACCTCGTCGTCATTCATTTGGAACAGCGAACGGCGTGAGCGCGCACGCAGGGCTTGGTCGACCAGGAAGTTCGCGGTAACAGCGTGCAGATCTTCCGGGACGCGTTGGCCAGTCGCGGCGTAGTAGACGGTAAGTTTGTGGCGTATCACTACATCGAGCGTGGCGCCGAGCGCGGCGCTCTCATCGACTTTGCTCAGTATGCAGCCGGCCAGGCCGTCGCCTTTGTACGCTTCGACGACGTCCTCCAGCGTTTCGCCGTGTGCGGTGGCGTTCAGCAGCAGCAAGCGCTTCACCGTGCGGCAGCCGTTGAACATCGCCACTTGCTCCGCTACCTGCCGGTCGCGGTGACTCATGCCCACCGTATCGATCAGAACCATGTGCTTGTTCGATAGGTCTTCCAGCGTCACGCGCAGATCGGCCGCGTCGCGCACCACGTGCACGCCGACCCCCAGCAGCTTCGCGTAGGTGCGTAGTTGTTCGTGCGCGCCGATGCGGTAACCGTCGGTGGTCAGTAGCGCGACTTTGTCGGCGCCGTGCCGCACCACGCAGCGCGCGGCCAGCTTGGCCGTGGTGGTGGTCTTGCCCACGCCGGTCGGACCGACCAGCGCGTACACACCACCGCGGTCGAGCATGGCACTTTCATCCTGCAGGCATTGGATGTTCTTGCCTAGCACTTCGCGTGTCCAGTCGATTGCTTCGCGTTCGCCATAGTCGGCGGGCAAGCGGTTGATGATCGAGCGTGCGAGCACTGGACTCAAGCTCGCGCCGAGCAGCGAGCGCAGCAGCTTGGCTTTGGTGGGCTCGCGTCTTTGCATGTCGTTAAATGCCAAACGCGCGAGACCTTGCTCCAACGCGCTGCGCATGTGCTTGATCTCTTCCATCATGTGCTCTTGCGGCAACGCCAGAGTTGCACTCGCGGGGCGGGGCGTAGGAGCGGTAACCGCCCCAACAGCGTTCGGGGCAGGGTGTACTTTGGGCGTCGAAGCGCGCCGAGCGCTCGCCGGCGCTTGACTAGGCGCGGCGGGGGCACGCTTGCTGCGCAGCGGCGCTTCCCACGCAGGGGACGCGCCGGGTTCGCGCCGCGGGTTGACCCACGCGGGCGTTTGATCGGGAGCGGCGGGCGCGCGCGTCACGTTCGTTTCAGCGGCGGCGACGAGGCTGTTCATCGCCGCGCCCGGCAGCGCTACGATTTCGACGCCGTCGGGCACGGAGCGATTCGACAGTATGACGGCGTCGCCGCCGAGTTGCTGACGAACCAAGCGCAAGGCTTCGCGCGAAGTGGCGGCTACAAATTTCTTGATGTTCATGCACGACCTCCCAATAGGGCGCTCACACGGATGGTGCGAGAGTTAGGAATTTCAGCGTGGGCCAGCACACGCAACTGCGGCAGCGCGCGGCGCAGGAAGCGCGACAGCGTTGCGCGGAGCGCGGAAGGCGCCAGCAAGACGGGAGCGATGCCCAGCGCCTCCTGGCGTTGTACGGCGCCACTGGCTTCGCGCACTAGCGCATCGGCCAGACCGGGTTCGAGCGCGGCATCGCTGGCGGACTGCAGTGCTTGCATCAGCAGTTTTTCGAGTTGCGGATCCAACGAGATAACCGAGATTTCTTGACCGTTTGGGAAGACTTCTTGCGCGATTGCGCGCCCCAATGCGACGCGAATGTGCGCGGCCAACTCCTGCGGATCTTGCGTCCGCGGCGCATGCTCGGCTAGAGCATCGAGAATGGTGTACATGTCGCGAATGTGCACGTTCTCTTCCAGCAGAGTTTGCAGAACTTTTTGCAGCGTTGCGACCGGCACGAGTTTGGGTACGACGTCTTCGGCGAGTTTCGGCGCTTCGCGGTTTAAGTGATCCAGCAGGGCTTGCACCTCCTGGCGGCCGAGCAGTTCCGCGGCATGCGTCTGCACGAGATGATTTAGATGCGTGGCAATGACGGTACTGGCGTCGACCACGGTGTAGCCGAGACTGATCGCATGCTCGCGCAAGCCGGCTTCGATCCAAGTGGCGGGCAGCCCGAAGGCGGGATCTTTGGTCGGTGTGCCGGGCAGGGTGTTCTCGCCGGCCGGATTGATCGCCATCAGCATGCCGGCGTAGGCCGCGCCGCTGCCGATCTCGACGCCCTTCAGCTTGATACGGTATTCGTTCGGCTTGAGCTCCAAGTTGTCGCGAATATGCACTGCAGGAGGCAGGAAGCCAATCTCCTGCGCAAACTTCTTGCGGATACCTTTGATCTTGCGCAGCAGCTCGCCGTCCTGCGTTTGATCCACCAATGGAATCAAGCGATAGCCGACTTCTAAACCGAGGGTGTCCAGTAGGGAAACGTCCTTCCAGCTTGCTTCGTGCGACTCCAGCACATCCTCGGCGGGTTTAGGTTCGGCCGGGACAGTTTTGGTCGCGCGTTGATTGATCCAGTACGCCGCGCCGCCGAGGCCGGCGGCAAGGATGACGAATACGAGGTTGGGCATGCCGGGAATCAAGCCCAGCACGCCCAGGATTGCGGCGGTCACGATAAGCGATTGCGGCTTGGCGAGAAACTGCCTGACCATCTGCTGGCCGATGCTTTCGCCGGTTCCGACGCGGCTGACGATGACGCCGGCCGCGGTTGAAATGATCAAGGCGGGAATTTGTGCGACCAATCCGTCGCCGATGGTGAGCAGGGTGTAGGTTTTGGCTGCCTCGCCGAAAGCGAGATCGTGCTGCGCGATGCCCACGATCAAACCGCCGATCAAATTGATGAGGATGATGAGCACGCCTGCCACGGCGTCGCCGCGTACAAATTTGCTGGCGCCGTCCATGGAGCCGTAGAACTCAGCCTCCTGCGCGATCTCACTGCGGCGCTTGCGTGCGTCCTCCTCGCCGATGAGACCGGCGTTCAAATCGGCGTCGATTGCCATCTGCTTGCCTGGCATGGCGTCCAAGGTGAAGCGTGCCGACACTTCGGCGATGCGCCCGGCGCCCTTGGTGATGACGACGAAATTGATCACCGTCAAAATCACGAATACGACGATACCGACCGCGTAGTTGCCGCCGATGACGAAATGGCCGAATGCTTCGATGACTTGTCCGGCGGCCGCCCCACCGCTGTGGCCGTCCATCAGCACCACCCGGCTGGAAGCTACGTTGAGCGAGAGGCGCAGCAGCGTGGTGACCAGCAGCACGGTCGGGAAGGCAGCGAATTCGAGCGCTTTCTGCGTGTTTACGCTGGTCAGCAATACCATCACCGCGAGCGCGATGTTGAAAGTGAATAGCAGGTCGAGCAGGAACGGCGGCAGCGGCAGCACCATCATCGCCAGCACGATGATGATGAGCAGTGGCGCGCCGACAACCCTGGCGTTGACGCCCTGCAACCAGATGGGTAAGCGCAAGCCGGCAAGCATTAGTTAGTACCCTTGCCATTCGGCTTGCGCCGAAAGGACGACAAGAGGCGAGCTCGAATCACTCATGTGTGCCACCATCACTTCACCGGCACGTCGAGTTCTGCCGGCACGGGCAAATCGCGCGGCGGGCGCGGAACGCTACCGGCACCGGGGCGATAGCTGCGCAGCTGGAACACGTAGGCGAGCACTTCGGCGACGGCCTTGTACAGCGCCGCGGGAATCTCGTCGTCGAGTTCCGTGTGGCGGAATAGCGCCCGCGCTAAAGGCGGCGCTTCGAGCAGCGGTACGCGGTGCGTTTGCGCCAGTTCGCGAATTTTGGCTGCCACCGCATCGGCGCCCTTGGCCACGACGCGCGGCGCGCGCCCGGCGTTGGAGTCGTATTTGAGTGCGACGGCGAAGTGGGTCGGGTTGGTGACCACAACATCGGCGGTCGGTACCGCGGCCATCATGCGTCGGCGCGCCATCTCGCGCTGCTGCTGGCGAATGCGGGCCTTAATATGTGGATCGCCCTCGGTTTCCTTCATTTCCTGGCGCACTTCCTCCTTGGTCATGCGCAGGCGTTGGTGGTGCGACCAAATTTGGAACGGCACATCGATTGCGGCGACCAAGATGAGGGAAGCACCTCCCACGATGAAAGTAAGACCCAGCAGGCGGCCCACGCTGGCGACGCCGTCGGGCAGCGACATGCTTTGCAGCGCGATCAGTGTCTCGCTCTCCTGCCAAATCGCAACGGCAACGACCGCCGCGACCAGAACGGTCTTCAGCAGCGCCTTGGCCAGTTCGACCAAACTGTGCTTGGAGAGCATGCGCCCGAAACCCGCCATGGGGTCTAAGCGCGAAAACTGCGGCAGAAACGGCTTGCTGGTAAATACCCAACCGCCCACGCCGGTTTGCGCAAGCACCACGACGCCGACAACCAATATCAGCAGTGGGCTGAGCGCCAGCAGCGCGTGCCAGGCCTGGTTGAACAACTGTGGCAGCAGTTGTCCGGTATCGAGCATTTGCGAGCGAGTCAGGGTCAAACCACCGGCGAGCAGCTGCGTGGCTTCGCGCATGAGGCCGGAGGCGCTGGCGTAGAGCAACACGCCCGAACCGAACAACACGGCGCAAGTATTAAGTTCTTGCGAACGCGCAACCTGACCCTCTTCGCGCGCCTTCTCCAGGCGGCGTTGGGATGGCGCTTCGGTTTTTTCGAGGTGTTGGTCTTCAGCCATGCGCAGGGCTCTATATACGTGTCGGAATTATGGGGCGATTGAGCCATGGGCCAAGGCTGGAAAAGGTGCGCTTTTGCCGCCCTATTTGTCGCGCTTTTAGCTCCGCTCTAGCGCCAAAAGGGCGTGCGCCTGATTTTGGTGCGTCGGTTAACAGAAGGACACAATGATCGACGTCTCCGGTGCGGTAGCTTGATGCGCTACGCGCATGCTGGACGCCCGAAATAGAGCGCACTTTTGCGGCCTATTCGACGCTTCAGCAGGCGCACGAGTCGGCATAATTTCCTCGATTGGTGCGTGGCCGAAGCGGCCGCACCTTGGGTAACTTCTCTGAGAGCGAGCATGGCAACAGGACCCGATACCAAATTTCTAGTCGTTGATGACTTTTCCACGATGCGGCGCATCGTGCGTAACTTGCTGAAAGAACTTGGATTTGTCAAAGTCGAGGAGGCGGAAGACGGCGTCATGGCGCTGCAAAAACTGCGCGGCGGTAGCTTCGATTTCGTGGTGACCGACTGGAATATGCCGAACATGACAGGTATCGAACTGCTCAAGCAAATCCGCGCTGATGCGCAACTCAAAGCCTTGCCGGTGCTGATGATCACGGCCGAGGCGAAGAAGGAGAACATCATCGAGGCGGCGCAAGCAGGGGCGAGCGGCTACATCGTCAAGCCGTTCACCGCAGCGACGCTCGACGAGAAGCTCAGCAAGATCATGAAGACAGCGGCGGTAGCGGGGTAGACCATGAGCGACACAACCACGACGCAAGACTCGGCCGAATTAGAAGCGCTGTTCGACAGCGTGGCGGAAAAGCACTGGGGCCCGCAGACCGACGCGACACCTGCCCCCGCTCCACAAACGCAAAGCATGCTCTCGTGCGCGAGCACGGAAAAAGCCCTGAAGAAAGGTGCTCGCAAGAAGTCCGCACAAACCAAGCACGAGCACGAGGGCAGCAATGAGGTAATCAACGAGATCGGGCAGCTAACCCGCTGCCTACACAACAGCCTGCGCGCGCTCGGTTGCGATACGGAGTTAGAGCGCGCGGCCAACTCAATGCCGGATGCTTGCGACCGGCTCGACTATGTAGTCAAGCTCACGCAGCAAGCGGCGGATCGCGTGCTCGCCGCGACGGAAATCGCAAAACCGCTGCAGACGGTTCAGGGCCTGGAGGCGGCGAAACTCAGCCAGCGCTGGGACGCGATGTTCGACGGCCAGATGGATATCGAGAGCTTCAAGCAATTGGTGCATGATACGCGCGGTTATCTGCGCGAAGCGCCGCAGCGCGCGCAACAAACCGAAGCGCAGCTGCTCGAGATCATGATGGCGCAGGACTTCCAAGATCTGACCGGTCAGGTTCTGAAGAAAGTCACCGTACTGGTGCAAGAAGTGGAGACACGCTTGCTGCAAGTCCTGCTTGAGCACATGCCGAGAACGGAGAAGACCGTCGCCGCAAGCGCGGGTCTGGAAGGTCCGATCACCAATGCCGAAGGGCGCAGCGACGTGGTGACCAATCAGGCCCAAGTAGACGATCTACTCGCTAGCTTGGGTTTCTAATCCGTGCACTACGCTATCCTCAACTTAATGAGCACACGATGAGCGATTTTGCCGGCAGCGAAGAGCTGCTACAGGACTTCTTGCTGGAGGCGGGTGAGCTGTTGTCATCCGTGGACAACATGCTGGTCGAACTCGAGAAGAACCCCGCCGATAAGGCGCTGCTGAACAACATCTTCCGCGGTTTCCACACGATCAAGGGTGGCGCCGGTTTCCTCAATGCGACCAACTTGGTTGAACTTTGTCACCGCACCGAGAATTTGTTCGACAAGCTGCGCAACGATCAGATCGCGCTCAGCGCTGAACTGCTGGACGTCATTCTCGCTGCCACGGGCGAAGTGCGTACCATGTTCGAGTCGCTTGAGCGGCAGAGTATGCCCAAACCGGCGCCGGAGCAAATGCTGACGGCGCTGGAGGCGGCGGCGGATGGATCATCCACTCACGCCCAACCCGCGCAGCCGGCCACGCAAGAAGCAGTGCCGGCACCGGCGGCGCAAGCCGTCAAGGCCGAGGCAGACGAAGCTACCGAGCACGGTATCGATTGGGCACAGCTGCATGCCGCACTGCTCAACGAGCGGGCCGGTGCGGGCGAACCTGCGGTTGCTTCCCCGGTAGTTTCGGTACCGAACGTGAACGAGACCGCGCGCGGCAATGCCGGGCGGCGCGCGACCGACGATCCCAGCGCCAACTTCGCCAAGGCGGGACGCAGAGAGACCGATAAGGTGGCGGTCAAGGAAAGCACGATCCGCGTCGATACCGAGCGGCTCGATCAAGTGCTGAACTTGTCCGGGGAGATCGGACTAACGAAGAATCGTCTGGTGTGCTTGCGCGGCGACCTACTGCAGGGTAAAGACAGCGCCGCAACCATGCGCGCGCTGGACGAAGCGATCAGTCAGCTTGACTTGCTGGTCGGCGATCTGCAGAACGCAGTCATGAAGACGCGTATGCAACCGGTCGGCCGCTTGTTCCAAAAGTATCCGCGCATGGCGCGCGACGTGGCGCGTCAACTCGGCAAAGATGTCGAACTGGAGATTACCGGCGAGGAGACTGAACTCGACCGCACCATGATCGACGAATTGAGCGATCCGCTGGTGCACCTGGTGCGCAACGCGGTGGATCACGGCATCGAAACGCCGGAAGAGCGGCTCGCGGCGGGCAAACCTGCCAAGAGCGTGTTGCGCTTGAGCGCCGAGCAGGTCGGCGACCGTATTATTCTAGAGATCACCGACGATGGCCGTGGTATGCGTGGTGACGTGCTGCGCCGGAAAGCGCTCGAAAAGGGTTTAATCGATCTGGAAACGGCCAATGGCATGGATGACAAGCAGAGCTTGCATCTGATCTTTTTGCCGGGCTTTTCGACCAAAGACAAGATTTCCGACGTGTCCGGCCGCGGCGTCGGCATGGACGTGGTGAAGACCAACATTCAGAAACTCAACGGCCGCATCGAGATCGTCTCGGCGCCGGGGCAGGGCACGACGATCAGCATCGTGTTGCCGCTGACCTTGGCGATTCTGCCGGTGTTGGTGGTGCGCCTGGGTGAGCAACCGTTTGCGCTGCCGTTGTCGATGGTTCGCGAGATGATTCCCATCGATCCTGAGCGCGTGCAAGCGGTCAACGGCCGCGCCACGATGAATCTGCGCAACGAAGTCTTGGCGGTGACCACACTGGCCGAATTGCTGGAGTGGCCGATCGAAACCTTTCCCAAATTCGGCGTGCTGCTGCAAGCCGCCGCGCGCACGCTCGTACTGGCCGTTGATGGATTCGTCGGCCGCGATGAAGTGGTCATCAAGCCATTGCAAGGCGTTAAGCCCAAAGGCGTCGCCGGTGCGACTATGAACGGCGACGGCTCGGTGGTGCTGGTGCTCGATATGGAGGCGCTGTTGGCCGAATCGCGCTTTCTCACCAAGGCGGATCTATTCACTTCTGGAAAATCCGCGGCACCGGAATAGGAAGACTGCGGTTTCGCTGGATTATTGCTGCAATACGAAATTCTTTCTGGCGTGCCCGCACGAGGCAGGCACGGCGTCAAGGCATCGGTCGTTCCTGCGCAGGCGGGAACCCATACGGCGCGAAGGCCTAGCGCTCTACTGAGCTGCTTGCTTGGCGCCGCCGGAGTCTTCTTCGCCGCCTTCGCTTTCCGCATCGACGCTGACGGTATGAGCGCCGTCCTTGCTCAGCGCTTCCTCGGTCTGCTTGTTCATGACGATGATGCTGATGCGCCGGTTCATCGGGCTATAAGGATCGTTCTTGTCGAATAAGACCGAAGAGGAAAGCCCAACGACGCGGATGATCTTGTCCTCGACGACGCCCGCGGCGACGAGTTCGCGCCGCGACGCGTTGGCGCGGTCGGCGGAAAGCTCCCAGTTGCTGTAACCGCGCTCGCCGCCGGAGTAGGCGGTCGCGTCGGTGTGTCCGGTCAACCCGATTTTGTTGTCGACTTCGTTCATGACCAAACCGAGCTCGTGCAAGATGTCCTTGGTATACGGCTGAAGTTCGGAACTGCCGATGGTGAACATGGGGCGGTTTTGCTCGTCCACGATTTGGATGCGCAAGCCTTCGCTGGTGATGTCTAACAACAGCTGATTCTTAAATTGAGTGAGCATCGGACTAGCGTCAATGACTCCCTCGATTTTCTTCTTCAAATCGGTCAATTTCGCCAGTTCTTGCTTGGCCAGCTCGGCTTTGGCCGCTTTGAGATCCGACTTGCGGCGCTTCTTGGCTTCAACCTCGCCGTTCTTTACCTGGCCGTCCTTGCGGGTGAGATCCTTGCCACCGCCTTTGAGGACGCTGGTTGCATCGCCCGCACCGGAGCCGCCTGCCATGGCAACTTGGAGGGGCGTCTTGAAGTACTCGGCGATTCCTTGCAAGTCGCCCTTGGCGGTCGAGCCGAGCAGCCACATGAGCAGGAAGAACGCCATCATCGCGGTTACGAAGTCCGCGTAGGCGATCTTCCATGCGCCGCCGTGGTGGCCACCGGCCACCTTCTTGATGCGCTTGATGACGATCGGCTGCGCGGCTTTTTTCTTATCATTGGACATGGCTTACGCTTTCTTCGGTTTTACGTGCGCTTCGAGCTCGGAGAAGGTCGGGCGCTCGGTTGAGTACAACACCTTACGGCCGAATTCGACCGCCACCGCCGGTGCGCAGCCGTTCAGGCTGGCCATGAGTGTCACCTTCATGCATTGAAACATCTTGGTCGATTCGCCGGCTTTAATCTCCAGCAGCGTGGCCAGCGGGCCAACGAAGCCGTAGGCGAGCAGAATACCGAGGAAGGTTCCCACCAATGCGTGCGCGATCAGCAGACCCAGTTCCGATGGCGGCAACCCGACCGAGCCCATGGTATGCACCACACCCATTACCGCCGCGACGATCCCGAATGCCGGCAGACCGTCGCCCATTTTGGCGATGCAGTGCGCTGGAATCTCCGCTTCGTGGTGATGCGTCTCGATTTCATTGTCCATCAGGTTTTCGATTTCGAGCGCGTTTAAGTTGCCGCTGACCATCATGCGCAGATAGTCGGTCATGAACTCGACCGCATGGTGATCCGAGAGGATCTTGGGGTACTTGCCGAACAAGCCGCTTTGGCCCGGATTCTCGATGTCGCCTTCGATCGACATCAAACCCTCTTTACGAACCTTAGTGAGGATGTCGAACAGCAGCGCCATCAGCTCCATGTACAGCGCCTTGGTGTACTTGGAACCTTTGAAGCACGTCGGCAAGGCTTTGACCGTGGCTTTGATGGTTTTGTTATTGTTGCTGACGAAGAACGCGCCGAAGGCGCCGCCGAAGATCATCAGCAATTCCAGCGGCTGCCACAGCGAGTGCAGGTGGCCGCCGGCCATGGCGTAGCCGCCGAAGACCGAGCCGCAGACGATGACATAGCCGATGATGACTAGCATGAGCGCTCCTTGGGAGAACGCCTATGCGCGGCGCGCGCACGCTGCAGGCGGACCTTGTGGCGATACCACAAAGTCCAACTCGAAACGAGTAGGAAAGTCGTAAACACTGCTCAAGCCTCCGTTATTGGCTAGGTTGCGACACAGGGCTGGGCCCTTGCCTCGAACTTTCTGATTTAACGGCATCGCTGATTTGGACTTAAGTTGGACGAAATTTCAAAGACTTAAAGAAGCCTCCATCACATGGACATGGCCGCAGTTGGCCTATGGGATGTAAAGATGGGAGGGCGCCGCAAAATTCGCTAAAGTATCGCGCCGGGCGGTCGTTAGCATTTACACTGGCCGCACGTCCGAGGCGGGCGTGCCGCTGTCCGGTTATCTTCTTGGGGTTGCTATGCGGAGCTTCGCGTTGCGGTTGCTGATGGTGTTGGTCGCAATCGCGCAGCCGTTGCCATCGGTTGCGGACGGTGCGACGCTCACTGTGAGCGCGGTAGTGTTACCGAACGCGCGCTGCAGTTTCACCATGCCGGCGGTCGTGAACTCGGCGGATTTGTTGGCGCTGGCTGCGCGGCAAACATCGTTTGCGGCCGAGTCAGGCGCACTTCGCTGCGGGGGGCATGCGCCGACTGCGCGCAACGCTCTTACTCTCACACAGCTTACCGTGCGGCAACTGGAACTCGGTGCGACAAGCGATTTCGTAATGACGATCACGCCCTAGGGACGAGACCGGTCAATCTTGTGCGGCTTGTTGCAGCGCTTGTAACAGAACTTCCGGCGGCTGTGCCCCGGATAGCGCGAGCCGGTCATTGAACACGAAGAAGGGCACGCCTTCGATGCCCAAGGCGCGCGCCCGCATATCCGCTGTGCCGATGCGCGTCACGTCCTCATCCGAATCCAGATAGGCACGGGTTTGTGCCTCGGGCAAGCCACCCGCGCCACCGATCGCAGCGAGCGCGGCGTTATCGGTCAGATCGGCGCCTTCGAGAAAATACGCTTCGAATAGCCGCGTGACGACCGCATCTTGTGCGCCGGTCTGTTCCGCATGATGAATAAGCCTATGCGCATTGAGCGTATTCGGTTGCGTCGCGATCTTATCGAAGGCGAATGCGATGCCCGCCTTGCGTCCGAATTCGCTCACGCGTTCATAGATGACGGCCGCCCGCTGCGCCCCGCCAAACTTGGTTTCGATATAGTCCTTGCGCGGCATGCCTTGCGGTGACAGGTCGGGATTGAGTTGAAACGGACGCCAGGTCACTGCGGCGTTCGCGCCACCGCTGCGCTTGAACTCGTGCAAGGCCGCATCCAGATGGCGTTTGCCGATGAAGCACCATGGGCAGACTACGTCAGAGTAAATATCGATTTTGATCATCGTTCCGTACTAACCGTAGTAATAATCAGGCAATGAGATCCCAAGCGATTGTTGTTGTTATGCACCATTGAGTATCTATTCCTCTGTACCGATTGCCGCGAGAATCTTATGTAATTGTGCGCTCAGGCGCTTGTTGCGGGCGTGTTTCGGTGCATCGTCGAGCGCCGCGATGAGCAACTCCAAGTTCTCGCGTACCGAGCGCGTTTCGCGCGGCGATGCGGCGCGCTTGATCGCGTCCGTATAGCCGTCAATGATGGCAGCGCTATGCGCCGCCAAGTCGCCTTGCGCCAGACCTTCGATCAGTGCGCACTCGGCTTCGCGCAGCCAACCCCAGAAGTCCTCCTCGCGCGCGCTTTCGCGCACCGCTTGCAACTGCGTGCCGACATCGCCGAGCGTTTTGCCGGCGACGAGTTTCAAAACCGCTTCACCCGCCAACGCGTTTAGCAGCGGGTATGGTTTGTTGGCGCCGCTGCGCCGGCGTGCGAGTTCGTCGGCGCTGCGGTAGATGCGCACCATGTCGCTCAATGCACCTACGCGCTGCGATGCATCGATGAACGCTTTGCGCTTGTAGGCGCTCGCCAGAATGCTTAGGCGCTCGCTGGTGTCGCCGAACTTGAGCAGCGTGTCGCACAGCTCGATGCTGCGCTTGACCAGGTCGATGGGGTCGTCGTCGGCGTCAGGTACCGGGCGCGCGCTTCTCTTTGCGTCCTTGGTTGCGCGGCGTGCTTGATGCAGCCAAGCGGCGTAACGCACTTGCAGATTGGCGAGCTGCTCCAGCGTCGCCAGCGGGTAGGTAGCGCGCTCGGCTTCCATGGCGCGCCGGTAGCAGGCGATCGCAGGGGCGAACTGGTCCAGCTCCGCGTACGCGCGGCCAAGCGCCGCTTGCAACGAGGGTTGCGCCAGCCACTGCTCATGCTGCGACTCGATGTGCTTGTGTATCTTCTTGACCCGTTCGAGCAGCCATTTGCGTCCCTGCGCCGATGCCGTCTTGGCATCGCCCGTGAAGTTGTCGAGTTCTTGCACCACTTCCGCGCTAGCGACGTAGGAAGGCTCCGGATCTGCCTTGCGCACCGCCCCTAGATTTTGCACACGCAAGCGGTAGGCGTGATCGCCGTAACACTGGTATGCGCCCCACGTGTTGACGCTGGGGTAGGCACTGAAGATGCTGCCGCGTGCGGCGAGCACGGCTTCGCCGAACGGCGTGCCGCGGCACATCTCGTCGTAGAACTTGGCCGCAAATGCGGCGGCGGCGGCATCGTCGACTTCCCAGCCGGCGGCGACTACTGCCTTTACGCCCATGCGGATGAATTCCGTGGCGAGGTTGGCAGCCAACTTGTGACGGTCACGGCGCGCTTCGGGCGCCACGTCTTCAATGCGGCCAAGGTGGCAGCAATTGATGAATACCAACTCCGGCACGCTGCGCATCTGCTTCACTTCAGCCGGTGTCAAGAACACGCCGTCACCGATCACCATGCCGGTGACTTTGTGCGTGAGCTTGCGGGGATCTGGCGCATCGCCCTTGCCAGTTGCCGCGTCGAGGTCGAACTCATAAACGCCGTGTCCGGCCAGATGCAGGATCTTGTACTCCGCCGCGAACAAGGCGCGCACGATGCCCGGCGCGCTTTGGCGCACGCAGGAGGTGACTGATTGCATGCCTTGTTTACCGAGCACTTCAGCGACCAGTTCGGCTTCGCGTTTAGCGCCTTCCAACCGCGGGAAAAGCTGCTCCGCCGCCGCGCCGAGCGCCGGATCGCCTACCACCAGCACGCTGTCGCGCGTGGTCGTGTTGACCACTTCACGAAACTCTTCGGTTTGCAGCTGGCGGATCATGCCCGCTTGCACGCACAGCGGGCGCTCGGCGCCGCCGCGCTGGTCGATTAGCAGCTCCCACGGATAGCGCGCGGAGGCATCATTCACCAACAACACCATGTGTTCGTGATTGGGCGCTTGTTCCTTCAATCGGTTCGGCAGCAGCAGTTCAAACAGCGCGCTGCCCAGCGCGTTGTCGGTGCGCGTCTCCGCGATCGCTTGCGCCAGAAATTCGTCGACCAGTGCGCGCTGAGTGGACTGCAGCTGCACTTCGATACGCGCGCGATCGGTGAGCGTGTTGAACTGCAAACCCTTGTCGTCGCCCAGCACTTGCAACCGGCGCCACCAGTTCGGATCGTCGTCGTAAGCCACACGGCGGCGTCCGCTCGGCAATTGTTCCACTTCGGGTAGCAGCGTGAAGCGCGCCTGAAATTCCGCATCGCGCGTTGCTGCCGACAGCGCGCGCGCGGCTTGAATGGCGCGGTCCTCGTAGAGTTCGATGAATTCGACGCGGTCAAGGCGCACACGATCTTTGTAGTGCGTGGCCTGCAGCGCGCCCGCCGCTTGCGCGAACCCGCGCAAGATCGCGAGCAGCGAGTCGCCGATGGCGATGCCGCCAGCGCCGGTGCCGATGAGCAGGGACGAGACGGTGATCGATTCCGTCGCTGCGCCAGGGGCGATGCGCTCGGCGATGCTCGAGGCGTACATGAGTACGCCGCGCTTGATGCTCTTGCTCAAATCGCCGGGCGTCAGCAGGCCCACTTGACCGAGGCCGACGACGATGGCGCCAGAAGGCTTGCGCTCCGGGTCCAGGAAAATCTCCGCGGTGTCGGGACGCCCGGGGTAAAGACCGAGCTGCAAGCACGCGCTGAGCTTGTGGTCGAGCTGGCGATCGAGGTAGGCTTCGGCGCTGACGATGGTGTCGCCCTCGTAGTGGCCGACCGCAACGACATTGGAGGTGTAGGCCAAGTTGCCGTGCTGCACCGCCACCGTGATGCGCGGCTTGGCGGCGGTTTTGCGCGTGCGGCGGCTGCCGCCGAGCGCCGTGGCGGCGAGATCGTCTTCGTCCGGCAGCACGGCGGGCTCCGGCGCCTCAGGCAATTCGAAGCGCGTCAACGCGCCACGTACCGCGGGTGGTGTCGTGGCTAAGCGCGTGGTCGCGCCCTGCTGTAGTAGCTCAAGCAGGGCGGGGAACGCTTCTTCGTGATTGGCTAGGTCACCGTGCGAGGCGTCCATGTACCAAGTGCGTACGCCCGCTGGGATGCCCGTTTCCCACGGCACACGACCGTCGCCGCGCGCGGTGGCTTGGAATCTGAGCCGCTTGCCCACCGGCGCGTCGGCAGCGAATTCCAGATCGAACGGTGTAGCTTCGGCGCATCCCGCGACGTAGAGCATGCGGCGCGGATCGACCGGCGAGGCGTCGAGCACACTGCGTGCCGCGCGTGCGGCGTCGAGATCCTTCGCCGACGGCAGCGTCCAGGGTTTGTCCTTCGAGGGGTGATCATCCTCAGCCAGCTTTGCCCAAAACGCGGCATCGAAAAAATCCCACCGCGTTTGCACCGGCAGCATCTGCAGCGCGCCTGGGAAGCGCGCGATGATCTCCAGCAACTCGGCGTGGCTGTGCCCGAGATCGAGCAGAGCGAGCTTGCGCACCAGCGGATCGCGTGCGGTGAGCATGACCGGAATCGAATACGAACCGCCGTTCGGCGTGCCGAGCATGACCAGGCGCGACTGCGCGTGACTGCCCATGCGGCTCCAGAGGTCGGCATGCCGTGCGATCATGGTGCGCGTCACCAGACCGCCCATCGAATGCGCCAGCACGCTCACCGGCTGCTTGTTACGCTCGGCCTCCGCCAGCCGTGCTTTGATCCCCGCCGCCAGATCGTCGGCCGCCGCCGCCAACGGCGAGCGCCAATCGTATGGGAACGTGATGACTTCGTGCGTGTCGCCCAGAAAATCGACCAGCTTGGCGTAGCTTGAGCCCATGATCGCTTCGGCGTTCACGTTCTTTGCGTCGATACGCAAACTCGCCATGCCGCCGGCGGCCAGATCCAACAAGTCCATCCAGATGCGGTTGCCGCGCACTTCGAGGTGGCTGCCCATAATGCCGGGTACCAGAAATACGATCGGGCGGGCTTCCGCCGCCGCGCGTGAGCGCTTCCTGATGCTGCGTGCGGCCAGTTCCTGATAGTCGATGCTGAGCGGCTCGAAACCGGCGTCGTCGCCGTCTTTGCGCAACAAACCGGCGTAGAGTTTGCGCACCGATTCGGGGTTGCGGAAATAGCGCATGTGGTTGACACGCGGGCCGCGCTCGAAGAATTTGCGGGCACCCGCTGGATCGCGTGGCGCGCCGCCGGAC
>CAZAWU010000006.1:22837-26651 GCA_964488915.1 uncultured Burkholderiales bacterium
GCCGCGCTCGAAGAATTTGCGGGCACCCGCTGGATCGCGTGGCGCGCCGCCGGACATCGAGATAGTGTCCACCACCAGATCGTGATCTTGCTGATAGAACCAGTCGGTGACGAGGAACTTCAGCCGGTCGAGCAGGCTAGAGCCTTCGACATCGCCGGAGACCACGCTCAAGTCCGCGCCATGCTTCTCCGCGACGAAATTGAGCATGCGGATGAGCGGTGCGCGCGGCATCATCGCTTCAAGGCCCGGCAGCTCGCTCGGGTCGGTGCGCTTTTTCACCACGGCGAGCATGAGCGAAGTAGTGAAGTCGTAAATGGGATTGCCGCCGAAACCCGGAATCTGATCGAATAGATTGACCACCACCGAGAGCCAGCGGTCGAGCCGGCCTGAAGCGAGCGTGGTGCCGCGCGCCGGACATGCCACGCGCACGAAGCGCTCGATCTTGAAGCGCTTCTTCTTAAGTTCTGCGTTCAGCTCGCTCAGCGCTTTGCGATCGCGGCTGCGGTCGATCTTCTTGCCGTCGCCGCTCTTGCCGTCCGCGAATAGTTTGAGATCGTCGCCGTTGAACGGTTCGCGCTGACCGGCGTATGCCGCGCGGCACAGCAGTTCGCCCACTAGCCCGCCGCGCGAGTGCGAGACCAAGTGCAGGCGCGCGCCCTCAGGCAGCGCCTGCGCCAATGCTAAGGCGTTCTCGATCGGGCTTTCGGACAGCGTGCGATGCTCGAAGGCGTAGAGGTTTTCGCCGTAGCGAGCGTACAGTTGTTCGCGCCATTCGCGTTTCTCGTCTTCGCCGATGTCCCCGGCGCTGCGCTTGTCATCGGGCAAGTGCCACAGATCGGCGAAGCTGCCGCGGCTGTTGGAGCCGGTGCCATGGAGGAAAACGAGCAGCGGCTTGTCGACCGTTTTCGCAAGCTTGCCGGCCGGCGTCAGTGCGAACGCGTCGCCGCGCCCGATGCGGTAGAGTCCGGGCCCCGGCTCTAGTTTCGCTTCAAGCTTCTGCGCGATAGCCGCGGCGCCGGTGCTGGCGAGGTCGACGTCAAAGATGCGCAGCGCTTTCAGCGCCCACTCTCCGAGGCCACGTGTAGGCGCGCCGATCGGCAAACTGAGCGGCACACTGTAGGTGTTGGTCGCGCTGCCGCGCTTGAACGCGCCGGGGAAATCTTGCTGGAGTTGCGCAACCGTACTCCACAGGCGCACGCCGCCTTCGAGTTCAAGTTCGACCAAGTCGTCACTATCGGCGCTGACCGAGCTGGCTTCCCCTGCGGCGCGCGTTGCTTCTACGCGAAAGCGCTGCGCACTTTTCGCCTTTACGATGTCCGCGAACTTTCCGCTGCCGAGCTTTGGCACGCTGGATTCATCGTCAGGCGAACCGGGGATCTGCAGCGTCAGCTTGGTCATAGTTGGCCTTTGGGCAGAAAGTTCAAAGGGTAGAGATTTATACTCATTACCCTATATTTGGGAGAATATTATGAATTCTTATTCAACCAAATATGCTGTGATGGGTATGCATACCGATGTTGCCGATCGTAGACGCCACGCTAATGCGTGGCGGGCGCGCTCGTCAATAGGCAGGAATACCGCCGGCGGCCGCACGCGCGAATTTGCGGTAAATTGCGCATCAGCCTAGTCAGTGCAGAAAAACAGAGGAGAATCGCCATGGCTGTCACCGGGATGAATCATTTCACCATCCTCACCGACGATCTGCCGGCCACACAGAAATTCTACGAAGACATGCTCGGCCTCAAGCCGGGCTACCGCCCGCCGCTCAAGTTTCCCGGCGTGTGGCTGTACTGCGACAACCATGCCGTGCTGCACGTGGTCGCCGGGCGTGCGATGCCGCAGCCGCGCGCGGGCGTCATCGATCACATGGCTTTCAGCGGCGCCGGTCTGCCGCTGATGTTGGAAAAGCTCAAGGCGCGTGATTTGCAGTACGAACTGCGCTTGCAGCCGGATGGCGAGCAGTGGCAGTTGTTCTTCTACGATCCCAATGGCGCGCGGGTGGAGATTGACTACGCCAAGCATGAGCATCAGGCATGAGCGGGGTCCACACAGCACGCCGGGTTAAATCATGAAACGCAAACAACTCTCAGAACTGCGCAGCCAGCGCTGGTACGCCGCAAAAGACATGCGCTCCACCGGCCACCGCTCGCGTACCTTGCAGATGGGCTACGCGCCGGAAGCCTTCATGGGCAAACCGGTCATCGCCATCATCAACACTTGGAGCGACATCAACTCCTGCCACACGCACTTCAAGCAGCGCGTCGAGGAAGTCAAGCGCGGTGTCTGGCAAGCGGGCGCGTTCCCGGTGGAAATGCCGGCGATTTCGCTTGCGGAGGTGTTCCAGAAACCGACCACCATGATGTACCGCAACTTCCTCGCCATGGAAACGGAGGAGTTGCTGCGCTCGTATCCGGCCGATGGCTGCGTGCTGATGGGCGGTTGCGACAAGACTACGCCGGCGCTCATCATGGGTGCGACCAGTATGAACTTGCCGACCATCTTCATGCCGGCGGGTCCGATGCTGCGCGGCAACTGGCGTGGCGTGCAATTGGGCAGCGGCACCGATGTGTGGAAATACTGGGCGGAACTGCGCGCAGGCAACATCAACGAGCAGGACTGGAGCGAGATCGAGGCGGGCATCGCGCGCTCGCCCGGCGTGTGCATGACGATGGGCACGGCGGCGACCATGACTGCGCTGGCAGAAACGCTCGGACTGACGCTTCCAGGCGCAAGCTCGATTCCCGCGGTCGATTCCAATCACTCGCGCATGGCCGAGCAGAGCGGGCGGCGCATAGTCGACATGGTGTGGGAGGATTTGAAGCCGCGCGATCTTCTCACGGAATCGGCGTTCAAGAACGCCATGGTGGTGTTGATGGCGATGGGCGGTTCGACCAACGCCATCATCCATCTCGTGGCAATGGCTGGGCGTGCGGGTATCAAGATCAAGTTGGAAGATTTCGACCAAGTCTCCAAGACCACACCGTTCGTCGCCAACGTACGCCCGTCGGGCAAGTATTTGATGGAGGATTTTTACTACGCTGGCGGCATCCGCGCGCTGCTCGACGTGCTGCGTGAGAAGCTCGATCTGAATTGCGTGGCGGCGAACGGCAGCACGCTGGGCGAGAACATCGCCGGTGCGAAGATCTACAACGACGACGTCATTCACACGCTCGCTAAGCCCGTGCAAGCGGCCGGTGGCATTGTCGTGCTGCGCGGCAACCTCGCACCAGATGGTGCGGTGATCAAGCAGACCGCCGCTGACCCGAGGCTGCTGCAGCACCAGGGCAGGGCGGTGGTCTTCGAAGACTACAACGACATGGCTGCGCGCATCGACCGCGATGATCTGGACGTGGACGCTGATTCAGTCTTGATCCTGCGCAACGCTGGTCCGCTTGGCGGTCCCGGCATGCCGGAGTGGGGACAATTGCCGATCCCGAAAAAGCTGCTCAAGCAAGGCGTGCGCGACATGGTGCGCATTTCCGATGGGCGCATGAGCGGTACCAGCTACGGTGTGTGCGTGCTGCACGTGGCGCCGGAGTCATTCGTCGGCGGGCCGCTGGCGTTGGTGAAGACCGGCGATGTCATCGAACTCGATGTTCCAAACCGCAAGCTCAATGTGCTGGTGAGTGAAGAAGAATTGGTGCGACGCCGCGCGGCATGGAAAGCGCCACAGCGCAAGTTCGAGCGCGGCTATGGCGCGATTTTTTCGCAGCACATTAAACAAGCGAATGAGGGTTGTGATTTCGATTTTCTTGAGGGTACGGCGCCGACGGCGGAGCCGGAAATTCATTGAGGCGGATGACTGCATGAAGGC
>CAZAWU010000006.1:26751-29514 GCA_964488915.1 uncultured Burkholderiales bacterium
AAAAAAGGATAAATTGGAGAACAGACGAGCATGAGCACTAAATTTCTTGAAGGTAAAGTTGCCGTTATCACCGGCGGCCGCCGCGGCATCGGCAAAGCGATGGGCCTAGCACTGGGCGCAGTCGGCGCAAAGCTCGCGCTCGCCGATGTCGAATCAACGGAAGCAGCGGTTGCGGAGGCGCGCGGCAAAGGCATCGACGCCGCAGGTTTTCATTGCGATGTCAGCAACGAAGCCAGTGTGGCTCAGTTGGAGAAGGATGTCATCCAACGCTTCGGCACCGCGCACATTCTGATCAACGACGCCGGTATTCCGCTACGCAAGACATTGCTCGAGACCAGCACCGAGGAATGGCGTCGCGTGATCGGCGTCAACCTCGACGGCGTGTACTTCGTCACGCGTGCGTTTGCGCCGCACCTAAAGAAAAATCGCTGGGGCCGCATTATCAATCTCGCTTCGGTGATGGGGCACATCGCCACACCGGACCGGCTCGCCTATTGCGCGAGCAAAGCCGGCGTGTTGGCGATGACGCGCGTGCTGGCGCTCGATCTCGGGCGCGACGGCATTAGTGTGGTGGCGATCAGCCCCGGATCGGTGGAGACGGACATGACGGCGGCACTGCGGGCGGATGCAGCGAAGAACGAAGCGTTCATGAACCTGACGCCATTTCGCCGTTGGTGCAAGCCGGAGGAAATCGGCGAGTTAACGCGCTTTTTGTGCTCGGAAGGCGCGGGCTACATCACAGGTACCGACATCGTCATTGACGGCGGGTGGATGGCACAGTGAAGGGCAGCTTCGTAGGGTTAACCGCGCCATGGCCTTGAGCGAAGCCCGGACGAAGATTGTGCCGTAATTGGACGGTTGATCGTGCGCAAACCGTGGTGCGGCTAACCTACGCTGCGCGCCTCGTATTTTCGGAGAGATCAATGCATGCTAGCAGGCTGATGTTTCTCGCGGTAGCGCTGTGCGGGACCTCAGTAGTTCACGCCCAGAATTCCGCCCTCGCCACGCAAGTCGACCGCCTTGCGAAAGAACTAGAACCCAAAGTCATCGAGTGGCGCCGCGACATCCACCAGAATCCGGAACTCGGCAATCGCGAGGTGCGTACCGGGAAGCTCGTCGCCGAGCATTTGCGCAAACTCGGCATGGAAGTGCGCGAAAACGTGGCGCATACCGGCGTGGTGGGCGTGCTCAAGGGCGGGAAACCCGGACCTGTGGTGGCGCTGCGAGCGGATATGGACGCGTTGCCGGTGGTCGAGCAAACCGATGTGCCGTTCGCCTCGAAGGCGAAAGGTGAATACGAGGGCAAAGAAGTCGGCGTCATGCACGCGTGCGGGCACGACACACACGTGGCGATTCTCATGGGCGTAGCCGAGATGTTCGCGCGCATGAAGAGCGAGTTGCCTGGCACGGTGAAGTTCATTTTCCAGCCGGCGGAAGAGGGGCCGCCGCAGGGCGAAGAGGGCGGGGCGGCGCTGATGATCAAAGAAGGCGCGCTGGATAACCCGAGACCCGATGCCATCTTCGGCTTGCATGTGGCGGCGATGTTGCAAACCGGCAAGGTGTGGTCGCGCGGTGGGCCGATCATGGCGGCGGCGGATATTTTGCGTATCAAAGTCAAAGGGCGGCAAACGCACGGCTCCGCGCCGTGGGGCGGCGTGGATCCAATTGTGACCGCTTCGCAAATCGTGATGGGACTACAGACCATCGTTTCGCGCCAAGTCAATCTCACCAAGGAGGCGGCGGTAGTTACCATCGGCAGCATCCACGGCGGCAACCGATTTAACATCATTCCCGAAGAGGTGGACATGGTCGGCACCGTGCGTACGCTCGACGAGAGCATGCGCGACGATATCCACAAGCGTATCAAGCAGACCGCGGAGATGATTGCGCAGAGCGGCGGGGCAACGGCGGAAGTGACAATCGAGAAACCGTATGCGGTGACGGTGAACAACGAAGCGTTGACGGCGCAGATGCTACCGACGGTCAAGCGCGTAGCGGGCGATGCGAACGTCGCGCCAGGACCGAAGCTGACCGGTGCGGAAGATTTCTCGTTCTATCTGAACAAAGTGCCCGGGGTGTTTTACTTCATCGGCATTACGCCGCCGGGCAGCGATATGAGCAAGGTCGCGCTCAATCATTCGCCGCGCTTCTTCGTCGATGAATCCGGCCTGCAACTAGGCGTGCGTTTGCTCGGCAATCTAACCGTCGATTTCATGCAAAGGTAAGCAGTATATGTAGAGTATTACCTGAAGAATAAGATTCAACAAGAATAAAGTAAGTATCCATATAACAGTATAGGGGTTTTGGCCATGTCCCGCACACCGCTTTTGGCGTCGCTACGCCGCTCGTACTGGCGCGCCCGCGCAGCATTCGCTACAGGTTTACCGATCGATGTTTTGGCCGAAAAGGAGCGCATCGCGCGCGCCGGACGCCGCCGCTTCATGACTCAAGTTGGCGCGGGTGCGGCGAGCATTGCCGCGGCGCCTGCGTTCGCACTGGGCAAGAGTGCACCACGCATCGCCATCATCGGCGGCGGCATGGCGGGCCTGACCTGCGCGCTCACGCTCGCCGATCGCGGCATCCGTGCGACGGTGTATGAAGCGGGCAGTCGCGTCGGCGGGCGCATTTTTTCTAACCGCAATTACTGGAACGACGCGCAAGTCAGCGAGTGGGGCGGCGAGTTGATCGATACCGGACACAAGACCATGCGCAAGCTCGCGCGCCGCTTCGATCTCGTGCTCGACGATCTGCTCGCCGCGCAGG
>CAZAWU010000006.1:29614-48788 GCA_964488915.1 uncultured Burkholderiales bacterium
GGGCGCCTGCTCGACATCGCTTACACCATCGAATACGCGGCGGATACGCGCGAGCAATCTTCACTCAATCTGCTCTATTTGCTCGGCTTCCAACCAGATCCGAAAGGCTTTGCCAAGTTCGGCGAGTCGGATGAGCGCTTCCACATCCGCGGCGGCAACGATCAATTGCCGCGGGCAATCGCACGTCACTTGGGCGAGGCGGTCCAACTTAACACGCGCTTGAGTTCGATCCGGCGCAGTACAGGCGGTGCGTACCGTTTGGCGCTCGAGTCCGGCAATGCCACCAAGGAAGTGGTGGCGGATGTCGTCGTGCTCGCCCTGCCGTTTGCGGTGTTGGGTGGGCTCGACTACGCGCGCGCTGGCTTCGACGCGCTCAAGGTGCGCGCCATCAACGAGCAAGGACGTGGTATCGCCGCCAAGCTGCAGTTGCAGTTTCGCGAGCGCTTCTGGAATCGCCGCGGTTCCTGGCCGGGTATAAGCACCGGCGGCGGCGATAGCGACACCGGTTACCAGGAAAGTTGGGAAAGCTCGCGCGCGCAAAGGGGCGCCAGCGGCATCATCACCTTCTTCTCCGGCGGCAGCGCCGCCGCCGGTGCGTTCACCAAGCAAGCGTTCGGCACATCGAACAATCCTCTAGTCGTGGCAGACGCCGCGCGCGTGCTGCGTCAAGCCGAGCCAGTCTATCCACCCGCGCCGGATCAGTGGAACGGCAAAGCCACGCAGTCCCTTTGGCACCTCAATCCGCTGGCCGGGCTAGCGTATTCGTACTACAAGCCAGGACAGTACACCGCGTTCGCCGGCTACGAGGCAGCGCGCCAGGGCAATGTGTTCTTTTGCGGCGAGCACACCTCGATCGAGTTTCAAGGCTTCATGGAAGGCGGGGCGGCCGAAGGAGTGCGCGCCGCGCGGGAAGTGCTGCGCGCGATCGCGTAGCGAGTCAACGACGCCATACGCGCTTGCGCGCGAGTGAGGGACCCACTTCGTCCTTGTGACGGAAGTTGATGCGTCCTTTGCTCAAATCATACGGGGACATCTCCAGCGTTACCCGGTCGCCCGCCAGAATGCGGATCCGATTCTTGCGCATGGTTCCCGATGCATAGGCAGTAATGCCGACGCCGTTAGTGAGCGTAACGCGAAAGCGCGCGTTGGGAAGCACTTCGCTGACGACGCCCTCCATTTCTACCAACTCTTCTTTAGCCAAAGGAATTGTTCTTTCAATTTTGACGCGCCGGCGATAAACACGTATAAGGGGTGGGTGGATCAAGCGACAGGGTTATTGTGCCGGTCGCATCTGCTAGCGCGCCGAAGATCTTCCCCTGTTCAACACGAACTTGCCGCGGCGACTGAGACCAACTGTTTGTCACTACTAAGGACAAGGCCATGGCAACGGGTACTGTGAAATGGTTCAACGAAGCAAAAGGATTTGGCTTTATTACGCCCGACGACGGCGGCAAGGATTTGTTCGTACACTTTTCCGCGATTAGCGCTTCGGGCTTCAAATCGCTGCAGCCGAATCAAAAGGTGACTTACGACAAGACCCAAGGAGCCAAGGGGGACCAAGCCTCCAACGTGCGTGCCGCATAGCGAACTGCATTGGGGCAAGCATCACGGCTGATCCGAGCAAAATTTCTTGTTGCGCGTGGCTTCGAAGCCTTGGCCGTAGGTGCTTCCCGGCGTTAAACCCAACAGCGCGCAGGTGCCGGAGGGTAGCAGGTTGTCGCAGCCAACCAGATACGGTTCCATCGCCTCGATGGCAGCGTGGTCGCGGGCTTCCACCGCGGCGAGGAATTTGTCGCGCACTGCAGGTGAGGCCTGCCGTCTCGGCGGCGGAGTCTTGACGATCAAAGCAATGTGCACCTCAGGTTACGCAGACGAAGCGCTGGGCGCCGCGCGACTGACAATCAAGGGCTCCGCTCAGTGCGGGGGCGCTGTCCGGTGAGAAACGCGAGCACGCGTGATAAGGGTTGCCTTCAACGGGGCAACGAGAACGCAGCCACTGTACACCCTCCAGAGAGAATCACCCAGAGAAATAGTTAAATATTTGTCTTGACTTCGCCTCCGCGTTGACACGCCTAACGGCGAGCCCGCCGATTTGCCTTGCATTCGGTTGTACGCGAGCCCAGACTGTCACACATTGTAGGTGCGGGGTACATCGCTTGTTTGGCTACGAAGTTAAGTTCCAAAACATTGCGGTGTGGGGTGGTGCGCCGTTGCGCATTCGCTCGCTGCGCGACCGCAAACAGTTTCACGATCCCGACGGGCAAGCCGCGGCCGCGGGGATCAGCGACACTGCATGGCCGCTGTTCGGTCAAGTGTGGGCTTCTGGACTGGTTCTGGCCGATACGGTGCAAGCGTACGATTTGTCAGGCAAGCGCATCCTCGAAGTCGGGTGTGGGCTGGCGATTCCGAGCTTGGTGGCGTGCCGGCGCGGCGCTGATATCACTGCACTAGATCAACACCCACTCGCTGCGGAGTTCTTGCACGAGAACTTGGTGCTGAATGCGTTGCCTGGCCTTCGATTTCGCTGCGCGAACTGGTCGAATGATGACGCGGCGCTCGGCAAATTTGACTTAATCATTGCCAGCGACGTGCTCTACGAGCGGCACCAGCCCGCGTCGCTTGCAAATTTCATCAACCGGCATGCATCGGAGAGTGCGAAGGTTCTGGTCATCGACCCGAATCGGGCCTACCACGCGCGTTTCGGGCACTTCATGCGCGGGCTGGGCTATGAGCACAAAGACACGCCGATCGCCTGCTCTTGGTCCAACGGTGACGCATACAAAGGACGCATGCTCGTCTCGAGCAGGTAAGGGTTGCCGTATTCGCGCCGAGCTTAGGTAACCATTGAGCCGCGGCTTGCTTACATCATCACGATCTGGCGCACGGTGTGGCCCGCCGTTAAGCGGTCGAAGCCGAGATTGATGTCCTCCAGCTTCATATGATCGCTCATCAGCTTGTTCACCGGAAGCTTGCCTCGTTGGTACAACTCGATGAAGCGCGGCACGTCGCGCGCCGGGACGCAGGAGCCGACGTAGCTGCCTTTAATGGTGCGCTCTTCCGCGACGACATTGACCAGTTGCAGCGGCCAGCGATGATCGGGATGCGGCAGCCCAGCGGAAACGGTGGTGCCGCCGCGGCGCGTGATGCGATAGGCGAGTTCCATCGCTTGGGTGGAGCCGGCCATCTCGAAAGCGTATTCGACACCGCCGTTGGTTAGATCTTTCACGGCCTGAATCGCGTTGTCGGCTTTGGCATTCACAACATCGGTCGCGCCGAGTTGCTTGGCGAGCGCGAGTTTGTCCTCGTGGATATCGACTGCGATCAGCCGGCGCGCGCCGAGCAGTTGCGCAGCGAGTAGGGCATTCAAGCCGACGCCACCCAATCCGACCACGGCCACCGTCGAGCCGGGCGGCGTCTGCGCGGTGTTGATAACCGCGCCGGCGCCCGTTAGCACTGCACAGCCGAACAGAGCCGCTTCATCCCACGGTAGCGTGGAATCGATCTTCACCACTGAGCCGCGATTGACCACGCAGTAATCGGCGAATGCGGAGACGCCGACATGGTGATAGACCGGCTGGCCGTTCTTTGACAGGCGGCGTTGCTTGCCCAGCAGCAGCCCTGCGCCGTTAGCTTGCTGCCCAGGTTCGCAGCGGCCTGGATGGCCGTCCTTGCAGGGGATGCAAGTGCCGCAGCTCGGCGCGAAGATGAGCGCGACGTGATCTCCCGCCTTGAGGTCGCTGACGCCGGCGCCGCACTCCATCACTTCTCCGGCAGCTTCGTGGCCGAGCACCATCGGCATTTGACGCGGACGGTCGCCGTTGATGGAGGAAAGATCCGAGTGGCACAAGCCCGCCGCCTTTACGCGTATCAGCAATTCTCCTTCGCCGGGCGCATCGAGATCGACTTCTTCTATCACCAGCGGTTTGCTCTGCGCGTAGGGCAGAGGCTTGTTGATTTCGTGGATGACTGCGGCGCGAGTTTTCATGATCTAAGTAAATACTGTCAGTAGGTAGAATAGATTAATCAGAACAGCTGCGATCTAGAACGTGATAGCCCTACCGGTATGTTGTTATACTGCCAAGTACCGCTGCTTGATTGCCTCGTTCGCCCGCAGCGCCTCGATCGTGTCGCGGTAGACGATTTCGCCTTTGTCGATGATCGTCGCGTTGGTGGCTATCCCCAAACAGAAGTGCATATTCTGCTCCGCCAGCAGCACGGTTGCACCCATATCGCGCAACTTGCGCAGCAGCTCACCGATGCGCTCGACGATGACCGGCGCCAATCCTTCGCTCGGTTCATCCAGCAACAAGCCGATGGGATTTCCCATCAACGTGCGCGCAATGGTGAGCATCTGCTGCTCGCCGCCGGAAAGGTGGCCAGCCATGCGCGTTTTGAGCGGCACCAGCAGCGGGAACATGTCGTAGACGCGCTGCAAGTTCCAGTAGTCCTGCCCGTCGGGGCCTTTCTTTGCACCGATGATGAGGTTGTCTTCCACCGTGTGTTCGGGAAAGACTTGCCGGTCTTCCGGTACGAAGCCGATACCGGCGCGCGCAATCGCGTGCGGCTTGCGCCCTTGTACCTGAGCGCCGCGCACGCTGACGCGCCCGCGCGTGGGTGGCGCGATGCCGGCGATGGCTTTGAGCGTGGTTGATTTGCCGGCGCCGTTACGCCCGAGCAGCGCCATCGTCTGGCCTTCTTCGACGGCGACATCGACGCCGAACAGAATTTGGCTGGTGCCGTAGAAAACGTCGATGTCTTCGGCCGAAAAAACGGTCTTGCCACCCGTGGCGAGCGAAGTCGAAAGGCTCATGCGCGCGGCGCCTCGAAGTGGCTGCCGAGATATGCTTCGATGACTTTCGGATGGCGCCGCACTTCCTCCGGCGTGCCTTCGGCCAGCACGCTGCCGTAGCTCAGCACGCGAATGGTTTGCGCGTACTTGAACACAATGTCCATGTCGTGCTCGATAAAAATCAGCGTCATCTTCTTGCGCTGCCAAAGCTGATGGACAGTCTCGATCATCTGCCAGCGCTCTTCCGATCCCATGCCGGCGGTGGGTTCATCCAACAGAAGCACTTTGGGATCAAGTGCCAGGGCAAGTGCGATATCGAGCAGTTTCTGTTCGCCGTGCGATAAGTTGCCGGAGAGCGTATTCGCGCGTGACTTCAGGTTCACCAGTTCGATCACTTCATCGGTCTGCGCCGCCGCCTCGGACAACGGAAAACGCCGGCCGAGTTTGGTGTGCCAGTGGCGGTGCGCATTGACGGCGCCGAAGATCGCTTCGCGCACCGTGAGCGAGGGGAAAATGCTGGCGATCTGAAACGCGCGGCCGATGCCGCGGCGCACGATCTCAGGTGCGCTCAGCCCGGCAATGTTCTCTGCGCCGAGCAGAATTCTTCCCGAATCTGGCGCGAAGGCGCCGGTGACGAGATTGAAGAACGTGGTCTTGCCGGCGCCGTTGGGGCCGATCACCGCGCTGAGTGAGCCTTGCGGGAAATCTAAGGTGATACCGTTGGTGGCCGCCACACCGCCGAACGACTTTCGCAAGTCTTCGATCTTCAGCATGTCAGTGCTTCGCCGCTGCGGTGGCACCGCCTGCTGCAGCGCCGCCGCGTTTGCTCCAGGCGTCAACCAGAAAACCCAGCAGGCCCTTGCGCAGACCGAGTGCGAACACCAGGATAACGATGCCTAGCACCAAGCTGTAGTGTTCGGTGATCTTGGTGACGGTATCGTTGAGCAAAAGCAAGATGGCCGCCCCCGCAGTGGGACCGAAGAATACGTTCATGCCGCCGAGCAGAATCATGAACACGGCCTCGCCTGATATGGTCCAGTAGGCAAAATCGGGGTACGCGCTGGAGACGAACAAGCTGATCAAAATGCCGCCGATGCTGCCGAATATGCCCGCCACGACGAAGGCGAGCAGGCGGATGCGCCAAACCTGTACACCGAGAAAGGCGGCGCGGCGCGGATTGTCGCGGATCATTCGCAGTGTGTAGCCGAATGGCGAACGTACCAGGTGCCACATGACGAAGAGCGAAACCACCATCACGGCGCAGCAGAATAGGTAGAGGTGGCGCGGATCGTCGAGGCGAATACCAAGAAACGGCGGACGCGGGATGCCACCGGTCAAGCCCTGATCGCCGCCGGTCAAGTCATGCCAAGCGATGATGATACTGTGCAGCAGCATCTGAAAGGCAAGGGTGAGGAAGGAGAAATAAATCTCCTTCAGGCGGATGCAGATGGCGCCGATGAGCGTTGCGACGAACGCGCTCAATAGCAGGGTGAGAAGAAATGCCATCGGAATCGACACCCCCAGCTTCTGCATCATTAGCGCAAAGCTGTATGCGCCGAGACCGTAAAACAAGCCGTGGCCAAACGAGACCATGCCGGCGTAGCCGACCAGCAAGTTGAGCGAGGTGGCGAACACGGCAAAGGCTGACATGCGAATGATGAAGTCAGCTACCGACTTTCCCGGGAAAACGAGCGGCAAGAGTGCCAATAGCACGAAGGCGCCGGCGGCGATGGCGAGGTCGCGTGCGATCGCAGACCTCATGTCAGAGTTCCTTGCCGAACAAGCCGCTCGGCTTGACGATGAGCACGATAGTCATGAACACGAACATGACACCTTCGGTGAACAGCGGAAAGCCGATGGTGCCGAAGCTGCGCACCAAGCCGATTAGCAGCGCGCCGACCAGCGCGCCGGCAACGGAACCCATGCCGCCGATCACAGTGACGATGAACGACTCGATCAAGATGGAGAATCCCATGCCGGACACCAGCGAGCGTACCGGTACCGCCAAGGCGCCCGCCAATCCCGCCAGCAAGCCGCCGAGGGCGAACACGCCGCCGAACACCACCGCGGTATTGATGCCGAGCGCGGACGTCATGGTAGGGTTGATCGCAGCGGCACGCACGATCTTGCCGATGCGCGTTTTGGTGATGATGTAGCCCAGTGCCAGCGCGATCAGCAGGGTGATGACGATGAGGAACAGATAAAACACCGGCACCACGCCGCCCGCGATGTTTACCGGTGGGCGCAGGAAGGCGGCGGGCATGCCCATGGCGAGAAATTCCGCGCCCCAGATAATCTTGACCGCGTCGTCGAGAATCAAAATGAACCCATAGCACACCAGGAGCTGCATGAGCACATCGGCGCCGTAGACGCGGCTCATGAAAAAGCGCTCGAAGATCAGCGCGAACACGCCAACCCCCAGCGCCGCGCCCAGCACTGCCGCGGCGTAGCTGCCGCCGGTCAAGTTGTAGATGGTGTAGGCGAAGTAAGCGCCCAGCATGTACAGCGAGCCGTGCATGAAGTTGACGACCTTGAGCGTGCCGAAAATGAGGGACAGCCCGGCCGCGACGAGGAACAACAACATGCCGCTGATGAGTCCACCGGTGGTTTGCGTGACCACGCAGGAGGCGGAGGAGAAGCAGTCTAAGAGGGCCTGAAAATCCATGAGACAGGAAACAGAAAGCAGGAAATAGGAATGGCGAGGCTCGCAATACGAGGCGTGATCCGATTCCTTGTTCTTAGCGCGACAACGCCGCAGCGATCAAGCTGCGGCGCGACTGATAGTGCCGAATCTTACGCGATTTGATGCACCGCCGCCGTTGCTTTTGCCCCCCGCCGTTGCTCTTGCACACCAAGGCGCGTTTAGCGCGCCCTGTTTCGTCGACTCCGTTACTAGAACGAGCGCGGGCACGCGAAGATGGGCGAAGCCCAGGCTTCGCCTGTCTTCGCGAGGGGTTCCCCCGCGCCTCCTTTTACACGTACCCCATCTTCTTCTTCCACTCCGCCTCATGCTCGAGGATCTGCTTCCAATCGCCGGCCTGAACCTCGACGACGTAGGGCTCCTTGGGAACCGTAGTGCCCCAGCCGAGCGCATAGCCGATCGTGGTTTGATCTTCCGCACGCACGGTGATGGTGCCGTCGGCGCCGAACGGTGTTTTCAGTTTCATGCCGCGCAGTGCTTCGGCAAGCTTGTTCGAGTCGGTTGAATTGGTTTTCTTGATCGCTTCGATCAAGAACTGCATGGCGGTGGCGTTCTCCCAGGACCAGTTGGTCGGGTAGTCTTTGTACTTCGCTTTATACGCATCGGCCCAGGCGGCGTTTTGCGTCGTCGCCGGGAAGGTTTTGATGTAGCGCGTAGCGGAATGGATGCCGGCGGGCAGATTCTTCACTGCTGTTAGTGTGGTGTAGTCCGCCATGTTGATGGCGAATAAGCTGGTCTGCGCGAACAGATTGTAGATGCTGGACTGGTCCACGAACGACACCAAATCGCCTGCCCACAGCGCCGAATAGAGTGCTTGCGGTTTGGCTTGCAGGATCTTGGTGATGTTCTCTGTGTAGTCGGCTTGGAATAGTTTGGGCCAGGCTTCGCCGACGACTTGCGCGTCGGGGTAAAACTTTTTCAGATACTCCATGAACAGCGAGGTGTTGTCGCGCCCATAGGCATAGTCGGGCGAGCAACTCATCCAGGTTTTCAGGTTCTTTGCCTTGGCGACCTTGGCGGCGTGGCTGGCACTGACGATGGCATCGTGAATGCCCTGGCGCGCGAAGCGGAATGCGGTCGGCACTCGGATCTTCGGATCCGCCGACAGCGATGAAGTTTCCGAGTTAGTGTGCAGGCACAGGACTTTCAACTCGCGGATGACTTCCTGCACGGCGAAGGCGCCGGCGGAAGACTCCGCGCTAATGATGATCTCGCAGCCTTCGCTGTTCACCAGTTGACGGGTGATGTTCGCCGCTTCGTCGGGTTTTCCCTTGGAGTCGCGCGTGACGATTTCGATCTTGCGTCCGCCCAAGCCGCCGGCAGCATTGAATTTGGCTGCTTCCATTTCCAGCGCGTTGCGCGAGGAGATGCCGAGCTGGGCAACACGGCCGGAGAGAATGGTGGGCACGCCGATCTTGATCGGCTTGCCCTGTGCGCGTGAAATCATGGGGAAAGCGAGCGCGCCGATTGCGACGGCGCCGGCGCCCTTAAGCAACTGGCGGCGCTTGTCGCGGGGCGAAACAAACTGCGTTGACATTGTGAACCTCCTTAAGCTAATCCAGACCTAGAAGCGGCACGGCCGGCTTGGAGCCGGCCGTGCACGGGCGAACAAGCAGCGCTGAGCAATTAGTTTTGGGTGACGCCAGCCGCTTTGTCTTCTTGGATCTTCTTCTCTTGCAGGGTGCGGATATAAGCGATAACCGCAAAAGTTTGCTCTGCCGTCAGGCCAGTCTCCGGGTTGCCGAAAGCGCCCATCTTGGTGCCGGGCCGGCCGGCCGAGATGGTGGCGAAGATCGACGAAGCTTTGCTGCCCCACTTGTATTTCTGGCAGGCCAGGCACACGCCGCTGCTGCCGCCCCTGCCCGAGGACAAGTGACAGTAGGCGCAGCGCGCCTTGTAGCGCTCTTCACCCACCGCGAGCGAAGCTGCATCGGTAGGCAGTTCGATATCGTTCACCATGCCATGGCGGTCTTCTTCGTCCGCGGCGGCAGCGGGCAGTGCCGCGAAGCCGAGCGACAGAGCGATCAGCAATGAACGCAGCAGCTTCAACCAAGATACGTTCAAACTAGTCATATTGCCTTCCTTGTTATGAGAATGGTGCGTAATACGGGATGCCGTAGCTTTCCACGATCGCCTTGATTCGGCCTTCCTTGATCATGGCGTCGATCATTTCGTCGATATGTTTCTTCAACTCCTTATCGCGCTCCATCAATCCAAAAGCACCGTTCCAACGCAGCCCCGACAGCGGCACGAAACCCTCGGCAATGTTGAACTTGACCTCGGTGTTGGCTGCCCGATCGCGCGCGACCTCCGCCAGCGTCGTCAGCCACACCATGGCCGCATCCACCTTGCCCGCTTCCAGAGCATCGACGATGCGCCGGTTGCCCAAGTACAAGTCGCGCGGTACTTCCTGCGTAAACAAGTAGTCGTCCATCGGCGTTGACATCGACACGGCGACTTTAACGTTCTTTTGCTTGAGTTCGTCGAGCGTTTTGGAGCCGGCGGCTTGTCCTTGGACCACGAGCACATAGCCGAGCCCGATGTACGGGTGCGTGTACACCATCTTCTTTTCGGCCAACTCATCATCGGTACCGCCGATTGCCAGACCGAGAAACACGTCGCAGCTGCCTTGCAGGATCGATTGCCGCAATGAGCGGCCCAACCCGCCGCGCGTGCCGGTGTCGGTCCAATAAGTCTCGAAGCGCCACCCCGAGCGCTTGGCGACCTCGCGCATAATTTCGATGTCGAAGCCCGGCGGTTCCGCGCGGTCCGAGTACGGGTAGATGTTAGGGTCGGCACACACCACGAGCTTGCCGCGCTTCTTGATGCGCTCGAGCGCATCGAGCTTTCGGCGCTCCTCCGGCTCGTCCAATATCTGCCCCTCACGATAGCCCGCCTGATAGCGCGGGTCGTTACGGTCTTGCTGTGCGATAGCGGTCAGCGCTGGAAACGTAAGCGCCGCTGCGGCTAGTATCTTTTTGAAGTTCCTCACAGTTACTCCTGCTCAAAAGGTAGAACTGAAGAATAGAAAAGGGAGGGCCGTAGCCCTCCCCTCTATTCCTACAACGACTCCCTGAATTAGTCGTTGACGGTGAAGACCATCAGGCCGCCACCTTTGTTGTTTTTCTTGTACCAATCAGCGTAGTGCAACGGCCAGATACCGCCGCCGCCCGAACCGTAGACGTAAGCGATGTATTGCTTGCCGCCGACAGCGTAGGTGGTCGGGTTGCCGTGCACACCGGAACCGACGTTGAAGCTATAGAGCGATTCGCCGGTCGAGTCGTTGACGGCGTGGACGTAGCCGCGCGCATCGCCGAACAACACCAAGCCGCCGCCGGTCGCGGTCGTGCCGCTGGTGGCGGGTTCGCTCATCGGACGGCTCCAGGTCAGCTTGCCGCCTTCAACTTCGTACGCGTTGATGGCGCCGTTACCAGCTAAGAAGTTCAGCACTTTCGCGCCGAGGTACCATTCGCCACGCTTCCATTCCATCTTCTTCGCTTGCAGGTCCATCGCGAAGTTGTAGACCGGAACGTAGGTCATGCCGGTGCGGTGGCTGTACGACATCGGGTGCCATTCTTTACCGCCGTCGAGCGTCGGGGCGATATCGGTGGTGACCTTCTCGTACACGACGTCCTTCTCGGGCCAGTTGTAGATCGGCTTGCAGTTGTTGGCCGTGGTGATGGGCTTGGTGTAGTTGATGCGGCCCAGCGCCGTCGCCCAAACGCACTTGTGCTCGGGGATCGGACCGGCTTTGCTGTTCATGGTTTGCGTGCGGTCGATCGCATAGACGTGACCGTTACGCGAACCGTGCAACCACACCTTCTTGCCACCTTTGGTGTCGACCAAGATCATTTCGTTCACGCCGTCGTAGTCATACGGATCGTTCGGCGTGTAGTTGAAGTAGCTCTTGATCTTGCCGGTGTCCGGGTCCATGACCAGGTTCGAGTTGGTGAACAGGTTGTCACCCGCGCGAACGTGACGGTCAAAGTCCGGGCCGGGGTTGCCGACCGGCCAATACAGGCTGTTGGTAGCCGCGTCGTACGAACCGGTAATCCAAGCAGAGCCGCCGCCGTACTTCCAGCTGTCGCCGGCCCACGTGTCGTTGCCGGGCTCGCCTTTGGCCGGGATGGTGTAGGTCTTCCACGCCATTTCGCCGGTTTGCGCGTCAACGGCAGCGATCCAGCCACGCACGCCGTATTCAGCACCCGCGGTACCGAAGATGATCTTGCCGCGCAGCGCCATCGGCATGATGGTGAAGGTCTCGGCGTAGGTGTAGTCGCCGATCTTCTTGTCCCACACCACTTTACCGGTCGCGTTGTTGAGTGCAACGATGTGCGCATCCAACGAAGCCAGATAGACTTTATCCTTGTACACGGCCACGCCGCGGTTCACGACGTCGCAGCACAGTTTTGGATAAACGTCGCCGGGCAGTTCGCGCTCATACTTCCAAATGATTTCGCCGGTGGTGCCGTTCACCGCCATCACTTTGTTGTAAGAAGTGGTGACGTAAATGGTGCCGTTGACGACGATCGCTTGGCTGTCTTGGCCGTCCAACACGCCGAACGACAGGTTCCAAGCCGGCGTCATTTTCTTGACGTTGCCTTGGTTGATACCGGTCAGGCCGCTATAGCGGGTGCTTTGATAGTCCTTCCCGTACAGCATCCAGTTATTTTGGTCTTTGTCACCGTTCAAAAGCATTTCGTCGGTGACGAAGTTCGGATGCACTTTCGCGACGAGCTCATCGATACCCTGGGCAGAAGCGAGCCCAGCCGCACCGAGCGCCAGCAGCGCTGCAGCCGACAGTTTCAAGGTGTGTTTCATTGTGACTACCCCCATTAGCTTAGTTATTTGAGAACAAGCTTGTTTGAACAACAAACGCTTAGGAACTGCAAACACTACAGAGAAGTGTCAGTACTGACGTGCCTCGATTCAGCACGGGGAGGAACTTTATTGTGGCGCGCTCATATTGTCAATAAATAAACCAAGACGAAGAGCGGCAGTTAAAGTGAATTGGCAAGAGTGTGTTGCGACGCACAATCGCGTGCGATCGTTTCTCGGCTCAAAGGTGGCTTACCGCGCCCCGGTCGATGCGAAACACATGATCGAGCATGCGCGCCGAGTGCTGCAAATCGGACTCCGATAGCAACACGGTGAGCCCTTGCCGCTTCAAGCTCTCGACGACTTCGATCAAACGTTGGCACAGCGCCGGTGCCACACCCTCGAACGGCTCATCCAGCAACAGTAGCGTAGTGCCGGACATGAGTGCGCGCCCCAGCGCCACCAGCTTCTGCTGGCCGCCGGAGAGTTGCGACGCGCGCCGCGCAGCGAATTCCTTCACCTCCGGAATCGCCGCATAAACGCGCTGCAAGCGGGCGTCCGTGTCAGTGACCCGGTTCGCCCAAGCCGGCAGGCACAGGTTCTCTTCCACGCTCAAATCGGGAATCAAACGCCGCTCCTCCGGCATGTAGCCGATGCCGAGCGCGCTGCGCTGATGAGCGGCGGTGCGCCGCAGATCGCGCTCGCCGAAAGTAAGCGCGCCTTGGCGCACTGGCAGCAAGCCCATGACCGCCCGCATCAGCGTCGTCTTGCCGGCACCGTTGCGTCCGATCAGCCCGCACATGCTGCCGGCGGGTACTTGCATGTCGACCGCGCGCAGTATCTCGACTGCTTGAATCGCTACGCTGAGTTGCTTGAGACTAAGCATGATCACGCGGCGCGGGATGGTTCATGCCGACCACATAGCGGCGCACATCGACGTCTTGCAGCACTTGCTGCGGCGGGCCGTCGGCGATGATGCGTCCGTCGTAAAAGGCAAGCACGCGCTGGGCGTAGCGGGCCACCACCTCCATGTCGTGCTCGACGAATAGCGTGGTTACGCCTTGGGCACTGAGCGCGCCCATGATCATGTCCATGATGCTGAACTTTTCGTCGGCCGACACGCCGCTGGTCGGCTCGTCCAGCAGCAATACTTGCGGGCGCGCTACCATCGACAGCGCGATGTCGAGTGCCTTGCGCACGCCTTGCGGCAGCACGCGCGCCTCGCGTTCGCGGTAATCTTCAAGGCGAAACTGCTCGAGCAGTTGTCCCGCCACTTGCTGTTCCTGTTCTTTGCCGAAACGGGAGGAGGAAGAGGGCGCCTGCGCGGAAGAAGCGGAGTGCGGCGCTTGCGCGCCCGGGCCGAGCTGGCCGTTGCGCCCAGCCACGCCGATGGCGGCGAGCAGATTCTCATGCACGCTGAGCGAATCGTACAGTTGCGGAATTTGGAAGGAGCGCGCGATGCCCAAGCGCGTGATCACACGTGGAGTCAGCGCGGTGATATCGCGTCCGGCGAACTCGATCGTGCCTGAGTCGGGCTTCAGGTAGCCGGTGATCATGTTGACGAAGGTGGTCTTACCGGCGCCGTTACTGCCGATGAGTCCGGTGACACTGCCGCGCTCGATCGCCACCGTGATATCGCCCGCCGCGGTGACGGCGCCGAATTGCTTGCGCAGATTTTTCGCTTCGAGCAGCGCTGCCATCATGCCGCCTTCTTGCCGGTCAGCAAAGAAGCGAGGCCGCCGGGCAGGAATACGATCAACAGCAGCATCACCGTGCCGAGCGTCAACTGCCAGGTGTTGGGCGAATAGTCGTGCGCGAACATGCGCACAGTCTCGAACACCAGTGCGGCGAGAAACGGCGCCACCACGCTCGCGCTGCCGGAGAGCACCGTCATGAACACGAATTCGCCGGACACCGTCCAATACGCCATGCTGTCCGGATCGATATGGCCGACGCTGAGCGCGACCAGCGCGCCGCCGATGCCGCCGAGCACACCGGCGATGGTGTAGTTGACGTGCACGATACTGCGCACGGAGGCGCCCATGTACTCGACGCGGATCTCGTTGTCGCGCACGGCGGCGGCCAGCCGGCCGAACGGCGTTTGCAGGTAGCGCCACAATGCGAGCACGGCGATGGCAGACAGTACTGCCGCAAGGATAAGCTTGAGAATCTGAGCTTGAGCTGAATCCAAGGCGATACCAAATAGTGTAGGGGAGGTGAGGTTGAACCCATCGGTGCTGCCGAGGTTGGCGCTCTTGACCAATATTCCGTACAGGATCATGGAAAAGGCAAGACTCAGCGTCGCGAAGAAGATGTGCCGGTACGATGCAAGGAGAAAGCCGAGCGCAAATGCAACCAGCCCTGCAGTGAGTGCAGCGGCGCCGACGGCGACGAGCATGTCGCTGACGCCGTACTTCGCGTTCAAGATACCGGCGGCATAGGCGCCGAGTGCGAAGTACAAGCTTTGGCCGAAGGACATCAGCCCAGTTTTCATCAGCAGCATCAGGCCCAGCACCACCAATCCATAGGCCAGTGCGACGCCCGCTAGGTGTTGCGCCCAATCGGGCAGCCAATTGCCGAAAAGCGCGAGGCCGGCGAGCGCAGCCAAGAACACCGCGAGCGAAACATCATGGCGCTTCATATTTTTCTCGGTTCCGGCGTCGCGAACAGCCCCTGCGGACGCAGCAGCAGCACCAGCGCCATAACGAAGTAGATGCTGAACAGCTCCACCGCCGGCCAGTAGTGCACCGCAAACGAACGCGCCAGCCCGACAATCAGCGCACCCAGCGCAGCCCCGGGCAGGCTGCCCAAGCCGCCTATGACCACCACGGCAAAAGCGAGCACGATGACTTCCACGCCGATGCCGAGCGAGACCGAAATTTGCGGTGCGGTGAATGCACCGCCGATCGCGGCGAGGATCGCGCCGATGGTGAAGGTGATGGAATAGTAGCGATCGACGTTGATGCCGAGCGCGCGGCTGACCTCGCGGTCATGGATCACCGCCTTGAGCAGCTTTCCGGCGCGCGTGCGGCTGAGTACCCAAGTGACGGCTACGCCGATCACCAGCGCGATCGCCATTACCAAGAAGTTATATACCGGATAGCTCAAGCCGCCGAGCGAGACGTTGCCGAGCAGCGAGTACGGCTGCGGCGCGTTGAGCGTCTCCACACCCCACACCAGCTTGATGACGTCCTCGAGGATCAAGAACAGCGCATAAGTGACGAGCAGCAGCACGATCTCGTCCTTGCCGTACATGAAGCGCAGCAAACCGCGCTCGATCAGCGGCCCCATCACTACGCCCACGACCAGTGCGGCAGCGATCAGCGCGAGGAATACGCCGAACGGAAAATAGTCGTGCGTGGTCCAGTAGCCGACGAACGAAGCCGCGGCGTAAGCACCAAGCGCGTACAGGCTGCCGTGCGCCAAATTCAGAATGCGCATGACGCCATAGATCAACGTCAGCCCGGCCGAGATGATGAACAGCCAGGAGGCGTAGCTGAGGGCGTCGACTAGGACCGCGAGGAGGTTTTGCATTGCGCGCCGCTCCCTCCCCTAGTAAGGGGAAGCAGCGTGTCTATTTCTTAAACCCCGCCTTGATCCAATCCAGGCTCTTAACTCCCTCCGGCGGATTCACTATCTCCGCCGCATAGCGCTCGACATCCACGGTCACGGCTTTGCCGCCCTGATGCTTAACCGTGCCGATCGCCGTGCCTTGAATCGCCTGATGGCCTTTGCCGAGCTTCATCTCGACTTTGCCGCTCGGGCCTTCCCAGGAGTGATACTCCAGCGCGCTGATGATCTGTTCTTGATTCGGATGCTTGCCGCCGTTCTTATCCATCGCTTTTTCGTACGCAGACTTCACACCGAGGAAAGCTTGCATCATCTTATAGGTGGATTGAATCGGCGTCAGCTTGTAGCGCTCCTGATAGTTCTTGCGCAGCCAAGTGTTGAGTTCGCTTTCCGGTGCATAGTAGTTGTGCGGCCCGCGCGCGCCGAAGGGTGTGCCTTCGGGCACTTGCGTTTCCAAGCGGTCGACCACGTGCTCGCCCGCGGAGAGCACCACCAGCGATTTCTTGAACAAGTCGCGCGGTGCGGCTTGCAGGATGAACGATTCCAAGTCGCCGCCCCACAAGCTCGTGTGGATGACATCGGCGTTGCTGTTCAACAGCGCGGAAATCTCCGCGTTGTACTGGCCGGCGCCGAGCTTCGGCCACTGTGGCTCGAGGATCTGCACGTCGGGCTTGAGCGCCTTCATCGACTCGGTGAAATCCGCCCAGGAATCTTGGCCCCAGGCATAGTTTTGGTTGATGCCGCCCACGGTCTTGAGATTGGGCTTGCGCTTGAGCGTGTACATCGCCAGCGCGACGTTATCCATGGTGCCGTGCGGGCCGGTGCGAAAGACGTATTTGTAGCTGCCGTCTTCAAATATGCGCGGCGTGCCGCAATCGTAGAAGATGGTGAGCTTCTTCAATTCGTCGGCCACCGGCGCGATCGCCAGGCAGTCGCCGCTGGAGATGTAGCCGATGATCATGTCGACGTTTTGCCGCTGCACCAGATTGCGATATTCCTGTACCTGCTTGGTGGCACCGCCGGCTTCATCGACGAAGATCAGTTCGAGCGGGCGTCCGCCGAAGCCTTTCTTGTCGTACGGTTTCGGCAAGACGCCGCCCTTGTTGAGCGCTTCAGCCACCAGTTCCGCGCCGTTCTTGCCGGGCACACCGAACGGTGCGGCCGCCTGGCCGGACAGAAATACCACGATGCCGATCTTGAGCGGTCCCTCTTGTGCGAGCGCGGCGCAGGACGCGGCGAGCGCTGCCGCCGCAACGGCGCCGCGCAGTGTTTGGAGCAGTTTCATGCTGGTTCCCCCTAGATGCTGCGGCCAAGTCGCGCGCCGCGTTGAAAGGCCGCGACTATAGCAGTCCGCGCTGTGGCTCGACAAGCGAGCGTATCCTCGGGTCGCATGGTACTACCGGGTATATATCGTAATTAATAGCCATAGTATTTATCCAATGTAATATCCTTGGCCCGGTATAAGCCTGTAAGGCGTCTGTCAGCTTGGTTGGACAAATCGCGATGGGGTACGGCAACTGCGGTACTATTGGCAACCGCTCCCGCCCTCGTTCGCGTACAACAACATGGCAATATTGCGCGCAAGTTCGATCTTCGATGTGTCGGTGGAAACGCAGGACTACATGGACCTGCGGCGTACCCACGAGAACAAACTGATGCGGTTGGTGCGCTACGCCTACGAGCATGCGCCCAAGCAGCGCGCTCTGATGCAGCAAGCCGGGCTCGAGCCGGCCGATGTGCGCACGCTGGCGGATTTGCCCAAGTTGCCGATCGTGCGCAAAGACGCGCTGCCGCAGCTCCAGGCGGCGGCGTTGCCGTTCGGCGATCTGAACGGCGTGCCGGTCGGCGATCTGCAGCGCATCTTCGCTTCCCCCGGCAACATCTACGATCCGCAAGGGCAGGGAGAGGATTACTGGCGCTTTCGCGCCGCGCTCGCCGCCGCCGGGTTTCGCTCGGGCGATATCGTGCAGAACACGTTCTCGTATCACTTGACGCCGGCCGGTTTCATGTTCGACAGTGCGCTGCGCGCGCTCGGCTGTGTGGTTGTGCCCGCGGGCGTAGGGCAGACCGAGCTGCAAGTGCGGGTTGCGCACGACGTCGGGGTCACCGGCTACATCGGCACACCGAGCTTTCTGCATACGTTGTTGTCCAAAGCGCGTGAGCTCAACACGCCGCTGCAGATCGAGGTGGCGCTGGTCGCCGGTGAAATGCTGCCGCCGAGCTTGCGCGCGGAGTTGGAGAGCAGTTTTGGTGTGCGCGTGCAGCAGGCCTACGGCACCGCCGATCTCGGCTGCATCGCTTACGAATGCCCGCAGAAAGACGGCATGCACTTGCATCCGGATTGTCTGGTGGAAGTGCTCGATCTCGAAACGGGCAAGGGCGCGGAGCCGGGGCAGCCAGGCGAAGTGGTCGTCACCTTATTCGACGAGGCGTACCCTTTGATCCGCTTCGCCACCGGTGACATCAGCAGCTTCGGCCCGCATCCGTTCTGTTCGTGCGGGCGCACAGCGCCCAAACTGACCGGCATCCTCGGCCGCGTCGGCGACGCGGTGAAGGTCAAAGGCATGTTCGTGCGCGGCAGCCAGATTGATGAAGTGGTGAAGCAGTTTCCCGAAGTCGCGCGCTATCAGGCGCTGGTGACGCGCAGCGGTCATCAGGACGAGCTCACCTACCGCGTGGAGTTGGGCGCGCCGCTAACAGATCTCGGTGGACTCAAGGCCAAGCTGGCAGAGAAGCTGCGTGAGCTGTTAAAAGTGCGCGGAGAAGTCGAGGTCGTGCCGGCGGGAACATTGCCGCCTGGAGCCAAGAAGATCGACGATCAGCGCATCTGGAACTAGACGCGCAAAACGAGCGCATGACGAACTAGCAGTGCGCCTTGTGGCGCGCGGCAGTGGAGGGGGAGGAGGAGAAACGGGGGCAATATGCTTGCCCCCGTTCTATTTCCGCCTTTCGTTTTCCTGGGCTTTTGCTCTATTACGTCCGGCATATTCCGCACCGGTGCGTTTTGCGTCACACTCGCCGCATATGGCAATGGCCGATGACGCTAGCAAAGCGCTTACCTTCGCCGAAGTTGCACGTCTCGAGCGAGTGCACTTGCACAAGACCGGCGCTGCGCCGCTGACAGGGTTAGCGCTTTCTGGCGGCGGAGTTCGCAGTGCAACCTTCAATCTCGGCGTGCTGCAAGCATTGGCGCGCGCACGCTTGCTCGGCACGTTCGACTACTTGTCGACTGTTTCCGGCGGAGGCTACATCGGTAGTTGGCTCTCCGCATGGATTCACCGCGCCGGTGGCGTGGA
>CAZAWU010000006.1:48888-52282 GCA_964488915.1 uncultured Burkholderiales bacterium
GTCACCATGGTGAGCTTCAATTTGTCGTGGCTGCCGCGACGCGAGGCGCCCTGGTATGCCAAACGCAAGGCCGTTTATTGGCTGATCATTGCACCCACTTGCCTCGCTCTTTGGTTGGCGCTGGCCGGAATCGAACGCTTAGCATCAATGCCTTGGGGTGAGGTCGTCACTTGCTTCGCCGCCGCGTATGCCGCGCTGTGGCTCTACGGTGGCGTGTTGCAATGGGCGCTGACGCGTTTCGGTTGGTTCGGGCGGCAACCCGCGGCTGTTTCAAAGGTCGATCAGCTTAGCGTGTCGTCGCGCTTTTTGATTATTGCGACCGCCGCCCTGGCCGGGGCGGTGGGTGGTTGTCTCTTTAAGGCCGCGGCTGCCGGCGCCGTCGGACTCAAGCAGTTGAGTCAGCACTATTTGGCCACGGCCGGAGCGAACAGCTATCCAGTATTGGCCATGAGCTTCGGTTTTCCTCTGATGCTTGCGTGCGCCGCGCTCACGGTGGTGCTGCATATCGGATTGGTGGGACGCGGATTCTCCAGCAGTTTCCACCTCGAGTGGTGGGCCCGCTTGGGGGCGTCAGCTTCGAGTTTTGTCGCCGGATGGGTGGCGCTTTTCGCCGTCGCCTTGTTTGGACCGGTGCTGGTGGCGTTTATCGGTGGTTGGATCGGCAAGACGGTTACGGCGGGGTGGCTGCTCTCTACGCTGACTGGTGTGTTTCTCGGCAGAAGCTCACTCACCGGCGGCGCTAAATCCAACCGGTGGCTGGAGTTGTTCGTGCGCATCACGCCGTACATTTTCATACTCGGATTGGCGCTGATGCTTTCCTACTTCATCGCGCTCTGGCTACTGCCGCCGGTGCGGGTCGATTGCGGATTCGCGGCGATGGCGCTGCGCCATGCCGATGCCATCGGCGGCGCCGAGCCACATCGGTTCTACACCGCATTCGCGCTGCTCATGTTGGCCGGTGTCGGGCTCGCGGCGCGCGTGAACGTGAACTTGTTTTCGCTCTATCACGCCTACCGCATGCGGCTGATCCGCGCGTACCTGGGCGCCAGCAATCCCGATCGCCAGCCGCAGCCTTTTACCGATTTCGACCGCAACGACGATATCCATTTGCCGGAGCTGAAGCAAACTAGCGGTAAGGCGCAGCGGCCGTTGCACCTCATCAACACGGCGCTCAATCTCGTGCGCGTGCAGAAGAAAGCGTGGCAGCAGCGCAAATCGGCGTCCTTCGTGCTAGGGCCGCTGCACGCCGGATATAGTCTAGAGGACCCCATGAGTGACGGCTTTTACCGTCCGACCGAGCAGTACGCGACCGAGGGTTACCACGGGCGCCACGAGCAGTTTTCGCTAGGCTCGGCGCTTACCATTTCCGGCGCCGCCGCGAGTCCGAACATGGGCTACCACAGCTCGCCGGGCATGACCTTCCTGCTCACCGTGTTCAATATCCGCCTCGGCCGCTGGTGTCCTAATCCGAGCGAGCACACTTGGCGGCGCAACGAACCGAAAGTTGGATTGGGCTATTTGCTCATGGAGCTGCTCGGCTTGACCGACAATCGCTCGCATTTTGTCTATTTGAGCGATGGGGGGCACTTCGAAAACCTCGGTTTGTACGAACTTGTGCGGAGGCGTTGCCGGCTGATCGTGGTGTCGGATTGCGGCGCCGACGCGGCGCTTACCTTTGATGATCTGGCCAACGCGCAGCGAAAGTGCGCAACCGATTTGGGGGTGGAGATCGATATCGATGTAAGCGCGTTACGGCGGCAGAGCGACAGCTATTCGCGCGATAGTTTCGCGATCGGGCGGATACGCTACGGCAAAGGCGAACCCGATGGCAGCTTGGTGCTACTCAAACCCGTGTTAACAGGAGGTGAGCCGACCGATGTGCTGAACTACGCAAGTGTCGAGAGGGATTTTCCGCAAGTCAGCACCATCGACCAGTGGTTCGACGAGGCGCAATTTGAAAGTTATCGCAAGCTCGGCTTCGGAGTATGCTCGCGCATGCTTCATGAGCAGCCGTTCATCGCTACGGCGCTGAACGAGCTAACCCGCATAGGACAATCGGAGCACCGGTGGCTTCTCAAATGATTGCCGTGGCCTTGCATCTGCGCGACGCGGCCGCGCAGTTGGCGGGCATCCGCGCGGCCGAGCAAGCAGGTGTGCGCGCCGCTTGGATCACCACCGGCGCTGGTCCGGATGGTTTGACCGTGCTCGCGGCGGCGGCTGCCACGACGCGATCGGTAACGCTTGGCACCGCGATCGTGCCAACTTTTCCGCGTCACCCGCTGGTGGTCGCGCAACAAGCGGCCGATCTGCATGCGCTTTCAGCGGGCCGCTTCATCCTCGGATTGGGCCCGAGCCACGCCAGCATCATGCAGGACCGCTACGGAATTGCTTACGAGCGCCCGCTCACGCATTTGCGCGAGTTCGTCGGCATCGTAAGCGCCTTGTTGCGCGGTGAACAGGTCGACCATGAAGGCAAGCAGTACCGCGTTCATGCCAAGCTGTTTCAAGCCGCGCCGGTTCCTGTGTATATCTCCGCCTTGCGTGCTGGATCGTTCGCGCTGGCGGGTGAGATCGCCGATGGCGCGATTAGCTGGCTATGTCCGGCGCGCTACTTGCGCGATGTGGCGGCGCCGGCGCTTGCGCGCAAGGCGGATGGCAAGCGCGCACGCTTGGTCGGTCATGCGTTTGTTGCGCTTAACGCCGATGCCAGTGACGTTCAGGACGCGATGCAAGACTACTTAATGCACTATCCTAGGCTCACTAACTATCAAGAAATGTTCGCGGCAGCGGGATTTCCCGAAGCGCGCCAAGGCGTGTGGTCGCAAGCCATGCTCGAGGCGGTGGTACTGCACGGCGACGAAACCGTGTGTGAGCGGAAGGTGCGGGAGTTTCTCCAGGTGTCCGGCTGCGACGAATTGATTCTGTCGATTATGCCGTGTGGCCAGGACAAGGACCGGAGCATCGAGCAAGCGCTGCGCTGGATCGGCAGCAGCGCGTTCTGAGTGGGAACTTACGACAACCAGCGCTTGCGCCGCTTGTAGTGCTTGACGTCGCGGAAGCTCTTGCGGCCTTCACCGGCGATGCCTAGGTAGAACTCTTTCACGTCTTCGTTCTGAGCAAGATCGGCGGCCGCGCCTTCCATCATGACACGGCCGTTTTCGAGGATGTAACCGAAGTCCGCGAAGCGTAACGCTACCATCGTATTCTGCTCGGCCAGCAGGAAACTCACTTTCTCCTGCTCGTTCAGATTCTTCACGATTTGGAAGATTTCTTCGACGATCTGCGGCGCCAAGCCCATGGACGGTTCATCCAGTAGGATCATTTGAGGGCGCGCCATCAGTGCGCGGCCGATGGCGGTCATCTGCTGCTCGCCGCCGGAGGTATAGCCGGCCTG
>CAZAWU010000007.1:0-6726 GCA_964488915.1 uncultured Burkholderiales bacterium
GCAACACAAACCTTCGACTTGGTGCAAAATCCCGCCGGCTATCACCACAATGTGGTGCAGCGGCTGACGGTGAACGTGGTATGAAGCGGCGTTGGTTGGCAAGCTTGGCCGTGCTCGCCGCGTTGACGGCTGGCGCGCAGGAGTCGTCTTTTCAGTTGGCGGAGGGGGTCGGCAAAGAAAATGTGATCGCGCATTGCAGCGCATGCCACAGCTTGGACTACATCCAGATGAACTCACCCTTCCCGGGGCGCAAACTGTGGGAGGCCGAGGTGAACAAGATGATCAAAGCGTTCGGTGCGCCGATTCCTCAAGAGGAAGTCGGTGCGTTAGTTGATTACCTGACGAGGCACTATGGCCAGTCGAGCACCCAGTGAGCCGGCGCCGGTCGCCGAGCGACCGGTGCTGAAAGTACCCTACTTGGACTTCGAGCAACCGGTGGCCGAGCTCGAAGCGAAGATCGAAGAGCTGCGCGTGGTGCAGGACGATAGCAACGTCGCGGTCGATGTCTCGCAAGAGATCTCCCGGCTGGAGAAGAAGTCGCACGCGCTGCTCAAGGAGACTTACGCCGGCCTGCAAGCCTGGCAGGTGGTGCAGGTAGCGCGCCATCCGGCGCGGCCTTACACGCTGGACTATGTACACGGCATGTTCACCGGCTTTCGCGAACTGCACGGCGATCGCGCATTCTCCGACGATGCCGCGATCGTTGGCGGCTTGGCACGTTTCGACGATCAACCGGTCATGATCATCGGCCATCAGAAAGGCCGCGATACCAAGGAAAAGATTGCGCGCAACTTCGGCATGCCGCGTCCGGAAGGCTACCGCAAAGCGCTGCGCCTGATGCAACTCGCGGAGAAGTTCGGCGTGCCGATTATGACGTTTGTCGACACGCCCGGCGCCTACCCCGGCATCGGCGCCGAGGAGCGCGGACAGTCGGAAGCCATCGCGCGCAACTTGTATGTCATGGCGCAGCTGCGCACGCCGATGATCGTGACGGTGATCGGCGAGGGCGGCTCCGGCGGCGCGCTGGCGATCGGGGTCGGTGACGCGACGCTGATGCTGCAATATTCGGTATATTCCGTCATTTCGCCCGAAGGCTGTGCCGCGATCTTGTGGAAAGACTCGCAGAAGTACAACGAAGCAGCGGAGGCGATGGGACTGACTGCGCAGCGGCTAAAGAGCTTGGGTTTAATCGACAAGATCGTCGCCGAGCCGCTCGGCGGCGCGCACCGCGACCACGCCGCGATGTTCGAGAGCCTAAAGCGCGCTCTGACGGACACGCTCAAGGAATTGCGCAAGCATTCCGCAGACGCGCTGCTCAAGCGGCGCTTCGCACGGCTGATGGAGTACGGCAAGTTCAAGGAAGTCGAGCATTAGCGGCGGCTGTAAACGTTCCAGGTAGGTGCGTTATCTCAGTTTTCGCCGCGTTGACGCCAGCGCTTAAGCGCTGACACAAACTTATGGCCCAGGGCGTAGCGCACGGCGACGAGACTCTCTTCGCGCATGTACGCGCTTTCCTCGACGAATACGTGCTCGCTGGCGAGACCGTCTGTATCGCTCTCAGCGGCGGACTCGATTCCATGGTGTTGCTCGATGTGCTGACACATTTACGGGCTCCACTGCGGTTGCGAATGAGCGCCGTGCATGTCGATCACGGCTTGAGTCCAAACGCGCCTTCGTGGGCCGCATTCTGCGTGCGGCAATGCGAGCGGCGCGGCGTTCCGCTCCGCGTCGAGCGCGTCGAAGTGGGTGCAACGCGCGGCCTCGGGCTGGAGGCAGCCGCGCGCAAAGCGCGCTATGCGGCGCTCGCGCGCCAAAGTGCGGATCACATCGTGCTCGCGCATCACCGCAACGATCAGGCCGAAACGTTGCTGCTGCGCTTGCTGCGTGGCGCCGGGGTGCGCGGTCTGAGCGCGATGCGACCGGCGCAGCGGTTGACTTTGCGCTTGGGTGCGGATACTGCAAATAGAATATCCGTGTTACGGCCGTTGCTAGACATTGACCGCGGGGTACTCCAAGACTACGCGCGGCGGCAGCAGCTCGAATGGTGCGACGATGAATCCAATTTGAATTTGGATCTGGATCGAAATTTCTTGCGCCACGAGATCTTGCCGCGGCTGGCAGCGCGTTTTCCGTATTATGCGACGATGTTCGTGCGCGCTGCGCGCCACTTGACTGAAGCGCAGACGCTGCTGGAAGAATGCGCGCAGCAGGATGTGCACGCATGCATCAACGACGCCCGGCTGCAACTGGTTGCGCTGCGTGCCTTGCCGTCATTGCGTGCGGCGCAGGTGGTGCGCGCCTATGCCGAACAGCATGCGCACGTGGTGCTCAGCGCGGCGCAGACTAAGGAACTGCTGCGGCAGTTGCAGGAAAGTGCCGCGGATGCACAAGTCGAATTTCGGCTCGGCGAGAGGGTACTGCGCGCCGAGCGCGGCGAGGCATTCCTGCTCCACGAAGAGTCTGCCGGCGCGGACGGCAAGACGCTATCGTTGGCGTGGCAAGGCGAACAAGCACTGCGGCTTCCGGAGCCCTATGGCACGCTGCGTTTCGTGCCCGCGCGCGGCGCGGGGCTTAGCCTGCGCAAGTTGCGCGCTGAGGCGGTTACCGTGCGCAACCGCCGGGGAGGCGAGCGCTTGCGGCCGGCGGCGCAGCGCCCGACACGAACCTTGAAGAATCTGCTGCAGGAAGCGCGCATGCCGAGTTGGCAGCGTCAACGTTTGCCACTGTTGTTCTGCGGCAATCAACTCGTGTGCGTGCCGGGGGTGGCCGCGGCGGCTGAGTTTCAGGCGCAAGCCGGCGAAGAAGGCATTGTGGTAGTCTGGCAAGCGCATGGGCGCTAAAGCAGTCTGCGGGTGCTTTTTGGGCTGCTGACACTTGCGCCGCGTTGTCGCATCGGTCGCCTCGCGGTTGTGCGAGGTAAGTATTGCCTACTCCCCGAACCAAGTTGAGCGTGAAGCATGAGCCGTGCATTCGTGAAAGAGCAGGACGGGAACTTTCCGGACGACGATATCGCCGAACTGCCGCAAACAGACGAGCCTAACTATGTGACGCCTGGCGGACTCGCACATCTGCGGGCCAAGCATCATGCGTTGCTCGAACGCCACGCTGCGCTGGCGCAACGTGCCGAAGACGATCCGGTGCAGAAACCGGCGCTGCGCGCGCTCGAACGCGAACTGCATTTTGTGACCGGCCGCATCGAGCGCGCGGTGGTCGTCGATCCGGCGGTGCAGCCGGTGGATGAAGTGCGTTTTGGCGCGGAAGTCACGGTTGAGGACGAGGACGGCAAGCGGTCGCGTTTTCTTATAGTCGGCCAGGATGAAGCCGATGTCGCCCAAGGCAAAGTTAGTTGGGCCTCGCCGCTGGCGCGCGCGATGATGGGTGCAAAGGTGGGCGATGTGGTCGATTGGCAGCGCCCGGCGGGCGCGTCGCGGCTGGAGATCACCGCGATCCGCTATCCCGCTTAAGCGCGCGGCACGGGCGGTTCGTGAGCGATGCTGTCATCGAAGTCCGTGAGCTGCGCAAGCGCTACGGCGATATCGAAGCGCTAGCCGGCGTTTCCTTCGCTGTAGCGCGCGGCGCCACCACGGCGCTGCTTGGCGGCAACGGCGCCGGCAAGACTACCACCATTTCCATGCTGCTCGGTGTGCTGTTGCCGAGCGCCGGCACCATCCGCGTGCTAGGCCATGACATGCCGCGCGAGCGCTACCGTGTGCTGCCGCGGCTCAACTTCACGTCGCCCTACGTCGATTTGCCCAAGCGCCTGACCGTGCGCGAGAACCTGACGGTGTACGCGCGGCTCTATGGCGTGCGCGAGGTCAAGCGCCGCATCGGCGCGCTGGCGCAAGAACTCGATATCGAAAGTTTGCTGGCGCGGCCGTACGGCGATCTGTCCGCGGGCCAGCGCACGCGCGTGAGCCTCGCCAAAGCGCTGCTGAACGAACCCGAAGTGCTGCTCCTGGATGAGCCGACCGCTTCGCTCGATCCCGACGTCGCCGACCGGATGCGCTCGTGGCTACAGGCGTATCAGCGCCGCAGCGGTGCTACCATGCTGCTCGCTTCGCACAACATGCCCGAGGTCGAGCGCATGTGCGACGACGTGATCATGCTGCGCGCCGGTGTGGTCGTGGATCAGGGGGCGCCGCCGCAGCTGCTGCAGCGCTACGGGCGCGAAGATCTGGAGCAGGTGTTCCTGGATATCGCGCGTGCAAGGCGCGAACTGGCTGCGCGGTGAGCAACGGCATGAATCCGGTCGTGGCCTCCTGTAACCGCGTGCTGGCGATGGTGCTGCGCCACCTCTACCTACTGCGCAAGTCGTGGCCGCGTTTGGTCTCGCTCATCTACTACCCGACCGTGACCATGGTGCTGTGGGCGTTCGTGACGCTGCACTTGGCCCCCACCAACAACGTCTTGCGCGATGCGCCGGGGTTTTTTATCGGCGCGGTGTTGCTGTGGGATGTGCTGTTTCGCGCGCAGTTGGGCGTGTCGTTGTCATTTTTCGAGGAACTGTACGCACGCAACCTCGGCAACTTGTTCGTTAGCCCCTTGCGGCCATGGGAACTGATCGCCGGGCAGTTGACCATGAGCGTCATCCGCATGCTGATCGGCGTGGGCGGTGCGGTGTTCTTCGCTTGGCTGCTGTTCCGCTATTCGCTGTTCGACATGGGTTTCGCACTGATCCCGTTCACGCTCAACCTGCTCATGCTCGGCTGGGCCATCGGCTTAGCCGTATGCGCGCTGGTGCTGCGCTATGGTTTGGGCGCGGAGGAGTTGGCCTGGGCGGCGGCGTTCTTGCTGGCGCCGATTTCGGGCGTGTACTACCCGCTCTCGGTGCTACCGCAATGGCTGCAAAGTATCGCCCACTGCGTGCCGACCAGCTACGTGTTCGAAGGCATGCGCTCCGTGCTGCTGGCACATCGCTTCGATTGGAGTTTGTTCGCGCGCGGATTCTTCCTGAATCTGCTTTACTTGGCGGCGGGCGTCGGCCTGTACTTCGCCGCGATTCGCTCTGCGCGCAACCGCGGCGCGCTGCTGCAGATGGGCGAGTAGTGCCCGCTCGTGTTATCCTTAGATGCTTATAATTTTCATGATCTTAGCGGAGAAATTTGATGGCTGTTGAGCGCACGCTCTCGATAATTAAACCCGATGCCGTTGCCAAGAACGTGATCGGGGAGATTTACGCGCGTTTTGAGAAGGCGGGGTTGAGGATTATTGCGGCGAAGATGATCTGGCTCTCGCGCAGCGAAGCCGAAGGCTTTTACGCTGTGCACAAAGAGCGCCCCTTCTTCAAGGACTTGGTCAATTTCATGATCTCCGGCCCGGTCATGGTGCAAGCGCTGCAAGGCGAGAGCGCGATTTCGAAGAACCGCGATCTGATGGGCGCAACCGACCCGAAGAAAGCCGCGCCGGGAACGATACGCGCCGATTTCGCCGCGAGCATTGACGCGAATGCGGTTCATGGTTCAGACGGGCCCGACACGGCGCGCACCGAGATCGCTTACTTTTTCCCCGAGCACAGCGTCTACCCGCGCTAACTCGGCCTAGCCGTCATGGCAGTCAATCTGCTCGGCAAGACTTTGCCCGAACTCACCGCTTGGGTGGGCGAGTTGGGCGAGAAGCCGTTTCGCGCCAAGCAACTGATGCGCTGGATGTACCAGTTCGGCGAGAGCGATTTCGCGCGCATGACTGATCTGGCGAAAAGCTTTCGCGAGAAGCTGCAGCACGTTGCCGTCATCGAAGCGCCCGCGCTGTTGCGCGAAGAGGCAGCCGAAGACGACACGCGCAAGTGGCTGCTGCGCGTCGACGAGGAGAGCCGTAACGCAGTGGAAACGGTCTACATCCCAGAAGGCGGTAAATTCGCCGAGAGTGAGGCGGGGGATGACGGCGATGCAGCCGAGGAGGGTAAGCGCTATCGCGGCACGCTGTGTATTTCGTCGCAAGTCGGCTGCGCGCTGGCGTGCACGTTCTGCTCGACTGGCCGGCAAGGATTCAACCGCAACCTGAGCGCCGGCGAGATCATCGGTCAGTTATGGTGGGCGAACCGCACGCTGCGCGAAAGCGGCATGTTCGAGCGCGACGAGAGCTACGGCCCGGCCGGACGCATCATCACTAACGTGGTCATGATGGGCATGGGTGAGCCGCTGACCAATTTCGACAACGTCGTGGCGGCGCTGCGCATCATGCTGGACGATTTCGGCTACGGCCTGTCGCGCCGGCGCGTGACGCTGTCGACTTCCGGCGTTGTGCCCGGTATCTATAAACTGCGGGAAGCCTGCCCGGTTGCACTGGCGGTATCGTTGCACGCCCCGAACGACAAGCTGCGCGACGTGCTGGTGCCGATCAACAAGCAATATCCGCTCGCGAAGCTGATGCAAGCTTGCCGCGACTACCTCGAAGTTAGTCCGCGCAACTTCATCATGTTCGAGTACGTCATGCTCGAAGGCGTCAACGACAGCTTGGAGCACGCCAAGGAGCTCGCCGACCTCGTCGCCGATGTGCCGTGTAAGATCAACTTGATTCCGTTCAACCCGTTCCCTCATTCCGGCTATGTGCGCTCGCCGCACAAAGCGGTTCTCGGGTTTCGTAACGCGCTTGCCGCGCGCGGCTATGTGACCACGATTCGCCGCACGCGCGGCGACGACATCGATGCCGCTTGCGGGCAGCTCGCCGGCGAAGTGGTCGATCGCACCAAGCGCCGTGAGCGTTTTTCAAAGGCGCTTGTGCAATGAA
>CAZAWU010000007.1:6826-7740 GCA_964488915.1 uncultured Burkholderiales bacterium
GTGGTCGATCGCACCAAGCGCCGTGAGCGTTTTTCAAAGGCGCTTGTGCAATGAAGTCGCGCCGTGAGCGTTTTTCAAAGGCGCTTGTGCAATGAAGTCGCGCCGTGAGCGTTTTTCAAAGGCGCTTGTGCAATGAAGTCGCGCCATGAGCCTTTTTTCAAAGGCGCAAGTTCGATGAACCGTCTGCTCGCCGCGATCGTTTGCGCCTTGCTTGCCGCTTGTGCGCCGACGCCGCAGCAGCAAGCGGAGGACGCGCGTAGCCAAGCTGAAGCCGTGCACGGCGCGCGCGTGCACACGGAATTGGCGGCAGCCTGGTACGCGCGGCGGCGCTTCGATATCGCGATCGAGGAAACCAACAAAGCGCTCGAGTCGGCCCCGGATTATGTGCCCGCCTATAACATGCGCGGTTTGATCTACATGGAAGTGGGCGAGGACGTGCGTGCGCGCCAAGCGTTCGAGCGAGCGCTGGAGATTCGGCCCAACGATCCTGAAACCAGCAACAACTTTGGCTGGTTTCTCTGCAACCGCAAGCAACCGGCGGAAGCGCTGGCTTACTTCCAGCGTGCGCTCGAAGACCGCTTGTATCAGTCGCCGGACAAACCGCTAGTGAATGCCGGAATCTGCACGCGTAGATTAGGCGACAACGTCAAGGCCGAGAATTTCTTCCGTCGGGCCCTGCTGGTGCAGCCCCAGCACCCTCTGGCGCTTTTCAATCTTGCCGACCTGGCTTACCTGCGCGGCGACGTGAAGTTGTCGAAAAGCCATCTCGATCGCGCAATAGCCGCGGGCGCGGCGACGGCCGAAACGTTATGGCTCAAAGTGCGCGTGGAGCGCAAACTCGGTGACCGCAGCGCTGAGGCCAGCGCCGCGTTGCAACTGCGCCGGCGCTTTCCGCAGGCACGCGAAACGCAACT
>CAZAWU010000007.1:7840-29176 GCA_964488915.1 uncultured Burkholderiales bacterium
GCTGCTGCGTGAGGCATACGAGTGATGTACTTGGATTCGGAAACGGGAACGCAGCGGCGGTTGCGTGAGCCTGGTGTGGACCAAACGCAACTGCTGCTGCGTGAGGCATACGAGTGATGTACTTGGATTCGGAAACGGGAACGCAGCGGCGGTTGTGTGAGCCCAGTGTGGACCAAACGCAACTGCTGCTGCGTGAGGCATACGAGTGAACGACGCCCCCAACGTGCCTGCCACGCCAGGCTCGATCTTGGCGCAGGAGCGCATGCGCCAGAACTTGTCCGTCGCGGACGTGGCGGGAAAACTGCGCATTAGCATTCGTCAGATCGAGGCGATGGAGGCGGACGAGTACGACAAACTGCCCGGTGTGACGTTCGTGCGCGGTTTCATGCGCAACTACGCCCGGCTGCTGCATCTCGATCCCGAACCGCTGCTGCAGGCGAGTGGAATGGGCATCAACAACGTTGCCGATTTGACCCCCGTGGGTGGTGCGGCGAGCCAGCACGTGCGGCTCTCGCCCGAGCCGCGCAGCGGCAGCACGGCCCGCGGCGGAGGCAAAGCAATCGTCGTGCTGTTGCTGCTGGGCATTGCCGGATTGGCGGCGTGGTGGCTGTGGCAGCAATGGCAGCGCCAGCGCGGGGCTGGTGAGCAAGCGCCGAGCACGGTCCAGAGTACGGGCAGCGGTGATTCGGTCTCGATTCCGGTGGTCATCCCCGGCGCGGGTCCCGGTGTCGGGGCGCCGGGCAGTGCGGCCCAGCCCACTCCTGCGGCGCCGCCTGGAGCTACATCGGCGCCGGTGCCGCTTGCAACCGCGCCGGCGGCGGTGGCCGAGCCCCCCGGGCAAGTGAAGCCGGCTGCGCCCGCCGCGCTCGGGGTGATTCGCTTCGAGTTCACCGGCGACGCACGTGTAGAGGTGCGCGACAAGAGCAACTTCCTCATCCACGAGCAATTGCACAAACCTTCCGACATCACGGAAATCCAAGTGCGCCCGCCGGTGGGCCTGGTAATCGGCAATGCCAAGAATGTTAAACTGCTGTTCAACGGCCGGCCCATCGATCTGGCGCCGTACACCGAGTCGTCGGTGGCCCGCTTCACCCTGTCTGACCCCGAATGAATTCCGTTAAGGTTGAGCGCCGCGCGAGTTGTCCGGTTCGCGTCGGCAGCGCTGTGCCTGGCAGTGGTGCCGGTAGCGGCAGTGTCGTTACCGTCGGCGGCGGTGCGCCGGTTGTGGTGCAGTCCATGACCAACACAGACACCGCCGATGTGCGCGCGACCACCGGCCAAGTCGCGCAGTTGGCGCGCGCAGGCTCGGAGCTGGTGCGCGTGACGGTGAATACGCCTGAGGCCGCGCAGGCAGTGCCGCACATCCGCGACGCGCTACGCAAGCAAGGCGTGTGGGTGCCGCTGGTCGGCGATTTTCACTACAACGGCCACCGGTTGCTGAAAGAGTTTCCGGCCTGCTCCGAGGCGCTGGACAAGTATCGCATCAACCCCGGCAATGTTGGCCAGGGCAAGAAGCGTGACGAACAGTTCGCCACTATGATCGAAACCGCCTGCCGCTACGGCAAGCCGGTGCGCATCGGCGTCAACTGGGGCAGTCTCGATCCGGATCTCGCCGCGCAGCTCATGGATGAGAACGCCAAGCGCGCGCAGCCCTGGGAAGCGATCGAGGTTACACGCGAAGCGTTGATCGTCTCCGCGCTGCAGAGCGCCGCGCGCGCGGAGGAACTGGGTCTCGGCGCGGATCGCATCGTCATCTCGTGCAAAGTCTCCGCCGTGCAAGACCTAATCGCGGTCTATCGCGAGCTCGGTAAGCGCTGCCGCTACGCGTTGCATCTGGGTTTGACCGAGGCGGGTATGGGCTCGAAAGGTATCGTTTCGAGCACCGCGGCGCTGGCGGTGTTACTGCAGCAAGGCATCGGCGACACCATTCGCATTTCGCTCACGCCCGAGCCGGGTGGGGATCGCAGCAAGGAAGTGGTGGTGGCGCAAGAAATTCTGCAAACCATGGGCTTGCGTTCGTTCACGCCGATGGTGATCGCGTGCCCGGGTTGTGGGCGAACGACGAGCAGTTATTTCCAAGAACTGGCGCAACAGATCGAACGCTACCTGCGCGAGCAAATGCCTATTTGGCGCGAAAGCTACCCGGGCGTGGAGACGATGAACGTCGCGGTCATGGGCTGCGTGGTCAATGGGCCGGGGGAAAGCAAGCACGCCAATATCGGCATCAGCTTGCCGGGCACGGGCGAGAGCCCGGCGGCGCCGGTGTTCGTCGACGGACAGAAGACTGTTACGCTGCGCGGCGAGCACATCGCGCGCGACTTCCAGGCGATCGTAGAGGACTACGTGCGCCGCAAGTATGCCCCGCGGCAAGCGTTGCCTACCGCCACGGCGGCGCCAGCATGAAGCCGTTGCAAGCCGTGCGCGGCATGAACGATGTGCTGCCGCAGGATGCGGCGCTGTGGGAGTTTTTCGAGGATACGGTGCGCGATTGGCTACGCACCTACGGGTACCGCAACATCCGCATGCCGTTGGTCGAACCCACGGCGCTATTCGTACGCTCCATCGGCGAGGCCACGGATATCGTCGAAAAAGAGATGTACACCTTCCAGGATAGCCTCAACAATGAGAGTTTAACCCTTAGACCAGAGGGAACTGCATCCTGTGTACGTGCCGCCATCGAACACAGCATGATGCATCAGGGCGCACAGCGCCTGTGGTATTCGGGCGCCATGTTTCGTCACGAGCGACCGCAGAAGGGGCGCTACCGCCAGTTTCATCAAGTCGGCGTGGAAGCTTTCGGGCTGCCAGGGCCCGACATCGATGCCGAGCATCTCATCATGACGGCGCGCCTGTGGCGCTTGCTGGGTTTGAGCGGCATCCGGCTGGAGCTCAATTCACTCGCCGATAGCGCGGCACGCGCCGCACACCGCGCGCGCTTGATCGCCTACTTCGAGCAGCACAAGGATGCGCTCGACGCCGATGCGCAGCGCCGCTTGCACACCAATCCGCTGCGCATTCTCGACAGTAAGAATCCGCACATGCAGGCGCTGATCGAAGGCGCGCCAAAACTGGCCGAGCACATGGATGATGCCGCGCGTGCGCACTTCGATGGCGTCTGCGCTACACTCGACCGCGCCGGAGTGGCCTACAGCATCAATGCGCGGCTGGTGCGCGGGTTAGACTATTACAATTACACCGTGTTCGAATGGGTCACCGGCGAACTTGGCGCGCAGGGCACGGTGTGCGCGGGCGGACGCTACGACGGCTTGTTCGAGCAACTCGGCGGCAAAGCAACGCCGGGTTGCGGCTACGCGATGGGCGTGGAACGCTTGGTGGCTTTGCTACAGGTTCAAGCGAGCGGGACGCTGCAGAGCAACGTACAGGCGCAGTCGCCCGATGTGTATTTGGTCCACCAAGGCGAGGCGGCGACACAGGAAGCGGTACGCGTTGCCGAAGCTTTGCGTGATGCGCGCTTGCGCGTAGCTCTGCACTGCGGCGGCGGTTCGTTCAAGAGCCAGATGAAGCGCGCGGATGCGAGCAACGCGCGCTTCGCGGTGATCTTGGGCGACGAGGAAATCGCGCGCAAGGAATTGAGCGTTAAGCCGTTGCGGCACGAAGGCGCGCAGCGCAGCGTGGCGTTGGCGGAAGCGATCAGTATCTTAGTCGGTGAGGGGCAGAGCAGTTAGGAGCCAGGTTTCCTGCGCACACCTCGCGCCTAACTGCTCACACAAATAAAGAGGCATCGATGGCAGTCTACGATTTAGAAGAACAGGAAAAGATCGACGCGATCAAGGCGTGGTGGCAGCGCTACGGCGGCGCCGTAACCGTCGGCGTGGTGTTGGGCGCGCTGCTGCTTGGCGGCCTCGGTTTTTGGCGCCATCAGCAGCGCACGCAGGCGGCGCAGGCCGGCGATCTCTATTACGCGTTGCAGAAGAATCTAGCCAAAACTGAGCCGGCGAAAATCGTTACCGCCGCGCGCGAGATCGCCGACAAATTTCCCTCCACCGCGTATGCCGCGCGTGCTGCGCTGGTTGCCGCCAAGGCTGCGTTCGACGCCGGTGACACGGAGGGGGCGCGGGCGCAGCTGCAATGGGTGATCGATCGTTCCAAGGAAGTGGAATTAAAGGCGCTGGCGCGCTACCGCTTGGCGGGCGTGCTCGCCGATCAGAAGAAGTACAACGAAGCCGTCGCTTTGCTGGATGGCATCGACAATCCTGCCTTCGCCACGCTGGCGCTCGATCTGAAGGGTGACATTCTGGTGGCGCAGGGACGCCCGGCCGATGCGCGCAATGCCTACAAACAAGCGATCGAGAAGGCGGACAAGAACGAGAATCTGCACAATCTCACGCAGTTCAAACTCGATGCACTAGGAGCGCAACAATGAATAGTCTGCCTCGCATCGCTAAGATTTTTGCGTGCCTCGCTTGCATGAGCGTTACCCTAAGCGCCTGCGGCTGGTTCTCCGGCACTAAACGCGCCGCACCCCAGCCGGTGCAATTTGCGCCTACGGCGCAGCTTGCCATGCCTTGGCGCGCAAGCGTAGGCAAAGCGGTTACACCAGCGTTCATTCCGGCGCTGCGCGGCGACGTCATTTATGCCGCCACACCCGAAGGTGAAGTCGCAGCCTATCGCAGCGCCAACGGGCAAGGTTTGTGGCGCGTCAGCGTCGGCGAGCGCTTGGCGAGCGGCGTCGGTTTAGGTGAGGACAGTGTCTTGGTGGGGACACTCAAAGGCCAAGTGATCGCGCTCGACGCGAGCGGCAAAGTGCGCTGGCGCTCCCAGCTTTCGAGTGAAATAGCTGCCGCGCCGCAGGGGGCCGAGGGTGTCGTGGTCGCACGCACGACCGACGGGCGTATTTTCGGGTTGGAAGCCGACAGCGGTAAACGGCGCTGGGTGTTCCAACGCGCCCTGCCGGCGCTTACGCTGCGCTATCAGCCCACCGTGCGCTTGATATCCGGTGGCGTGTTGGCGGGTCTGCCTGGCGGCAAACTAGTGCTGCTTAACTTGAGCAATGGGCAAGTTGGGTGGGAAGCCACAGTCGCGGTGGCACGTGGCGCAACCGAGTTGGAGCGCGTGGCCGACGTCGTCAGTGTGCCGGTGGTCGACGAGGAGCGCGCGTGTGCGGTCGCGTTTCAGGGGCGCGTCGCGTGCTTCGATCTGCAAAGCGGGAATGCCGTGTGGGGCCGCGAATTTTCCAGCAGTGTCACTCTAGCGGCGGACGAGCGTTCGCTCTACGTAGTCGACGAGAAAGGCGCCGTAGCCGCCCACACCAAGGCAACCGGCGCGAGCGTGTGGCGGCAAGAAAAGCTGCAAGAGCGGCAATTGTCGGCGCCCGCCGTGATTGGCAACCACGTGCTGGTGGCGGACGAGAAAGGGATCGTCTACGCGCTCGCCAAGGAAGATGGCGCGCTCGCCGCGCAGGCGCCGGGAGATGGCGCTACTTTTACCGGCATGTCGGTGTTGTCGGAGCGCAGTGTCGTGGCGCAAACGCGCAAAGGGAATTTGATCGCGCTTGCGACCAATTGATTCAGAGTTTTATTGATTGAACCCTTACCCCGGCCCTCTCCCTGGGACCAGGGAGAGGATGAGAATGGGGAAGTTCGCTTGACGCGAACTCGAATGTAACGCTTGCAACCCACCTTCGTCATTGTCGGCCGGCCCAATGTCGGCAAATCCACGCTGTTCAACCGCTTGACGCGCACGCGCGACGCGTTGGTGGCGGAACTGCCGGGACTCACGCGCGATCGCCATTATGGCCGGGGCCGTTTCGGCGAACGCAGCTTCTTGGTAGTGGATACCGGCGGCCTGGAGCCGGGCAAGGAAGAGGGCATCCTCGCGGCGATGGCGAAACAGACGCAGTTGGCCATTGCTGAAGCCGACGTCATTCTTTTTTTGCTCGATGCGCGTGACGGGCTTACTACGCAAGACCGCGAGATCGCAGCGCGGCTGCGCGGTGCGCGTGCGCCGGTGGTGGTGGTGGTGAACAAAGCGGAAGGCCTCGACGCGGCGATCTCCAGCGCCGAGTTCCACGAATTGGGTCTGGGCGCGCCGCACGCCATTTCCAGTGCGCACGGGCAGGGGGTCAGTGCGCTACTGCAGTCACTGCTGGCGGGCTTTCCATTGCCGGACGGCGAGGCGCATGGCCGTGCTGAAGAGGAAGACAAGCACCCGCGCATCGCCATCATCGGCCGGCCGAACGTGGGCAAGTCGACGCTGTTCAACCGTCTGCTCGGCGAGGAGCGCTCAATTGTGTTCGACCAGCCGGGCACGACGCGCGATGCGATCGAAGTCACATTAGAGCGCAGCGCGAAGACGGGCTCTGCCCGGCCTTCGCCCATCGACGAACCGAAGACGGGCTCCGCCCGGCCTTCGCCCAGCGACGAACCTCGGCGCTACACCTTCATCGATACCGCGGGGGTACGGCGCCGCGGCAACATCCAAGAAACGATCGAGAAATTCTCGGTGATCAAGAGCATGCAGTCGGTGGAGCGCGCCAATGTCGTTCTGCTCGTGCTGGACGCCAACGAGATCGCCGAACAAGACGCACGGCTGGCGGGATTTGTTCTCGAAGAAGGCCGTGCGGTCGTGCTCGCGGTGAACAAGTGGGATGCCGTGCACGCTTCCGACCGGGAGCGCGTCAAGTCCGAGCTGGCGCGCAAGATGGGTTTCTTGAGCTTTTCGCGCACGCATTTCATCTCGGCGCGCAACGGCACGGGTGTCGATGCGCTACTGCCATCGATCGACCGCGCTTATGCCGCGGCGACCGCCAAGTTGTCGACACCGAAACTCACGCGCACCTTGATCGCCGCCGTGCAAAAGCAACAACCACCCAGGCGCGGCGCTTTCCGGCCCAAGCTGCGCTACGCGCACCAGGGCGGCAGCAATCCGCCGCTAGTGGTCATCCACGGCAGCGCGTTGAACGAGATTCCCGATAGCTACCGGCGCTATCTGGAAAAAACTTTTCGTGAGACATTCGATCTACAGGGTACGCCACTGCGGATACAATTCCGCCAGGGGAATAACCCCTATGATCGGGGTTAACCGCTGAATTTATTGGGGAAGGGCTTTTCCTTAAGTCAATATCAAGGTAAAGTTACACGTTGCTGCGGTGCGGCAAGTTTCCTGGAAATTTGGCCCAGAATACAGTAGAGTCGACGCCGCAGTAAAACAACAACCGCACGGAGAAGAATATGAGCGCCAAGGGGCAGCTTCTTCAGGATCCTTTCCTCAATACTTTGCGGAAAGAACACGTGCCCGTCTCCATTTATTTGGTGAACGGCATTAAGTTGCAGGGACAGATTGAGTCGTTCGATCAGTACGTCGTGTTGCTGAAGAACACGGTCACGCAGATGGTGTACAAGCACGCCATTTCGACTGTGGTTCCCGCGCGCCCGATCTCGATGGCGCCCGATTCTGGCGGCGAATCTTAGGAACATTCCGAGCCCGGTGAGTGTTTGAGCTTCCGGCCTCTCTGCCTGTTTCCGGCGGCAAGAGCGTCCTAGTCAGTCTCGATCTGGCACTGCCGGACGCGGAAGAAGCGATCGCCGAGCTGCGCTTGTTGGTGGCGAGCGCAAAGCTTGCCGTAGTGGGCGAAGTGCGTGGCAAGGTGCTGCGGCCGGATGCTGCGACCTACGCCGGCAGTGGCAAAGTACAGGAGGTGGCGGCGCTCATCGAGTCCACGCACGCCCGACTCGCCATCTTCAACCATGAACTATCGCCCGCGCAGCAGCGCAATTTAGAGAAGGCGTTGGGCGTGCGCGTGATCGACCGCGTTGCCCTCATCCTGGACATCTTCCGCCAACGTGCGCGCAGCGCCGAAGGCAAGCTGCAAGTCGAACTCGCTCAGCTCGAGCGCTTGCGTACACGCTTGGTGCGCGGCTGGACCCACTTGGAGCGCCAACGCGGCGGTATCGGCCTGCGCGGCGGTCCGGGTGAGACACAGCTTGAGATCGACAAACGCTTGCTGGCCAAACGCGTGAGTCAGTTACGGCAAAAACTTGAGAGTTTACGTGAACAGCGGGCAGTAAGGCGTTCTAAAAGAAGACGCACTGGACTTTTCACGGTGTCCTTCGTGGGGTACACCAACGCCGGGAAATCGACGTTATTCAACCGCTTGACGCGCTCGCGCGCCTACGCCGCCGATCAGCTATTTGCAACTCTCGACACCACGACCCGGCGTGTGTTCCTCGACCACGGCGTCGAGGCGACGTTGTCCGATACTGTGGGCTTCATTCGCGAATTGCCGCACGGTCTGGTTGCGGCGTTTCGCGCGACACTGGAAGAAGTCGCCGAGGCGGATCTGTTGCTGCATGTCATCGACGCTTCCAGCGCCGTGCGCGATCAGCACGTTGCGCAAGTCAACGCCGTGCTGGAGGAAATCGGCGCGGCCGATGTGCCGCAGATCTTGGTTTACAACAAAATCGACCGTTTACCCGAGAACGCGCGCGGCGCCGGGGCGGTCGAACGCGATGAGTATGGTAGTATCAAATCCATTAGAGTCAGCGCGTTGCAGGACGTTGGCATCGCCGAGCTGCGCAGCGCGCTGCGTGAGTTGGCCTTGCGTCAGCCGCCGAGTATTCAGTCCTTCCAATCCCAACAAGCCGTGGTGGGTTAATGCCCCAGCGGGGCTCTAATTCGTACCAGCGCGCACTGCGATATCACGCAATCTACTATGAGCAATCAGCAATGGGGCAAGAAGGGCGGCGACGGCCCGCCCGATCTGGATGAACTTTGGCGCCGCTTCAACCAGCGCCTGAGCGAGACGCTGGGCGGCAAAGGGCGCAGCGGCGGCGGTTCGCAGCCTCCCAACGGCGGCCGCAGCGGAGCTTCGCTCGGCGCCGGAGGGGTGGCGCTGGTGCTGGGCGTGTTGTTAGCGGTGTGGCTCGCGAGCGGGTTCTACATCGTCAAGGAAGGCGAGCGGGGTGTGGTGGCGCGCTTCGGGCGCTATTACGAGGTCAGCATGCCCGGCGCACGCTGGGCGATGCCGTATCCGATCGAGCGAGTCGAAAAGGTCAGCATCGAAAAGATTGAGCAGGTGGAGGTGGGTTTTCGCCGCGACGAAAAGTCGAAGGAGCCGCGCGAATCGCTGATGTTGACCGACGACGAGAACATCGTCGACGTGCAGTTCACCATCCAGTACCGCTTGGAAGACCCGGTTGCGCATCTCTACAACAACGCTACGCAGCACGAAGAGTTGGTGAAGCAAGCGGCGGAAACGGCGATTCGCGAAGTGGTCGGCCGCAGCAAGATGGACTACGTGTTGTACGAAGGCCGCAGCGACATTAGCGCGCGCGCCGCCGCCGTGATGCAGCAGTTGCTCAGCCGCTACAAGACCGGCATCAGCATCAGCAACGTGACGATGCAGAACGCGCAACCGCCGGAAGAGGTGCAAGCGGCGTTCAGCGATGCGCAAAAGGCCAAGCAAGACCAAGAGCGCCAGAAGAGCGAAGGGCAGGCGTACGCCAATGACGTGGTACCAAAAGCGCGTGGTGTCGCATCGCGCTTGATGGCGGAAGCCAACGGTTACCAGCAGCGTGTGATCGCCAACGCGGAGGGCGATGCCAGCCGTTTTACCCAAGTCTTGACCGAGTACGAGCGCGCGCCGGCGGTCATGCGCCAGCGCTTGTATCTGGATACGATGCAGCAATTCTTGGCGAACAGCACCAAGGTGATGATCGATCAGAAGGCGGGCGGCAACAACTTGCTCTACCTGCCGGTCGATAAGCTCATGCAGCTGGCGAATGAAGCGGCCCCCGTAGAGACAGCCCCGGTGGCGGGCATGGAGACGCCGGCGGCGCCGGAGTTGATGCTGCGCACGCCCGAGAGCCTGCGCAACAGCAGGGGGCAACGCTGATGCGCTCACTGGGCCTTGTCATCGGCATCGCCATCTTGCTGCTGGTGCTGGCGAGCCTGAGCTTGTTCACGGTCGATCAGCGCCGCTACGCTATCGTGTTTCGCTTGGGCAAGGTGCAGGAAGTCATTACCATGCCAGGCCTGTATCTGAAGGCGCCGCTCATCGACACGGTGCGCCTAATCGATTCGCGTATTCAAACCATCGACTTCCAGGACACCGACCGCTTTCTCACTTCCGAGAAGATCAACGTCATCGTCGATTCTTTCGTCAAGTGGCAGGTGGCGGACGTGCGCCAGTATTTCGTCAGCGTGCAGGGGGACCCGGAACGCGCAGCCAATCGCTTGATGCGCACGGTGAATAACGACATCCGTGACGAGTTCGGCAAGCGCACGGTGCACGACGTAGTGTCGGGCGAGCGCGAGAAGATCATGGAAATTCTACGCGGCAAAGCCGACGAGGACGGCAAGAAGATCGGGGTGCGTGTGCTCGATGTGCGCATCAAGCGCGTGGAGCTCTCGCCGGACGTGAGCGAATCGGTGTACCGCCGGATGCAAGCCGAGCGGCAAAAAGTGGCCAACGAACGCCGCTCCACTGGTGCCGCGGAGTCGGAGCGCATCCGCGCCGACGCCGATCGTCAACGCGAAGTGATTATCGCCGAGGCCTACCGCGATGCGCAGCGCATCAAAGGTGAAGGCGACGCCAAAGCGGCGGCGATCTACGCGACGGCGTTTAGCAAGAACCCCGAGTTCTATGCGTTTTACCGCAGCTTGGATTCTTACTTGAAGAGCTTTCAAGGCAAGAACAATGTCTTGTTGCTCGATCCGAACTCCGATTTCTTCAAGTATTTGAAGAACCCGAACCCGGCCAACTCCAAATAGGCGCGGCGTATGTTGTCCCAGTGGATGCTCGCGCTCGGCTTGATGTTGGTGCTGGAGGGTTTGCTGCCGTTTGCCATGCCGGCTGCTTGGCGCTCTGCGTTCCGCAAGATTACTGAACTGAGCGACGGGCAAATCCGCTTTGTCGCGCTGATCGCGATGATCGGCGGTGTCGCCCTGGTGTTGCTGTTTCGGCCTTGAGCGCGGGCGAGCGTGCGCCGCATGGATAACTGGGCCTTACCCGAGTACATCGAGGATATCTTGCCGCCGCAGGCTTGGCGGCTGGAGATGCTGCGGCGCACGGCGCTCGACGTGCTGCGCGCGCACGGTTACCAACTGGTGATGCCGCCGCTGCTGGAGTACCTCGAATCGCTGTTGGTGGGCACCGGCCACGATCTCGACTTGGCCACCTTTAAGCTGGTCGATCAATTGAGCGGGCGGCACATGGGCGTGCGCGCCGACATCACGCCGCAAGCCGCGCGCATCGACGCGCATCTCATGAACCGCCGCGGCGTCGACCGTCTTTGCTACACCGGCAGCGTGCTGCGCACCAAGCCGGAGGGCTTGATGCGCACGCGCGAGCCGTTCCAAGTCGGCGCGGAGTTGTTTGGCCATGCCGGCGTCGAAGGCGACGCGGAGATCCAACAGCTCATGCTGGAAGTCCTCGCCGGCTGCGGCATCGAGCGAATCGTGCTCGATCTCGGGCATGTCGGCATTTTCGGCGCGCTGGCGCGCCACGCGGCCTTGCCGGAAGTGCTCGAACGCGAGTTGTTCGAAGCGCTGCAAAGCAAAGACAGCGCGCGCGTGGCGGAACTGGTGCAGCCCCTGGAAGCGCAGAGCGCGGCGGCATTTCGGCGCTTGAGCGAGTTGAGCGGCGGCGACGAGGTGATCGCGCAAGCGATGCAAAGTTTGCCGGCGCTGCCGGAGGTGCGCGCCGCGTTGGAGGATCTGCGTCACGTCAGTGCGCTGCTGAATGCGTCGGCGGCAGGTGCGGTTGAAGTGACTTTTGATCTTGCGGAGCTGCGCGGCTACGACTACCACAGCGGCATGGTGTTCGCCGCCTACGCACCGGGTTATGCCGATGCCATCGCTAAGGGCGGGCGCTACGACGAAGTCGGCAAGGCATTTGGCCGCGCACGCGCCGCGACTGGTTTCAGTCTCGACCTGCGTGACATCGTCAATCATCTGCCGCCAGTGCAGGCGCCGCGCGCCATACTCGCGCCGCGCAGCGAGGATGCGGCGCTACTCAAGATCGTGCGCGAACTGCGCGCGCAAGGCGAGGTCGTCATCTACGATCTACCGGGGCATGCAGCGCATCGCGCCGAACTCGGCTGCGATCGCCAACTCGTGCAGCACGGCGCAAATTGGCGCGTGGAAACGCTGAGATAAGGCAACATGGCAGAAAAAATCGTAGCGAGTAGCGTGTGCGGTGCATACCCTACGCGTTTGTCGGCGTGAGCTTTAAGACACCTACATGGCCAAGAACGTCATCGTAATCGGTACGCAGTGGGGCGACGAAGGCAAAGGCAAGATCGTCGATTGGTTGACCGACCACGCACAAGGCGTGGTGCGTTTCCAAGGTGGCCACAACGCCGGCCACACGCTGGTGATCGGCGGCAAGAAGACCGTGCTGCACTTGATCCCGTCCGGCATCTTGCGCAGCGACGTGCGCTGCTACATCGGCAACGGCGTGGTGATCTCGCCGCAGGCGCTGTTGCAGGAGATCGATACGCTGCAGCAATCCGGGGTGAGCGTGGCAGGGCGTATTACGGTGAGCGAAGCCTGTCCTGTGATCCTACCGCATCACATCGCATTGGATCACGCGCGAGAGACCGCCAAAGGGGCCGGCAAGATCGGCACCACCGGCCGCGGCATTGGTCCGGCATACGAGGACAAGATCGCGCGCCGCGCCATCCGGCTACAGGATTTGTTCCACCGCGAGCGCTTCGCCGCGAAGTTGGGCGAACTGCTCGATTTCCACAACTTCGTGCTCAAGAACTATTTCAACGCAGCGACGGTGGATTTTCAGCGCACGCTGGATGAAACGCTGCACTTGGCCGAGCGCATCAAGCCCATGATCGGCGACGTGCCGCGCATGTTGTACGAGGCACACCAAGCAGGCAATAATTTGCTATTCGAGGGCGCACAGGGCTCGCTGCTGGACATCGATCACGGCACATACCCTTACGTCACCTCTTCAAACTGCGTTGCTGGCGCGGCGGCGGCGGGCGCGGGCGTCGGCCCGCAAATGCTGCACTACGTACTTGGCATCACGAAAGCCTACACCACGCGCGTGGGCTCCGGCCCGTTCCCGACCGAGTTGGGCGACGAAGTCGGCAAGCATATTGCCAAGGTGGGACACGAATTCGGCGCCACCACAGGCCGCGCGCGCCGCGTAGGCTGGTTCGACGCGGCGGCGCTTAAGCGGTCGATTCAAATCAACGGGGTGTCGGGCTTGTGCGTGACCAAGCTGGATGTGCTGGACGGTGTCGAATCGGTCAGCATCTGCGTGGGCTACAAAACGGCGGAAGGCTATCGCGACATTCTACCGGTAGGCGCCGAGTCGCTCGCCGGCTGTGAGCCGGTGTATGAAGAATTGCCCGGCTGGCGCGAAACGACCGTCGGCGTCAAAGCGCTCGACCAGTTACCGGCTAACGCCCGCGCTTACCTCAAGCGCATGGAGGAGGTTTGCGGTGTGCCGATCGATATGATCTCCACCAGCCCCGAGCGCGACGACACCATTGTGCAGCGCCATCCCTTTGGCGCTTAAGCGGTTTGAGCCAAGCGCCCGGACCGCGGCTTAGCGCGTTGCCATCCGCCGACGGCGATCGCCATTTGGGTGCGGCTGGAACGCCTGTTCCATTTCCGTGCGGGCTTGGGTACACTTCGCTCTATGGTCGCAATTTCGATCGCCTTGGCTAGGCCGCGATGTCCAACCGCTAGATGTGGTGCTGGCATGCATCCAAGCCCGGTCGATCTAGCAATGTGACCGGGCTTTTTCTTTAAGCGAGCGTCAAAACGGAGACGAAGTAAGGCGGATCGCCATGATCCCTGAAGTGCTGTGCTTGGATATCGGAGGCTTGCCGCGCGGCTGGATTCCAGCCGAAGAGGCGGTGCTTTACTACGCCCGCAACCTGGTCGGTTGGGATTTGGGCAAGCCGGTGCACGTGTTTCGCGGCGGCGTGTGCGCCCGCACCGGGCAGCGCTCCGAGATCGCGCCAGCAGCGATCGTCGCCATCCGCGGCGAGGTGCACGTAGATCACTGGGCGCGCGAGCCGCTACTTTCGCGCGCGACGCTGTTCGTGCGCGACCGCCACGTGTGCGGCTACTGCGGCGATCAGTTCAAGGACCAGGATCTGACCAAGGACCACGTCATTCCGCAGTCGCGCGGGGGCGCCAACACCTGGACCAACGTGGTCACGGCGTGCCGGGCGTGCAATCAAAAGAAAGACGACCGCACGCCGGAAGAAGCGCACATGCCGCTGCTTTTCGTGCCCTACACGCCGAACCGCTACGAACATCTCATTCTGCTCAACCGCCGCATCTTGGCCGACCAAATGGCTTATTTACTCGCGCACGTGCCGCGGCACAGCCGCTTACATGCGTGAGTTTAGCCGCGGCACATTTGTGCATTTCCGCGGCACAGCCGCTTACATGCGTGAGTTCAGCCGCGGCACATTTGTGTATTTCCGCGGCACAGCCGTTTACATGCGTGAGTTATGCCGCCGCGCATTCGTATTTCCCCAGCACGGCCGGCTGTCGGTAATGTCAGCGCTGGCGCCAAGGCGGACGTTGAGATGTTTATTTATGTTTGGACGCGCAGTGCGCCCAAACGCTTGTGCAGCGATGAATCCAGGCAACGGCTGAGTGTGGTTAGATAACTCAACAACAAGAAACGAGAAAAGGTAGATGATCGTTTTCAATCTCATGTGCGACCAGCAACATCGCTTTGAGGGCTGGTTCGACTCCGGCGATGAGTTTGCCGCGCAGCGGCGAGGGGGGCAGATCGAATGCCCAGTGTGCGCATCTAAACTGGTGCAGAAGATTCCGGCGGGCTCGTACGTCAAGAGCGCAGCGAGCGACAAAGCACCGGGCGACGCCCAAACGCAATACGAGGCACTGCGCCGCAAAGTCATCGAATACATTTACAGCCAGACCGAGGACGTGGGCGCCGGCTTTGCCGATGCCGTGCGCAAGATGCACTACGAGGAAGCCGAGCGGCGCGGCGTGCGCGGCAAAGCTACTTCGCAGGAAGTAGAAGCGCTGGCCGAGGAGGGCATCGAGGTGTTTGCGCTGCCGCCCGAGTTCCGCTTGCCAGACAAGCTGCATTAACCTGCGGTAGGGGGTTGTACTCCTTGGTGATAGCCTCTGAGAATCGCTTCAACTCTGATTGGACGTCTATTAGAGTTGGCAGTATTAGTTCCACCACAGGTAAGCAGCAACGAAAATGCCGATCATCGTGAACGCGATCGCGATCTTAGCCGCCCCGCCGATCAATAGACCGATCCAGGTCTGAAAGCCGACTTGCCCCGCGCGCAGAAGATCTTGCCGTGCGATGAATTCGCCCACTGCGGCGCCTAGGAACGGCCCGAACACGAAACCGACGATGCCGAGCGCGAAGCCAAGCAAGATGCCGAGCGCCGCGCCGACGATGGCCAGCCGGCTTGCGCCCGCGCGCTTGGCGCCGAGCATCGCCGCTAAGTAATCAATCGCGAAGCCCACTGCGGTTAGAATCACCAGCACAAAGATGGTCGGCAACGTCACGCGCGCGAAGCCATCGACATAAGCGCCGACAACGAGACCGGCCAGGATCAACGGCGCACCGGGCAGCGCCGGCAACACCGTGCCGGCAAGTCCAACACACACCAAGGCGATCGCGAGCAGCCAAAGCGCGTAGCTCATGAGCGAACCAATCGAACGCAAAACCAAATAGAGGGGACTTTACTAGATGGCTACAGCACGGCCAAGCGGGAGCGGTTCCGATGTTGCCGAAAGCACAAGCGAAGCGGCGCACGCGCGCCACGGCCTCGCCCCGGGTGTGCGCAAGCGCGAGGTGTTCGGTTGGGCCATGTACGACTTCGCCAACTCCGGCTACACGACGGTGGTGCTGACGACGATTTTCAGCGCCTACTTCGTGAACGTTGTAGCCAAGGGCCTGGAAAGCGCGACGTTCATCTGGACACTCGTGCTGGCGTTGTCCTACGGCTGCATCATGCTCACCGCGCCCGCCGTCGGCGCCTATGCCGACGTGCACGCGGCAAAGAAGAAGCTGCTGGCGGTGATGACGCTCGGCTGCGTGCTCACCACGGCGGCGATGTACTTCGTCGGCCCCGGTGCGATACTGCTTGCCTCCGTGTTGCTCATTGCTTCCAATTTTTTCTACGGCAGCGGCGAAAATTTGGCCGGTGCGTTCTTGCCTGAACTCGCGCGCGGACGCGCGCTGGGGCGCGTTTCCGGCTGGGGTTGGAGCATAGGTTACTTCGGCGGCTTGACCGCGCTGGTTGTGTGCCTGATCATCATTCAGAGCGGCAAAGCGCGCGGCTTAGATGAAACGGTGCTGATTCCGTGGACCATGTTTGCCACCGCCGCGGTCTACGCTATCGGCAGCCTGCCGACGTTCTTGTTTCTCAACGAGCGCGCACAACCGCGTCCTGACGTGCGCGCCGCCTCCTTGTTTGGCGATACCTTTCGCGGTCTGCAGCGCGCTGCGCGCGATCTCGTGCGCTTTCCGGACTTACGCCGCTTTCTGTGGTGTTTGACGATCTACCAAGCGGGTGTGGCCGCGGTGATTTCGCTAGCCGGCATCTACGCTAAGGAGGTCATGGGCTTCTCCTTCGAGCAACTTATCAAACTCATCATCTTCGCCAACATCAGTGCCGCCGTCGGCGCCTTCTTGTTCGGCTACCTCCAGGACAAGCTCGGACACATCCGCACCATCGGCATCACCCTATTCGCCTACTTAGTTGTCATCGCGCTGATGACCAGCGCGAGCCAGACTGGCGTCGCGCGCTTCTGGGTTGCCGCGAATCTCGCTGGATTTGCCATGGGCGCTTGCCAATCCGCTGGCCGCGCGCTGGTCGGCTTGCTCGCGCCCGCGCCGCGCCGCGCCGAGTTCTTTGGCCTGTGGGGGTTTGCGGCAAAGTTTTCCGGCATCTTGGGGCCTCTGGCCTACGGGACTGCAAACGTTGTATCTGGGGGCAATCACCGCATTTCACTTGCCGTGGTGGGATTGTTTTTTATCGCGGGGTGGTTGATGCTGCTCAGAGTGAGTGTCGTGCGCGGTGTGCGAGCGGCGAAGCGGGAGACGAGGTCGTTGGCTGCCCAAGGTTCGCGGTAGTGACCCGGCAGCGATGAAGCTGCGCTACGCCGGCGCAGCCCGGCGCGGCACTCGAGTGAGCAGGAACAATGTCAGTAGAACCCAAAGCAGTTCGGTGACATCCCCGTGTCGCCCAGGTATTCGAGTTTGCGCATACTCGGTCGCGAACACGATAACGAGCAGACCCGCCGCACCAAGCCAAACGCGTGTTGAACTTTCACGCCACAAGGCGAGCGCGCTGCCGTAAATGAACAAATTGTTGATGACCGAACCGATGTTCGCCAGCATACTGCCTTGCAGCTGACCATAGAATGGACGCCAATTAAAAGCGGTGGCGTTGGCGGTAAGAATGAACGGCTTTAGCGCGTTGAGCGTGTGGGCGGCGAGCAGCGCCGCTATCAGGGCTGCATCCACGTAGCCGCGCGGTAGGCGGGAAAAAATCAGCCAAAGCAGCCATGCGCCGAGCAAGCCCATCGCCATCGAGAAGCTCAGTTCCAAACCAACGACGAATAACTTGGCGAAACTCACCCCGAGCAGAGTAAGTGCAAGAACTAGCCAAGTCGGGCGCAAACCGATTTCGCTGATCAACCGGCCGGCTACCAAACCTCCGGCGAAGTGCAAGGCAAAGCGCGGTAGCGAAAACTCTTGAGCAAACACAAGTGGCTTGAGGCTGTTCTTGATAGCTTGCCAGTCGAGCGATGGCACAAACGGCAGCAATTCAACGCTGAGCCAGAGCGCGAGCAATGTGCTCACGATAGCCGGGTGCATGCTGCCGCCGATCTCGAGGGATGAAACGCGCATACCGAAGCGCGCCAGCAGCAAACCCGTTCCCATGCCGCAGCAGTTCCAAACGACATCGGCCAGTGCGGGTTGGCGGCTGCTGACAAACACTTGCCCAAGCTGCAAGGCCAGCGCCAAGAGAATGCCGGCGGCCACCAATAATGCCAACGTGAGCCGGCGCCGGCGGATCTGGTTTGCAGTCAACGCGCTCACCATGCCGAACGGCAGAAATAGAGCCACGTTGCCGATGACATCACCGCGCGAAGTATAAAGCCGCGCATCAGTCAAAAATTGCCGCCATTTCGCTTCCGCATGATCCAAGCTGAAGTGAAACGGATAAAGCGAACCGTAGGCGATGAGCAGAGCAATGACCAACAACAACAACCAAGCTCTGCGCGGCACTAGGTTCGACGAAAGCGGCGATGACGCGCGCATCGAGGGAGGTGTGAGCCTCGCTGATTTAATGGAGCCGGGTGATCCGAGCGCGAGGCATACCTAGCCGATCCGCTGCCAGGCCGGCTAGGTGACTCGCTCAAGTACCAGCGCTATGCCTTGCCCTACACCGATGCACATGGTGCACAGGGCGTAGCGCCCGCCGCTCGCGCGCAGTTGATTGAGCGCGGTCGTCACCAAGCGCGCGCCGCTGGCGCCGAGCGGATGGCCGATGGCAATCGCGCCGCCGTTGGCGTTCACGTTTGCTGCATCGTCGGCAAGGCCGAGGTCGCGGGTGACCGCCAGCACTTGCGCGGCGAACGCTTCATTCAGTTCGAACACATCGATTTGTTTGAGGGACAGTCCGGCGCGTTCCAGTACTTTGCGTGTGGCGGGAGCGGGGCCGACGCCCATGATGCGGGGCGCCACCCCGGCGGTGGCCATTGCCAGTACGCGCGCACGCGGCGTCAGGCCGTGCGCTTTCGCCGCCGCTTCGCTCGCCAGCAGCACCGCGCACGAGCCGTCGTTGACGCCGGAGGCGTTGCCGGGCGTGACGCTGCCGTCTTCGCGCACCACACCTTTGAGTTTAGCGAGCGCTTCCAGCGTGGTCTCGCGCGGGTGTTCGTCTTTGGCGACGATTATGGGATCTCCCTTCTTCTGCGGCAGTGTCACCGGCGTGATTTCGTGCGCGAAGAAGCCGGCAGCCTGCGCCTTGGCGTAGCGTTGCTGGCTGCGTAGCGCGAAAGCGTCCTGATCTGCCCGAGAAATCTTGAACTCCGCGGCGACGTTTTCGGCGGTTTCTGGCATCGAGTCGATGCCGTACTTGGCCTTCATCGACGGATTGACGAAGCGCCACCCGATGGTGGTGTCTTCGACCTTGATGCTGCGCGAGAACGCGGCATCGGCTTTCGCCATGACAAACGGCGCGCGCGACATGCTTTCCACGCCACCGGCAATCATGACGTTCGCCTCGCCGCTCTTGATGGCGCGTGCCGCCGTGCCGATCGCGTCGAGGCTCGAGCCGCACAGGCGGTTGATGGTCGCTCCCGGCACCGAGACCGGCAGCCCGGCGAGCAGTGCGGCCATACGCGCGACGTTGCGATTGTCTTCGCCGGCTTGGTTGGCGCAGCCGTAGATGACGTCATCGATCGCTTCAGGCGGCAGCGACGCGTTGCGTTGAAGCAAAGCTCGCAGTGGTAAGGCGGCGAGGTCGTCGGTGCGCACGGAACAAAGCGCGCCGCCGTAGCGGCCCACAGGCGTGCGGATCGCGTCGCAGATAAAGGCTTCGGGCATAGTCAAATCTCCGGCAGCTGGGAAGGCGAGCTTAGCGGAATCGCTTTGGACTTTCCTTCGGCCATATACTACGCCTAGGAGCACATGTGAAGTCAGATGGAAAGGGATTTACAGAATAATGCATTGCCAAGTATATCGGTATCGCGCCAGTGGACAGCGTATGTGCAACTGGCAGTGCACACCGCGCGGTGATAGAGTAAACGCATGGCTTTCAATCAGCCGCCGCCGCAGCTAGGGAATCAGTACGACGACGATCGCGCGCTGCGCAGTTTGCTCGCGCGCGTGCTGCCGGCCGAAGTGCTGCGCGCCGCCGAACCGCGCTTGCGCGCACTGGGCGAGCTCGCCGGCGGTGCGCTTTACGTGCAGCAGCTGGCCGAGCGTACGTTGGAGCCGAAGCTCACCCAATGGGACGCTTGGGGCAACCGCATCGACCACATCGAGTTGACGCCGTTGTGGCAGCGTGCGCGTGAACTGTCGCTGCAGCACGGACTCATCGCCACCGGATATGAGCGCGAGTTCGCGGAGTATTCGCGTATGGTCCAGTATGCCCTGGCATATCTGTTCGGCCCCTCCACTGACGTTTACAACTGTCCCCTGGCGATGACCGACGGTGCCGCCAAGGTGCTGCTGGCCGCTGGCAACGCGGCGCTGATCGAACGTGTGGTGCCGCGCCTGACCAGTCGCGATCCGTCCCGCGCGTGGACCAGCGGGCAATGGATGACGGAATCCACCGGTGGCTCGGACGTTGGCCTGTCGGAGACGGTGGCTCGCCGCGACGATGACGGCGTTTGGCGGTTGTTCGGCCGCAAGTGGTTTACCTCCGCCGCGACTTCCGACATCGCGCTGACGCTGGCGCGCCCGGAAGGCAACAGCGCGGGCGGGCGCGGCTTGGCATTGTTCCATCTGGAGACGCGCGATGCCGAGGGCAACTACAACGGCATCAGCGTGCACCGCCTGAAAGAAAAGCTCGGCACGCGCAAAGTGCCGACCGCGGAGCTGACGCTCGATGGTACACGCGCGGAATTGGTGGCGGGCGAAGACGAAGGCGTGCGAAACATCGCACCGATGCTCAACATCACGCGCTTGTGGAACAGCGTGAGCGCGGTGGGGTTCATGCGCCGTGCGGTCGCGCTGGCGCGTGACTACGCGCATCGGCGCGTGGCGTTTGGCGCGGCGCTGGCGCAGAAACCGCTGCACGTGGACACGCTCGCCGGTTTACAGGCGGAGATGGAAGCGGCGCTGCATTTGACGTTCTTCGTAGCCGAGCTGCTAGGAAAGGAGGAGTGCAGTCTGCTGCGCCTCGAAGAGCAGCAATTGTTGCGTGCGCTGACGCCTATCGCCAAGCTCACCACCGGCAAGCAAGTGGTGAGTGTGGTGAGCGAAGCGATCGAGTGTTTCGGTGGTGCGGGCTATGTCGAAGATACCGGTCTGCCGCAACTGCTGCGCGACGCGCAAGTACTGCCGATCTGGGAGGGTACCACCAACGTGCTGGCGCTGGACTTTTTGCGCACCGCCGCTGCGGCGCAAGGACCGCTGCGCACGCTGGTTCAAGATTGTTGCGCCAGTGCCTCGGATGAGCGCTTGCGCCGGCCGGTGGAGACGATCCAAGCCACGCTGCAGCGCAGCTTGGGTTGGCTCAATAACGCCTCCGCCGCCGGCATGGAGCAAATCGAGGCGGGGGCGCGCCGCTACGCGCTGACCGTTGGGCGCACGCTGGCGGCGGCGTTGTTGTGCCGCCACGCGCAGTGGTCGCTCGAGCGCGAAAGCGATGCGCGCGCCGCGCTGGC
>CAZAWU010000007.1:29276-31547 GCA_964488915.1 uncultured Burkholderiales bacterium
GGTGATTTGGTGCGTTTTGTCGAAGGTGCGGGTGCCGGACAGGATCTCGCCGAAGTGTTGGCCGGCCCCGATCCGTCGAACTACTACTTGCTGACGGGCGCCGACGGTCATCCGGTCGCAATAGCGCGGGACAAGCTGCGCTTGGTGCAGAGCGCCGGCGCAAAGAAAGCGCCCTTCAACCCCGGCGAGCGGGTCGAGCGCAAACTGCAGCCGCGCGGCAGCGAGCGTGGCGACATTCTGCGCGTCAACGGCGCGTTCTGTGAAGTGAAGACCAAGGAAGCCGATTCCAATTGGTACGAATGCCGGGAGTTGCGCCGTGTGCCGCCGGGCAGCGAGACGCAAAGCGAACGGCTAGAATCCTTGCCGCGCGAATAGCGCCGCTTCATCGAAGGAACAGACATGGTGTTTGCCGCACGCATAGGCTTGGCCGCGTTCGCTTTGTTGCTGTGCGCGCGTCTCGGCGCAGCCCAAGAAGTGATCCTCAAAGTGCACCATCCACTGCCGCCGACATCGACAGCGCACCAGAAAATGCTCACGCCCTGGTGCGACAAGGTCGCTGCGGAATCGAAGCAGCGCATCAAGTGCCAGATCTATCCCGCTATGCAGCTGGGCGGCGCGCCGCCGCAGCTTTACGATCAAGTCAAAGATGGCGTGGTGGACGCGATCTGGACCATTCCCAGCTACTCCGCCGGACGCTTTCCGCTGATCGAAGTATTCGAGCTGCCGTTCATGACGCGCGACGCCGAGAGCGCCAGCAAAGCGGTGTGGGACTACGTCCAGCAGCACGCACCGGGCGAGTTCAAGGATGTGAAACTTCTCGCGTTTCATGTGCACGGAGGCGGGTTGTTCCACATGGTCGACAAGCCCATCAAGCAAGCAGCCGATCTGCGCGGGGTGAAGATCCGCGCGCCGACGCGCCAGACCACCAAGATGCTTGCCGCGTTGGGCGCTGCGCCGGTCGGCATGCCCGTGCCGCAAGTGCCGGACGCGCTCGCCAAAGGCGTGATCGACGGCGCGCTGCTGCCCTACGAAGTGATGCCGGCCATCAAGGCACAAGAACTCACCAAGTTTCACAGTGAACCCGATGCATCGCAGCCGCGTTTACACACATCCGTGTTCATCTTTGCGATGAACAAAACCAAATATGACGCGCTGCCGGCCGATCTCAAGCGAGTGATCGATGCCAACAGCGGATTGGCGCTCTCCGCGCAGATGGGCCGCATCTTCGGCGAAGCGGAAATCACCAACCGCAAGCTCGTGCCGACTGCGAGCATCAACGTCATTGCCAGCGAGGAGATCGAGCGCTGGAAGCGGGCGACAGACCCCGTTGCCGAGGGTTGGGTAAAGGAAGTGAGCGCTAAGGGGGCAGATGGGCGGGCGTTACTGAGCGCCGCGCAAGCGCTGATTGCGAAGTACCGCTAAGTAGCGCGCGCTGATCGCGGCGCGGGTTGCTGGAGCGTCGCGCGGCCTGCCAATGAATTTCTAATCAAGATCCCTCTTCCCCGAGAGGGATCTCTATCGCCACCGTCTTGCGCGCGATCGCGCGCAGGACGCATCAGAAAAGCTCCTGGGACTTCAACAGGTTGGCGTGGCACGCGCGCAACCGCGTGGCGGCGCTGAGGCTGCCATACGCCTTTCGGCTTAACGCTTCAGCTTGATAGCCGGAGGCGGCCGCGCTGTCGATACTGCACGCCAAGGCGGAGCGAACAAGGACTTCCGCCGAAGCGTTCGCCGCATCAACCACTCAAGAGGAAAACCAACATGAATTTGTTTACCCGAACTTTACCGGTGCAACTGCATCTGTTGCGGGGACTCGGCGTCTGGCGCGTCACTCTGCTTGCTGCGCTCGCTCTGCTGTGCTCCATACAAAATGCGCGCGCCGCCAGCGTGGACAACGTGGTGGTGCGATGGAATCAGGCGGCGCTGCAGGCGATTCGCGTGACGCACCCGGGCCCGCCGATCGTCGCACGGCAATTGGCGATCACGCATACGGCCATGTTCGACGCTTGGGCCGCGTACGACGTACATGCAGTCGGGACGCGGCTCGGCGGCAGCTTGCGCCGCCCGCCAACAGAGATGACGCCGGCGAACAAACGCAAGGCAATCAGTTACGCGGCGTACCGTGCGCTGGCAGACTTGTTCCCGTCCCAGATCGGCAGCTTCGACGCATTAATGACGACGCTCGGCTACGACCCTGCCGATACCACTGCCGATGCAACAACACCCGCCGGAGTCGGCAATGTGGCTGCCGCCGCGCTGCTCGCGTACCGG
>CAZAWU010000007.1:31647-45547 GCA_964488915.1 uncultured Burkholderiales bacterium
TTGCGCTACAGCAAGAACTTGACCGACCGAGATAAGGTGATCGCCGAGTACTGGGCCGACGGCCCGGAGTCGGAACTGCCGCCGGGGCATTGGTGCCTGTTCGCGCAATACGTGGCGGCGCGCGATAGGCAAGGTGTCGATCAGAGCGTAAAGATGTTCTTCGCGATGACCAACGCAGTACTGGATGCCAGCATCGTCTCGTGGGAAGCCAAGCGCTACTACGATTACGTGCGGCCGGTGACGGCGATCCATTATTTGTTCAAGGACAAACCAGTGAAAGCTTGGGCAGGACCATACCAAGGCACGCGCTGGATCTTGGGCCAGCAATGGCAACCGTACCAAGCCCGTACCGTGGTGACGCCGCCGTTCGCGGAGTACGTTTCCGGGCACAGCATCTTCAGCCGCGCCGCGGCCACAGTGCTGCGCCAATTCACCGGCAGCGACGCGTTCGGCATGTCGGTGACGATCGCCAAAGGCAGTTCACGCGTCGAACCCGGATTGGTGCCGGCGCAAGACGTGATGCTGTCGTGGCCAACGTTCACCAGCGCCGCGAATGAGGCAGGCAAGTCGCGGCGTTACGGTGGTATTCACTTCATCGACGGCGATGTCGAAGGACGCAAGCTCGGCAAGCTGGTCGGCAAGCAAGCGTGGCGCAAAGCGCTGGGCTATATCGAACCCGGCAAGAGCGCAGTGCTCGATCCGATGGAGGCGGCTGTCGAGGAGAATGACTGAGCGGCGCTTGCGCCGTTCGCCTCACTGGTCTCCCCGCAACGCGGGGATCTGTCCACGGGCAGCGGAGTCCTTTCACAGTGAGGAAAGGGTAGGACGATGCGTCTGATCGCCCTCGCACAATCCGGCTCGGAAATTCTCCAGAGGGGCGCGAGCGGTGCTCACGCCCATCTCTGCGCCTTCCAGTTGTCCAAGGGCAACCGTTTGAATCCGCTCTTGGCATATTGGTGCCAACGCCCGATGACGCTGCAGAGCAGCATGTTGGCTTCGACGTTGGCATCAACGCCTTCTGGAATTTCCTTCTGCGTGATACCGAGGCGGATGAGTTGACGCAGGCTCGCTTCAATGCGGTCGTGCAGTTGATTGATGCGTGCCTGCAGGCGTTCGTGTTCGTGGATGAGCGCTTCGCCGATCAGCACGCGCGTCATGCCGGGGTTTCGCTGCGCGAAGCCAAGAAGGAGCGCAAGCACCTGATCAAGTTGTTTCAGCGCGTTGTGCTCTTCAGCGGCCAACTTGTTGATCATGCCGAACAGCGTTTGTTCGATGAACTCGATCAGGCCTTCGTACATCTGCGCCTTGCTGGCGAAGTGACGGTACAGCGCGGCTTCGGAGACGTCGAGCTTGTCGGCCAGCGCGGCGGTCGTGATTTTCTCCGGCTGCGGCTGCTCCAGCATGGATGCCAGAGTCTGCAGAATTTGGTTGCGCCGCTCGCCTGGTCTGGCAGGCATTCCTCTCTCCCTCGATTTCTTCTAAGTGACTCGATAGCCGCTACGGCAATACCTGATCCAGGGCCGTATTGTAAGCCTTGGCGTGACGCACGTCGTTGTGGCTGGCGCTATCGATGATGGTGAGGCTTTTGGCGCCGTTCACTAGCACTGCGAGTTCATGCGTGGCTTGAACGGGGATCGTAGTGTCGTTGCCGCCATGAAAGAAATGCACCGGCGCGCGCACTTGCGGCAAGCGCTTGTCGCTCGGCAGGCGGTAACGTAGTAGAGCATGCGGCAGCCACGGATAGTGTCGACGCGCCAGCCACGCCAGGCTTACGTAAGGCGATTCCAGCAGCAGGGCTTGTGGCGGATGGCGGCGCGCGAGTTCGACGGCGAGTCCTGTACCGAGCGAGCGGCCGTAAATATAGACCGGTCGCACGGGGTGGTGCCGTAGCAGGTAGTCATAGCTCGCCGCGACATCTGCGTGGAGCTGATCTTCGCCGGCGATTGCGCCGGTGCTCTTGCCGTAGCCGCGGTAGTCGAGGATGAAGGCGTCATAGCCGCGATCGGTGAAGGACGACGCGACTTCGCCCCACTGGCGCAAGCTGCCGGCGTTGCCGTGCAAGTAGAACACGGTGCCTTTGGCCTGCTGTGCCCGAAACCAAAGTGCGCTTAGCTCTGCGCCGTCCACTACGATGCGATGTTCGTCGAATGCGCCAGGAAAGTTGAAGCGAAAATCGCGAGGCAATTCTTCCGGCTGAAAAATCAGGCGCTCCTGCAGAAAATAGACCGCGGTGCACAGCGCAAGGTAGGCGAGGGCGACGGTGGTGAGCATGCGCAGAGCGCGGCGCGCTATCACGTGTCTGATGATGTGGGATGCTGGGGATTCGCGGGCAGGCGCCCGATTTTAGCTGGTTGCTAGCGCCGCCGCGCTTGGTGCGACAATGCCATCATGCGCTACAGTGTACAAACCGCTACGTTGCCGGAATTGGATGTCGAACAGGTCGTTGCCGCGCTGGCGAGGCATGGTTACGACGGTGTGGAGTGGCGCGTTCACGACGACTACCACATCGCGCCGTCAGACGTGCTCAAACGCGCGCCGCAGATAAAGCGGCTTTTGGATGATCACGGCCTGGCGGTGTCGTGCATGATGGGTTACGCGCCGTTGGAAGAAATCGATCAACACAAGCGCCTCGCGGAAGCCTGCGCCGTGCTCGGATGCCCTCGCTTTCGTCCCGGCGCGATGTTGTACGACGGCCAGCAGAGTTATCTCTCATTGTTTGCGCAAGCGGTGGAGCGCATCGGCCGCATGCTGGAGGCGATCGACGGCTTCGGCGTCAAGCCGGTAATCGAAACGCACTTCGGCACGATCGCGCCGAGCGCCGCGCTCGCGCATCGTTTGGTACAAGACTTTGATCCCGCCAAGATCGGCGTCAACTATGATCCGGCCAATCTCATCATAGAGGGACGCGAAGCTTGGCGGCTAGGCTTGGAGTTGCTCGGGCCATACCTCGACTACGTGCACGCCAAGAACATTTGCTGGATGCGAGAGGGCGAACGCTGGCGCTGGCAGTTCGCTAGCCTAGACGAAGGGCAAGTCGATTGGCGCGAGGTGTGCTCGGCGCTGCGCAGCGTCAACTACGACGGCTGGATCTCGTTTGAGAATTTCTATCGGGTGCCGATGCGCTCGCGCGGGTATGTCGGCGAGGATCTTACGCAGGTTGCGGCCGAGTATCGCGATGTTGATGTGCGACTAGAGCAAGATCTTGCTTACTTGAAGGGTTGCGTTGCCAGTAACCAGTAGCTTGTAGGGCGACCAATGCGCGGCGTGCCCACGCGGGGATGCAATGACAATGGGGGGCACGAAACGAATTGCTACCGCCGCCCGCCCAAGATACCGCCGAGTACGCCGCGCAGAATTTGGCGGCCCAGCTGGCTACCGACCGCGCGCGCGGCGGATTTCGCAGCGGCTTCCAGCACACCTTCGCGCGAGCGGCCCTTACCTGCCGGGGCGGGCGTGCCGCCGCCGAGCAGTCCACCGAGCTTGTCGAGCAAGCCGCCGCCGCTCTCCGGCTGCGCGGCCGGCGCGCTTTCGGCGGCAGTTTGCGTCGCGCGGTTTTTCAGTTTTTCGTATGCGGATTCGCGGTCGACCAACTCTTCGTAAGTCCCGAATAGCGGCGATTTGTTGATGATGCCGTTGCGCTCGTCGGCGGTGACTGGGCCGATCTGCGAGTGCGGCGGCAGCACGAAAGCGCGCTCGACAACGCCGGGCGCACCCTTGGCGTCGAGAAAGGATACGAGCGCCTCGCCGGTGCCGAGTTCGGTGATGGCTTTCTCGACATCAATTTTCGGGTTGGAGCGGAACGTTTCTGCCGCAGCTTTCACGGCCTTTTGATCGCGCGGCGTGAAAGCGCGCAGCGCATGCTGCACGCGGTTGCCGAGCTGGCCGAGCACGATGTCGGGTACATCAAGCGGGTTCTGCGTGATGAAGTACACGCCCACGCCTTTCGAGCGCACCAAGCGCACGACTTGTTCGATCTTCTCCTGCAGCGCTTGCGGCGCTTCGGAAAAAAGCAGGTGCGCCTCATCGAAGAAGAACACCAGCTTGGGTTTGTCGCGATCGCCCACCTCCGGCAGATTCTCGAACAACTCCGACAGCAGCCAGAGTAAGAAAGTCGAGTACATGCGCGGCGACTGCATCAGCTTGTCGGCGGCGAGAACGTTGACCATGCCGCGGCCCTTGCTGTCGGTTTGCATCAAATCGTCGAGGTTGAGCGCCGGTTCGCCGAAGAGCTTGTCGCCGCCCTGCTGTTCGAGTGTGAGCAATCCGCGCTGAATCGCGCCGATGCTGGCGGTGGAGATGTTGCCGTATTCGGTGGTGAATTGCTTGGCGTTGTCGCCGACGTATTGAGTCAGCGCGCGCAAATCCTTGAGATCGAGCAACAGCAGGCCGCTGTCATCTGCGATCTTGATGATGAGCGTGAGCACGCCTTCCTGCGTGTCGTTCAAGTTAAGGATACGCCCGAGCAGCAGCGGGCCCATCTCGGAAATCGTTGCGCGCACCGGATGGCCTTGCGCGCCGAACACATCCCAGAAGGTGACCGGGAAGTTTTCGTAGTCGAAACCTTCGAGCTTGAGCTTGCTGACGCGCTCTTCCACCTTGGCGTTGCCGCCGCCTTGCTTGGCCAAACCCGAAAGATCGCCCTTGACATCCGCCATGAACACCGGCACGCCGATGCGCGAAAAATTCTCCGCCATGACCTGCAAGGTGATGGTCTTGCCCGTGCCGGTGGCGCCGGCGATCAAACCGTGGCGGTTGGCCATATTCGGCAGCAGGGTCAAATCCACGCCGCTTTTCGCGATTAACAACGGTTCGTTCATGCGAAGCTCCGCTAGGGAGAAGGAATGCGGAATGTTACCATTGCGTCTTGAATTTGCTGGCGCCTATTGCCAGCCAAATGCATCCGCAAACAAGGGGTTCGAGATATGAGATTGGTGTCATGGAGCGCACTGACAGCGGCGTGCGCTGCGCTTGCATTGGCTTCTGCCGGAGCCGCCAACGATGCGCCGAAACGCAAATCCGGGCAGTGGGAGATTTCCTCCGCCGTTGGCGGGCAACCGCCGGCCACTGAGAAAGTTTGCATCGACGCAAGCAAGGACGACATCGCACTTGCCGCCGGTTCAGGCACGCCGCAGGAGAACTGCGAGTCCGCAACCATTAAGCAAGAGGGTGAGGCGTTCGTTACGCAATCGGTGTGCAAGCTGCGCAATTCGACGGTGACTTCGCGCGGCGTGTTCACCGGCAGTTTCGATTCGGCGTACAAAGGCGAAGTCGATACCAACTATAACCCGCCGATGTACGGGCGTGCGCAGGTCAAAACCATCATTGAGGCGAAGTTGACCGGGCCTTGCTCGTAGTTAGGCGGCAGATCAGGGATTGAATTCATGGCAGGACATAGTAAGTGGGCGAACATCAAGCACCGCAAGGCTGCGGCGGACGCCAAGAAGGGAAAGATCTTCACCCGCGTCATCAAGGAAATCACGGTGGCGGCGCGCTTGGGCGGGGGCGATCCCGCTTATAACCCGCGCCTGCGTTTGGCGGTGGATAAGGCCTACGAGGCCAATTTGCCGAAAGATAACGTCGAGCGCGCCATCAAGCGCGGTGCGGGTGAACTCGACGGTGTGAACTACGAAGAGATTCGCTACGAAGGCTACGGCATCGGCGGCGCGGCGGTGATGGTGGATTGTTTGACCGACAACAAAACACGCACGGTCGCCGACGTGCGCCATGCTTTTTCCAAGCACGGCGGCAATATGGGCACCGACGGTTCGGTGGCGTTCTTGTTTAAGCATTGCGGCCAGTTCGTGTTTGCGCCCGGGGCGAGCGAAGAAAAGATCATGGAAGTCGCGATCGATGCGGGCGCCGAGGACGTTATCACCAACGACGACGGTAGCGTGGAAGTGATCTGCGCGCCGGGCGACTTCGAAGCGGTGCGCAAAGCGCTGGAGGCGGCCAAGCTCAAGGCCGAAGATGCGGACATCACCATGAAGCCGCTCAACGAAACTTCCTTGGGCGGCGAGGATGCCGGACGTATGCAGAAACTGCTCGATGCGATTGAAAGTATCGACGACGTACAGAACGTCTATACCACGGCGGTCATGGACTCATGATGGTAGTATGCCTTCAGAAATCATAGCCAGTCTAATCTACAAGGCGATACCATTAATAGTACAGTGAAGCAATGAAGCGGCAAGCCGCCGGCGCTTTGTCCCCGGTCCTCGATGCGCCACCGGCATCATGTCGGCATGCATGCGCAACCGGTTGCCAGAACACGAACGAACGGGAGGCTACACGCGCCGCATTGGGAATCGCTGATCGAGGAAAAATCATGACCCGCTCGTTCGTACGAATCGTCGCGTTGCCGTTGGCCATGTGCCTCGTGGGTTGGCTGCTCACGGCTTGCAGCAATGCGCCGGTCAATCCGAAGCCGGCGGCAGCGCCCGAGAAAGTTGCGGCGAGCACGGTGCAAACGGCGCTAGCCGAAACCGACGTGCTCGGCTACGACAGTGCGCAATCGGTGAGCGAAGAGGAAATCGCTAAAGCCGCTGGGCCGCGCGGCAAAGGGCAGATCAAGCGCGGCGCGCCGGTCATGCTGATTCAGGCCGGTTTGCCGGCGCCGGAGGAAATCATGCTGCGCGAAGCGGGCAATTACTTCGCGGTCACGCCTTTTTCCGGACTCGCGCAACGGCGCAACGACCCCGGCGAAAGTGCCAACTTGTCGCGCATGCTGCGCTTGACGGCGGCCAAGGGCGGCAGCGATTTTCTGGTCGTTTACTGGACTGCGCTGGAGGCCGGCGCGGACAAGCCGGGCGCGCCGGATTGGCGGGCTTTCACCGCGGAGATTCCGGCCGATGCCGAGCAGGTGCGCATGCGTTTGCGCATCTTGATCGTCGATGTGAAGAACGGGCACTGGGCCACGGTGAACCCGGAGACGCTCGAGGACAAGGCCGCGCGCGGCGGCTGGTTCCGCAAGCGCACCAGTGCGCAGCGCATCGCCGCATTGAAGGAGCGCGCTTACAAGCACGCGCTGCAAGAGGCGTTGCGCGTGGCGTTGTGATGAGGGTGAGTGCGTGAAGGCGTGAATGCGTGAAGGGTGCGGGATCGAGAGCGTGATGGGCAGCGGCCGAAGTGCAACGGCGGTTCCGGCGTGCGTTGCCCGCTTTCCCCAACACCTTTCGCGCCTTTGCCTTTTTCTGGTGCCGGATTCCGTGCCCCAGCGAGCGCGCTAGATGGCACCGGCCGCTGTGCAAAAGCAGCGCATCCTAGGGATCGATCCGGGATTGCGGGCCACCGGGTTCGGCGTCATTGACTACGGCGCCAGCAAGCTTACCTACGTCGCGAGCGGCTGCGTGCGCAGCGGATCGGGGCAATTGCCTGAGCGGGTCGCCACTATATTGCGTGGCTTGCGTGAGGTGATCGAGCAGCACCGCCCGCAATGCTTGGCGATCGAGAAAGTGTTCGTCAACGTCAACCCGCAGTCGACGCTGCTGCTCGGCCAAGCGCGCGGCGCGGCGATCTGCGCCGCGGTGCTGGCCGAGTTGCCGGTCGCGGAATATACCGCGCTGCAAGTCAAACAAGCCGTGGTGGGCAGTGGTCATGCCGAAAAGCGGCAGGTGCAAGAGATGGTGCGCCGCCTACTCGCGTTGACGTGCGCGCCGCAAGCCGATGCGGCCGATGCGCTGGCGGCGGCGATCTGCCACGCGCACGGCGGCAAGCTCGGCAAGCTGAGTTTGAGCGGCACGCGCGTGCGCCGCGGCAGAGTGGTTGGGGCCTTACCGGCACATTGGAAAGTAAGCTAATGATCGGCCGCCTCTCCGGCGTTTTGATCGAGAAGAATCCGCCGCAAGTTCTGGTGGACGTTAACGGCGTGGCGTATGAAGTGAGCGTGCCGATGAGCACGTTTTACAACTTGCCGGCCAACCAAGAGCGCACCACGTTGTTTACGCACCTGGTGGTGCGCGAAGACGCGCATCTGTTGTTCGGCTTTGCCACCGAGGGCGAGCGCAGCGCTTTCCGGCAATTGCTGAGCGTGAACGGCGTCGGACCGAAAGTGGCGTTGGCGGTGCTTTCAGGTTTGAGCGTCAGCGATCTTGCTGAGGCTGTTGCGCAGCAAGAACCCGGGCGCCTTACCAAAATCCCAGGCATCGGCAAGAAAACCGCTGAGCGCTTATTGTTGGAACTGCGCGACAAACTCAAGCTTCCGAAGGGTTCGATCGAGGTGGTCGGTGGCGGAGCGAGTGGCTATCAAGACGTGCTCACGGCACTGGTGGCACTTGGCTATCACGAGCGCGAAGTGCAGCCCGTCGTTAAACAATTGCCAACGGGCTTGAGCGTGAGCGAAGCGATTCGCCAGGCGCTAAAAATGCTCGCCAAGGGGTAGTTGCACGCCAGTATGGCTGGCGCGATAACTGCGCGAACTGAAACCAACGTGCAGGGTACGTCGCTTAGTTCGTGCGCGTTACTTGAGCGCTGCCTCGCTATAATTCACGCCTGATCCCGGTGTCTTACCGGTAGCGTAGGGGCATCATGAGCGTTTCCTCTTTGTTTCGCGCCGCAGGCGCAGCGGCTTTTTTGTTTTGTGTCGCGCCGGCCGGCTTTGCGGCTGAGTCTGCCAAAGTCAACGATTTGGTCAAACACCACGAACTGAAGACTGCGATCGCCGTCGGGCAGCTGTATCTAAAGCAGGAAGCGCTATTCGCCGCGCGCGAACTGCTCGCGCGCTTAGGCAAGGAACAGGGTCTCGGCCCCGATTGGAATCCAAGCAACCCGCAGTGGCAGCGTGCGGAGCAGGAATTGGTGGCGCCGCTCATGCAGAACTACGGCAGGCGCTTCGCCGACTTAGGCTGGTTGACACCGCAATGGGTCGCGCTTAACAGCAAAGAGTTCGCGCCGGAGGATGTCGATGCGCTGCTGGCGCACTTTGCCACCGATGTCGGCAAGAAGCAGATCCAAATCGTCGATCACACGGTTTCGGTGTACGTCATGGGGGCGTACAGCTTCACCGGTAAGCTGAAGGAAAATGTACCGGGCGTGGAGCAGGAGATGCGCCACATGCAGGCGCTTTACCACGACGAAGACCGCGACATGCGCTTTGACGTGCGCGACAACCCGGAAGGGCAAGCCTTCGCGGTTTCTCCGCTCGGGCGCAAGTATTTCGTCAGCGTCATTCAAAAAGTCACCGGCATGATTACGCGCGAGATCGACATCACGGCGCTGCGTCTGCGCGACGTCGTGTCGAGCGAAGGTGCGCGCGTCGTGCGCCCGATAGTCGAGGAGTTCCGGCGCGGGAAGTCGGGGTAGGGGAGTAAATGCGTGAGGGCGCGGTTGCCTAGAGGTTAAACCTCACACGGCCTTCGCCCTTCACCCTTAAGTTCATCCCGCCAAGTGCCAATGCGTGTATCCTCCCCGAATCGCTGCAATCGGGCGATACCGATACACACCCTATTATGATTGGAAATATCAAGTTCGATCTGATTGTTGAGCCGTACCTACGGCCAGTATGATCGAATCCGAGCGCCTCATCTCTGCCCACGGGAGCGCACCGGAGGAAGATCTCGAGCGCGCGCTGCGTCCGCGTCAGCTGGACGACTACGTCGGCCAAGACAAGATTCGTGGCCAGTTGCAGATCTTCATCGAGGCGGCGCGCAAGCGCAGCGAGGCGCTCGACCACGTGCTGTTGTTTGGCCCGCCCGGGCTGGGCAAGACCACGCTGGCGCACATCGTGGCGCGCGAGATGGGGGTGAATCTGCGGCAAACCTCAGGCCCCGTTTTGGAGCGTCCGGGCGATTTGGCGGCGCTGCTCACCAACCTTGAACCGCGTGATGTGCTGTTCATCGATGAGATTCATCGCCTCTCGCCCGTGGTGGAAGAAATCCTTTATCCGGCGTTGGAGGACTACCAGATCGACATCATGATCGGCGAGGGGCCGGCGGCGCGCTCGATCAAGCTCGATCTGCCGCCGTTTACGCTGGTGGGCGCCACCACCCGCGCCGGTATGTTGACTAACCCGCTGCGCGATCGTTTCGGCATCGTCGCGCGGCTCGAGTTCTACACGCCGGAAGAGTTGACGCGCATCGTGACGCGCTCGGCTGGACTGCTCAATGTGCCGATTCACGCGGCGGGCGCGCGCGAGATTGCGCACCGATCGCGCGGCACACCGCGCGTGGCCAACCGCTTGTTGCGCCGGGTGCGCGACTTTGCCGAGGTGCGTGCCCAAGGCACCATCGACCGCGAGGTCGCGGATGCCGCCCTGCAGATGCTGGAGGTCGATGCAGCCGGTTTCGACATCATGGACCGTAAACTTTTGTCAGCCGTGATCGAGAAATTCAATGGCGGGCCGGTCGGCCTAGACAATCTAGCGGCGGCGATCGGCGAGGAGCGCGACACGATTGAGGACGTGCTGGAGCCGTACTTGATCCAGCAGGGCTATTTGCAGCGCACCCCGCGCGGACGCATGGCAACGCCGTTGGCCTATCAACACTTAGGGCTGCCGCCCGGTTTCCAGCCCGGCCCGGCCCCCGGCAGTAGCGGCCAACTCTTGTAAACACCCGGGAGTTTGTGGTCAAATTCGGCAGCCGTAAGGAGGCAGCACTGACACCCGCCGGGACGCCTAAAAACCTATTCACCTGGCCGATCAGGGTGTTCTATGAGGATACGGATGCCGGAGGCGTCGTTTATTACGCCAACTATCTGCGCTTCATGGAACGGGCACGCACGGAATGGTTACGAAAGCTGGGCTTCGATCATGCGAGCTTCGAGCGGGAACACGGTGCGCTCTTCATCGTACGGGCGGTGGACGTGAAGTACATCAAACCGGCCGGCTTGGATGATGAGCTTCAGGCGACGGCACTGCCGACGGGCCGCAGCGCGTATCAGATTTTCTTGAGCCAGGACATCCTGCGCGACGGCGAGAAGTTGACGCGTGCCAATGTTGCAATCGCTTGCGTCGACAACGCTTCCTTCAAACCCAAAATGCTTCCGCCCGCGTTAATTGCCAAATTGGACGAGTTTGAGTGATCAATACTGACCTGTCTTTAATCACGTTGCTGATGAACGCGAGCCCGCTGGTCAAGCTCGTGATGTTCATCTTGCTAGTAGGTTCGCTGCTGTCGTGGTGGTACATTTTTTTGAAGCTGTTTGCGATCAAGCGAGCGCAGACGATGACGGATTCGTTCGAGCGCAGCTTCTGGGGTGGTTCGGACTTGAACACGCTGTTCCAGCAGGCTACGCGCGGGCGGCACGATCCGGGCAGCATGGAGAAGATTTTTGAGGCGGGGTTTCGCGAGTTTCTTAAGCACCGCCGTCAGCAAGGCATCGATGTGAGCGCGGTGATGGACGGCACGCGCCGCGCCATGCGGGCAACCTATCAGCGCGAAATGGATCATCTGGAATCGCACTTGAGCTTTCTTGCATCGGTCGGCTCGGTCAGCCCCTATGTCGGGCTGCTCGGCACGGTGTGGGGCATTATGAATTCGTTTCGGGGCCTGGCGAACGTCGGCCAGGCTACACTGGCGCATGTGGCCCCAGGTATCGCCGAAGCGCTGATCGCCACCGCCATCGGTTTGTTTGCCGCGATCCCAGCGGTGGTGGCGTATAACCGCTACTCCAGCGAGATCGACCGTTTGTCGATCCGATTCGAAAGTTTTATGGAAGAGTTTTCCAACATTCTGCAGCGCCAGCTCCATCCCGTGGTCTCCTAGCGCATGGCTACAGGCTCTTCGCTGCGCAAGCCGCGGCGGCTGATGAACCAGATCAACGTCGTGCCCTACATCGACGTCATGCTGGTGCTGCTGGTGATCTTCATGGTCACCGCGCCCTTGATCAATCCGGGGCAGATTGAACTGCCGCAGGTCGGCCAAGGACTAAGCACCGTGGAGGAGCCGATCGAGATTTCGGTAACTGCGGATGCCAGCCTGTTGATCCGTGATCGCGCTGAAGGCGAGACGGCAGAGCGCAGTATCTCGCGCGGAGAATTGGCGCGCATCGTCAAGAACAAGCAAGCCAAGCGGCCCAATCAGCCGGTGGTGATCGCGGGCGACAAGGCGGTGCGCTACGAAGAAGTATTGAAAGTGATGGACATGCTGCAACAAGCGCGCGTCAAACGCGTCGGGCTGCTGGCGCAGCCGAGGTCGAATTGAGCCTGACTCGCTGGGCACAGCGCCTGGGATTGATGGCAGGCATTGGCGGCAGCGACGCTGGGCACGCGCCCGATGCGCCGGGGCCGGGCCAGGACGATTCCGGTAGTGAGCCGCCGGTTCGCCGGACGCGGCGAGAGCCAGGAGAGCTGCCTGCCGGCGTGCTCGCGGTGGTCGTGCATCTGTTGTTCTTCGCGTTGCTTGTTTTCGGTCTGCGTTGGCAAAATCAGGCTATCGCGCCGATGGCCGTGGAGCTGTGGGAGAGTCTGCCACCTGCTCGCGCGCAACCGCCGGAACCCGTCGTGGCGCCTCGCTTGGAGCGCAGATTCGAACCGCCCAAGCCGGTAGTAGAGGCAAAAAAGCCTGAACCCAAGCCCGCGCCGCCGCCTGAGCCCAAAGCCGAAACCATTAGGGTGCCGGTGCCAAAGCAGATCGCGGAGGCTAAGCCCGATCCTAAAAAAGCCAAGACCAAGGAGCGGACAAAGCCGGAACCCAAGCAAGCAAAAACGCCGCCCAAGCCGAAACAGCCCACCAAGGCGGAGCTTGAGGCGGAGATTGCGCTTAAGAAGAAGCAAGAAGAGATCGAGCGCCAGCGCCTCGAGAAAGAGGAATTGGCGCGCAAACTCGAGTTGGAAAAACTGAAACAAGAAGAAGAGAAGCTCGAGCGCGAGAAGGACAAACTCGAGCGCGAGCGCCTCGCCCGCGAAAAGGAACAACTCGAGAAAGAACGCGAGATTCGCGAACTGCAAGCCAAAACCGAGCGCGAGAAGCGCGAGCAGGAGTTCTCGGAAAAAGAAAAGGAGATGAAGGAGCGGCTCGAGAAATTGCAGCGCGAGCGCGACAAGCTGGAGGAAGAAAAGAAACAAGCGGAGGAGCACAAGCGCCAGCTTGCCGAAGAAAAGAAGAAAGCGGACGAACACAAACGCGAGCTTGAGCAGGAGCGCAAGAAGGCCGAAGAGCAGAAGCGCAAGCTTGAAGAAGAGAAGAAGCTGGCTGAGGAGCAGAAGCGCAAGCTGGAAGAGGACAAGAAGACTACCGAAGAGAAGTTGCGCGAAAAGCTAGCCAAGGCCGAAGAGGAAAAACGGCTGGAGGCGCAAAAGCGCGAGGAGGAACAGACGCGGCGCGAGAAGGAAGAGGAAGAGCGCAAACTCGACCAAGAGAAGCAGAAGGTCGAACAGGAAAAGCGCAAAGAGGAGGAACGCGCCAAGGAAGAGCAGCGCCGGGCGGAGGAGGAAAAACGCAAAGAAGAAGAGCGGGTCAAGGAAGAGCAGCGGCGCGCCGAAGAGGAAAGGCGCAAAGAGGAAGAAGCGCGCAAGCAGGCCGAGGAAGAGCAACGCAAGCGCGAGGAGGCGCTGCGCAAGGCGGAACAAGAGCGCCACGAGCAGCTCGCCAAGGCCGAAGCCGAGGAGCGTGCGCGCATCGCTGAAGCCGATGCCCTGAAAACGTTGGTGGGCGAGTACGCGGCGCGTATTCGCGAGAAGATCTTGAGCAACACAAAGCCATCGGGCCGAGTGCGCGATACCGATACGGCGACTTTCAAGATTACACTCTTGCCCGACGGCAATGTCGCCGAGTTGCGCCTGGACAGCAGTTCAGGTGGTCCCGAGTTTCGCGAAGCCGTCGAGTTGGCGATCAAACGCTCGCAACCCCTGCCGCTGCCCAAGAATAACGACAAGGCATTCCAACAGCTGCGGCAAATTAATCTAAAATTCACCGCTGGCGCTTTGGAGAGATAAGCACATGCACGTCTTCGCACGGCTGCTACTGTT
>CAZAWU010000008.1:0-20608 GCA_964488915.1 uncultured Burkholderiales bacterium
CGTACAGTCAAGCGCTCAAGCTCGTGCGTCAGACGCAGCGCCAGCAAATACTGCTGGAGCGCCGCCAAATCGTGGACAGCAACCGCGCCGTGCGCGTGTTCATCTTTTTGTTGAGCGCCGTCGCCGTCGCAATCGCGCTCGGAGTCGCCGTGCTCATCACCCGCAGTGTGACGCGGCCGCTGGCGACGATTCTTACCGCGACGGAGGACTTGCGCGCCGGTGAGGGCGATCTCACATTGCGCTTGCCCAGCCAGACTTCTGACTTCGGCCGTCTGTCGCAGTCAATCAATGGCTTCTTGCAAAAGTTGCACGAGATCATTGCTGTGGTGGCGGCTTCCGCCAATCATGTGCGCAGCGCCGCAATGGACCTGACGCAGGGTAACGGTGATTTAGCGCGCCGCACCGAGCAGCAAGCGGCGACCTTGCAGGAGACCGCGGCGAGCGTTGAGCAGCTTTCGCGCGGGGCAAAGCACAACGCCGAACAAACGCGCAAAGCCAGCGATTTGACGGCCCAGGCTACGCGCTCGGCGGCGCGCGGCGGCCAAGCGGTTGCGGAAGCGGTAGCGGCGATCGAGCGCGCCAACGCCTCTTCCGCCCGTATGGTCGACATCGTCAGCGTAATCGATTCCATCGCTTTCCAGACAAACATCCTTGCGTTGAACGCCGCGGTCGAGGCGGCGCGCGCCGGAGCCGACGGACGCGGCTTTGCCGTGGTCGCCTCCGAAGTGCGCAGCTTGGCGCAGCGCGCGGCGCAGTCGGCGAAAGAAATCAAGCAGCTCATCCAAGAGTCGGTCGCACAAGTCGACGGCGGCGTCAAACTCGTGCAGCAGGCCGGTGGCACCATGGACGAGATCTTGGCGCGCGTGCGCGGCGTGCAAGAGATCGTGGCGGATATCGCGCGCAGTTCAGGCGAACAGAGCGCGAGCCTGGAACAGATCCACATCGCCGTCGGCCAGATGGACCGCGGCGCGCAGCAGAATTCGGCCGTGGTGGAGCAGGCCGGCGCCGCTACCGAAATGCTGGCGCAGCAGGCGACCGCCTTGCAACAAGCCGTGGCGAGCTTCAAATTGGAGACAGATACGGCTCGGCTGCCGCATACGGTCCCCGCGCGCTTGGCGGCCTAAAGAGGCTTAGTGGTAGACCGCGCGCGCGCGCTGTTGCGTGCGCGATTCTTGCATCAGTAGACCGAGCAGCGCATCGGCGCTGACCGGCGGGCTATGCAAGTAGCCTTGAACTTCGTCGCAGCCCAGCTCCTGCAAGAACTGTAGCTGCGCTTCGGTCTCGACCCCTTCAGCCACCACGGTCAAGCGTAAGCTGTGCGCCATAGCGATCACCGCGCGAGCGATCGCCGCGCCGTCCTTGTCCTCAGGAATGTCGCGGATGAAACTGCGATCGATCTTGATGCAGTCCAGCGGCAGGCGCTTCAAGTGTGCCAGTGAAGAATAGCCGGTGCCGAAGTCGTCCACGGTCAGGCGCACGCCAAGCTGCTTCAACTCGTTCAGCACTTCCGCGACCTGCTGCAAGTTGTGCAGCATGATCGTTTCGGTGATCTCCAACTCCAGCGACTGCGGCGCAAGCCGCGTTTCCGCTAACACCGAGCGCACGTCCGCTACCAGATTGGCGCGGTAGAGCTCTCGCGCCGATAGATTTACCGCAACTTGCTGCGCCTCTCCAGTGCGGCGTTGCCATTGCGCCGCTTGCGCGCAAGCGATGCGCAGCACCCAAGCGCCGAGCGGTTGGATCAGACCGCTTTCTTCCGCCAAGGGAATGAAATCTGCCGGCTGCACCAAACCGCGCTCAGGGTGCTGCCAGCGCACCAGCGCTTCCGCCCCGCCGATGCGGCCGCTCTCCACGGCAATGCGCGGTTGATAGTGCAGGACTAGCTGGTTGCCGTCGAGTAACGCTTTGCGCAGTTGCGCTTCCATGGTCAGTCGCTGTGCGCTGGCGAGCCGCATCTCTTCGGAGTAAAACTCAAAGCAATTCTTGCCGGCTTCCTTGGCCCGGTACATCGCCACATCGGCGTTCTTGATGAGCGAAGCGACATCGTTGCCCTCGGTGGGGAACATTGCAACGCCCACGCTCGCCGTAAGCACGAATTCGTCCTCACCGACCACGATCGGCTCGGCTACGGCCGCGAGCATGCGCGAGGCGAGGAAACGCACTGCTTCGCGGTCGCCGAAATCCTCGGCGGCGACGATAAACTCGTCGCCTCCCAGCCGCGCTAACACGTCGCTGGCGCGGACCGCACCCGCCAGGCGCGCCGCGATCTGCTTTAGAACGGTGTCGCCCACGCCATGGCCGACCGCGTCGTTGATGTGCTTGAAGCGGTCGAGGTCGATGAACAAAACCGCCAATTGCGAACCGACGCGCTTGGCGCGATCGATCGCATGCGACAAATGCGCCATGAACAAGTTGCGGTTGGCCAGTCCGGTGACGCTGTCGTAGTGCGCCAGGTGACGGATCTGCTCCTCGGTGGCGCGGCGCTGGGTAATGTCTTGATAGGAGCCCCATAGCCGGACCACGTTGCCGGCGCTGTCTAATTCGCCTTTGCCGATCGAGCGAACCCACACGCGGTTGCCCCGGTAAGTGACGACTTCGAGTTCATGGTCCCACGATTCGCCGGTGCGTTTGGCGCGTTGCAGCGCCCAGTTCATCAGTTGCGCGCTTTCCGGCGCGTAAAAATTGAGCACGGTGTTGAGCGAGGGTGAGTAGTCCTGCGCCGCAACTTCGTGTATGCGGTAGGTCTCGTCGGTCCAATAGAGCGCGCCGCTGGCGATGTCGAGTTCCCAGCCGCCAATCTTGGCGGCGCGCTGCGATTGTTCCAGCAGTTGCGTTTGCCGCTGCAGCGCCGCGCCCGCCGCGCGCAGCGCCTGGTGCGCACTGGAGCGCTCCCACTCGCGCTCACGCTGCTGGCGCAGTGTCCACCATGCCGCCGCACCGATGGCAGCCAGCGCGAGCAGGAAGAGCCAGACGGGCACACGGATGTGCTCGAACCACGTACTCCATTGCTGGCGTGCGGGCATGTGTGCGTACGCCGTCATGGCGAACTCTGGAATGCGCTTTGCGGCGAGCAACACGCTGTCCGCGCCGCTGAAGCTGCCGGCGCCCTCGGCCGTGACCGCATTGTGGGCGGTGTTTGCCTTGAGCCATTGTGCGAGTTCGCCGCCGTGCGGGCTGCTGAAGCTTGCGGCGGCGTCCGATGGTACCGGGTAGCGCGCTTGCAGGTAGCCATCGTCGCGCATGAGTCCGACTGCCCAGCCCGCCGGCAGTGTCATGTCGCGCCATAGCCCTTGCTGGCGGCCCATGGTGAATACGGCGGAGATGACGAACACCGGTGTGCCGTTTGCGTCGACAGCGCGCACACGGACCGGCATGATCCAGTCACCGATTAATTTGCCGTAGCGCGTATGCCCGATGACGATGTCGCTTTCCCGTAGCGCTGCTTCGAAATCGGCGCGGAACACCGGATCGCGCATGTGCTGCGATGTGTTGGGCGAGCCAGTGGGTGCGGTCGTGCCAGCCAGCAGTTCGCCCTGCGGCGAGAACAGGTAGATTGCGGCGACTTCCGGATTGATCGACTTGAAGCGGCGTAGCCGCTGATCGCGCGCAATCGGATCGAGGTGGGCACCGTCCTCCAGCATTTGGCGCGCGAAGCTCGGCAAACTGGTACGTTGCTCACGCAGGAACAGCGCTACCGACGATGCACTAAGTTCCGTTATCCGGGTGACCGACTGCAGGTTCTCGCGTTTGACGTGATGCCAGGAGTAATACAGATAGATCGCTTCGAGCGCACAGGCCACGAGGGCCAGCGCCGCGAAGACGAGCATGAGTTGCGTTTGCGGGCCGGGCCGCCGCAGAAGATCTGCCCAACGCATCGGGTTCGTTTGCCGCGAACTTGGGTTGACCACTATACACGAATCAGATGAAAAACGCACAGGTTAATTGGTGTATTGGCAACGTTTAATCAAGCCCATCCCAATGCCATATAGGGATGGTATACCTCGAAGAATAGGATTGGATCTTATCTCAAGAGATAATCTTGAGGCAGTATAACTAACCGCACAAGCGGCTACGCGCTTCCTGGTATTCCTGCCTCAACCGTGCCACGCATTCGGCCACGCTCGGTACCTCGCGGATGCTGCCCACGCCCTGGCCCGAGCCCCAGATGTCTTTCCACGCTTTCGAGCGCGTATTGCCGCCCGAGCCGAAGTTCATCGTGCTCTTGTCCGCGGTCGGCAGATTGTCCGGATCGAGCCCCGCGTTGACGATGCTGCCGCGCAAGTAGTTTCCATGCACCCCGGTAAAGAGCGGTGTGTACACCACGTCGCTCGCGGTCGAATCGACGATCATTTGCTTGTACTGCGCGCTGGCGTTCGCTTCGCGCGTGGCGATGAAACGCGTGCCCATGTAGGCGAGGTCGGCACCCATTGCTTGCGCCGCCAGGACGCCCGCGCCGGTGGTGATGGCGCCCGCTAGCACGATGGTGCCGCCGAAAAATTCGCGTATCTCCGGCAGCAGCGCAAACGGACTGAGCGCGCCTGCGTGGCCGCCGGCGCCGGCACAGACGAGAATCAACCCGTCGACGCCTTCGGCCGCGGCTTTCTTCGCATGACGAACGTTGATGACGTCGTGCAGCACGATGCCGCCGTAGCCGTGTACCGCGCGCACCACCTCCGCAGGCGCGCGCAGACTGGTGATCGTGATTGGCACCTGATGCTTCACGCACACTTCCACGTCGTGCTGCAAGCGGTCGTTGGTCTGATGCGCGATCTGATTGACGGCAAACGGCGCCACGATCGCTTCCGGGTGCGCGGCTTGATACGCGGCCAGCTCGGTCTTGATCTGAATGATCCACTCTTCCAGCTTTTCCTTGGGCCGCGCGTTCAACGCCGGGAATGAGCCGACGATGCCAGCTTTGCATTGGGCAATAACCAACTCGGGTACCGAGACGATGAACAGCGGCGAACCGATGACGGGCAAAGCCAAGCGGCCTTGCAGCAGGGCAGGGATGGGCATGGGAGTGGATTTGTTCGTGAGTTGAGCGTCATTATCGCGCAAAGCGAGCGGTGCTCGCGCAACGGTAGAATTCACACGGGAAGGATTTTCTTGCGGCAATTGCGGAGTCACACATGAGCAGATGGACTTGCGCCGACATCCTCGCCGGGCGCGCGCCGGCCGACACACCGGTGAAGTTGCAGGGTTGGGTGCGCACGCGGCGCGACTCGAAAGCGGGCATTTCCTTCGTGCACCTCTCCGACGGCTCCTGCTTTCATCCGGTGCAGGTGGTCGCCGCCAACGCGCTGTCCAATTATGCGGACGTGGTGCAGCGCTTGACTGCCGGCTGCGCGATCGCCGCCACCGGCCTCATCGTTGCTTCGCCCGCCAAGGGGCAGCCGTTCGAGATGCAAGCGAGCAGCATCGAAGTGCTCGGCTGGGTGGAAGATCCGGACACCTATCCGATCCAGCCGAAGCCGCACACCATGGAATACTTGCGCGAAGTTGCGCATTTGCGCGCGCGCACCAACGTCATCGGCGCGGTCACACGTGTGCGCCACAGCATCGCACAGGCGATCCATCGTTTTTTCCACGAGCAAGGTTTCGTTTGGGTGAACACGCCGATCATCACCGCCTCCGACGCCGAGGGCGCCGGTGCGCTGTTTCGCGTGTCGACTTTGGATCTGATGAATCTTCCGCGCACGCCGGAGGGACGCGTCGACTATGCGCAAGATTTTTTCGGCCGCGAAACGTTTTTGACCGTCTCCGGCCAACTCAACGTCGAGACCTATTGTCTGGCGTTGTCCAAGGTCTACACTTTTGGCCCCACTTTCCGCGCGGAGAATTCCAACACCAGCCGCCATTTGGCGGAATTCTGGATGATCGAACCGGAGATCGCGTTCGCCGATTTGAGCGACGATGCGACGCTGGCGGAAGCGCTGCTCAAGTATGTCTTCAAAGCGGTGTTAAACGAGCGGCCCGACGACATGGCGTTCTTTGAGGAGCGCATCGAAAAGGGCGTCATCGCCAAGTTGCAAGCCATGGTCGATACGCCATTCGTACGCATGAACTACACCGACGCGATCGAAATCCTCGGCAAGGCCAAAGCCAAATTCGAGTATCCGGTGCAGTGGGGCATGGATCTGCAATCCGAGCACGAGCGCTATCTGGCTGAGCAACACGTGCGCGGGCCGGTGGTGCTGATGAACTATCCAAAAGAGATCAAGGCGTTCTACATGCGCCTAAACGACGACGACAAGACCGTGGCGGCGATGGATGTGCTCGCGCCAGGAATCGGCGAAATCATCGGCGGCAGTCAGCGCGAGGAACGCCTCGATGTGCTCGATCGCCGCATGGAAGAACATCATCTGGATAAGAACGCTTATGGCTGGTACCGCGATTTACGCCGCTACGGCAGTGTGCCGCACGCCGGCTTTGGGCTCGGCTTCGAGCGCACGGTGTCGTACATTACCGGGTTGGCCAACGTGCGCGACGTCATCCCGTTCCCGCGCACGCCGGGCAACGCACGCTATTGATGTTGAAGACCGGGCCGCTCCGCGCGCCGCGTCAGCGCAGCGCGTGGCCCACGCAAGCCTCGGCCAAGCGCTTGATGTCGATCGCGGTCAATCCCTCGACACGTAAGCCCGGGTAGCAGCGCCGCGCCATGTTCAAGTAGCGCAGGTCGGTTCCGGTAATACTATCGGCTGTTAGCGTTCCAGAGTAAGTATTGATGCAATTTGCAAGGCTATCCCCGCGCCGGTATATCGACATACATTCGGCTGCGTAGAGCTCCAGCGGCGGAGGCTTCTTGTCAGCCTCTCCAGCAGCGGGCTTGCTCATCGCCACCACGGCTCGCGGATCGGCGCTCGCCGGAAGCGGCGATTGGACCAGGCCGCTGACACGGGCGTTCGCCGAGAAACTGGTGACCGTCGCGTTTTTCTCACCTTTGCGCGTGATGTTGAGCGTGCCGGCGATGCGCGTGCGATCGCAATTGGCCGACGCGTAGGCGACGAATTCGCCGAGGTCGCTGCGCAGAAAACAGATCCCCTGTGCGTATTCGCCCTGCAACTTGCCTTTGCCTTTGAACTCGCCAAGCAAAGTAATTTCCCCGCTCAGCTTGTCGTTCACGTATTCGATCTTCAGCACCACCCCGCCGCGCCGCGATGCTTCTTTGTCGGTGCTGCGGTATATGCCGTCGAAGTCCTGTGCGCCGGCTAACGGGATCGAGGCGCACAGCGTGGCAACTAACCACGGGGCGAACCAAGATGTCACAGAGATGCTGCGGATTTTCACTTTGGACTTTCCGGTTTCTTAGCAATTGCCGCGACCTTGCGAACGCGGCGCACGCGATACTTTAACGCGAAGTGGTGCGGCTCGCACGCGATCTTCGGTGCAGCGCGGGCTGCCTAACGCAAGCGACGCGGCCGCTGCGGTTGCGGCACTTGCGCGAAGGCAACACAATGGCGCTTGTGTGACCCCATCCGCATGGCTTTGGGAGAGACAACGCGTGAACCGCTTGCGCCGCTTACTCGATGTTGCCGCCGTCGTTGCCCTGGTGTTGAGCTGTACGCCAGCGCCGGACAAGCGCTCGGAGAACGCGGCAGGTCCTACCCGGATGATCGCTATCGGCACGATCACTCGATTCGGCGATGTGGTGGTCAATGATGTTGAGTGGGATACGCAACCCACCCGTATCTTGGTCAACGGCGAACCAGCCGCGCTCGATGCGCTGCGTGCTGGCATGGTCGTGCGCGTCGAGGGCGTGCGCCTTGCGAAGGGTGCCGCGCGCGGCAAAGCACAGACGCTGCGTTACGACGCGGATTTGATCGGCCCGCTGCAGCGCGATGCCGTTGTCGACACTCCAGGCGCACCGGATGTGACTGCCCTGAAGGTCGCGGGACAGACGCTATTGGCAGACACCGGCACGCGCTTCGAAGGCTTCGCCGCACTAACGAGCCTAGAGCACAACGATGTGGTCGAGATCAGCGGCCTGCGTGACGCGCGCGGGTTGTTGCGCGCAACTTGGATCAAGCGCATCGGCGGTATCGAGGCGTTGGCTACCGAGACGCGCGTCAAGGGTGTTGCACAGGAAGTGAAGCCGGCACAGTTTAAGCTCGGCGAACTTGTTGTCCTCGGCCCTGAGCACAAGATCCGCAACGGCGATTTCGTCGCCATCAACGGCAAATGGCGCGTCGCCGCGCCCGAGTTGGCGGCGAGCGGCGTGCGCAAGCTGCCTGCCGTTGTGAGCTTACCGGAAAGTGTTTCGGTCAGCATGCAAGGGCTGATCCATGGCGTGAGCGCGACCGGCTTTACTCTGCACGGCCGCCCGGTTGCGATCCGCGCCGCCACCGTCTTCGACAACGGCAGCGCGCAGGATCTGCGCGAGGGCGGCAGGGTACACGTGGAAGGCGTACTGAAGAGCGCCGTGTTCGAAGCAGCGCGCGTAGTGTTGGCCGCAACCCACTGACGCTCCCGGCGTCGTCGCGCCAGAGGTTCGTGCGCGCGAAGCCGCTACGAGCGTGACGCAACGCTGCGGCGTTGCCCAGACACGCGCCTTACTCGTAGTTCCCTCAGCATCTCGCGAAGGTTCATCGCGCGGCAGCAGCGCGCCGCCCCCGTGCGCGAGTTGAACCGAACCCCGCACCGAAGCAATACACGGCGCGGGTGTACACACACCCGCCCTCTCGGTTTTACTTTGGAGAATTCGATATGCATTCAGCAACGAACGTAATTACCGCGCTCGGTGTCAGTCTTGCGCTCGCCGGCTGCGGTGGCGGCGGCGGTGGAGGCGGCGGCGCGGCTGGCGGTCAAGGCGGCGGCGCTAAGCTGGCGCAAAGCTATTCCAGCCCGATCGCGCTGACCACGGACAACGCACTAGTGTGGTCGGTGAACCCGGACAATGACAGCGTCAGTGTGATCGACGTTGCCGCCGACAAGAATCAGAAGCTCGCCGAGATTCCTGTCGGCGATGAGCCGCGTTGCGTGGCAATCACACCGGATAACAAGAAGGTCTACGTGACCAACGCGGTGAGCAGTACCGTTAGCGTTATCGATGCCGCTTCACGCAGCGTCAGCAAAACCATCGCAGTTGGAACGGAACCCACAGGATGCGCGCTGACTTTGGATGGCGCCAAGCTCTACGTGGCGAACTTCAACTCAGACGATGTCAGCGTCATCAGCACCGCAAGCGATAGCGTAGTCAAGACCATCGCCAACGCCGGCGCCAAGCCGCGCGGCATCGCCGTGGCGGAAGTCGGCGGACAGACCAAGGTGTATGTGACGCAATTCCTCGCGCAACTTAAGCCAGACGCGCGCAGCGTAGACCAGAAGGAAGGTTTCGACGACGGCAAAGAGGGCCGTGTCACGGTGATCAACGCCGCTAACGATACCGTTTCCAAGACGATCCCCCTCGCCGCGAAATTGAGCGGCTTCAAGTCCGACGGCTCGACGTTGGCGAAGGTCGTGTTCGACGCCAACAACGCAGCGACCAAGATCGACACTTTGGCGTTTCCGAATTTGATGGAGAGCATCGTCATCAAGGGCAATCGCGCCTATGTACCGAACACGGCGTCCTCGCCGAACGGGCCGGTCAAGTTCAATGTGAACGTGCAGGGTTTTTTGTCGGTCATCGATGTGACCACCGATCAGGAAGTTGCCGATGAAACCTTCAACATGAACAGCGGTGTCCAGTTCGAGGTGCCAGGCAAACGCTTATTTATCACTAATCCGGCAGCGATCGCGTTCAAGCACGGCGCGGCATTCGAGGGCTTTGTACTATCGCGCGCGACCGATCGCCTGGTCCGATTGGTGCAAGACGCTAACGGTAAGCCGACTATCAATGCACCGAAAGCCGCGAACGATCCGGGCGCTATCGTGCGCATTGAAGTCGGCGCCGACAACGGTGCGCAGCGCAACTCAGGTTCGGAGGGCGTGGTCATCAACAGTACCGACACGCGCGCCTATGTCATGAACTTGATCTCGCGCGACGTTTCGGTGATCGATGTTTCCGGCAACGATCCCACGACGTACCGAGAGATCGCACGCGTTCAATCTGCGGCGCTGCCGAGCAATGCGTTCGACTTACAAGTGCAGCGCGGCAAGGAACTGTTCAATACCTCCATTGGGCCGGCGGGCACCAATGACAACGCGCTGCCGCCGGCGGGGCGCATGTCGGACTTCGGCTGGGGCAGTTGCTACAGTTGCCATCCGCGCGGATTGGCGGACGGGGTGACTTGGATGTTCGGCGACGGCCCGCGCCAGACTGTTTCGATGGAATCGACCGCTGCGCACCCGCAAACGCCGATCATCAACAGCAATGTGAACGGCAATTTCGCGCCGCTCATGCCGGCGTTCCATCAACGCGCGCTCAACTGGTCGGCGGTACGCGATGAGATTCAAGACTTCGAGCTGAACATCCGCAACGTTTCCGGTGGCCAGGGCTTGATCGCGCTGAAGGACGGCGCGGGCAATCGCGCCGGTGTCGATCCGTGCGTGTTCAACTTGCGCTTCGTCGCGAGCGCGAATTGCGACGCCAATCGCGAGCAGGAAGCGGCCATCACTACCGGGCGCGATGCTGATCTCGATGCGATCGCGGCGTATATCTCCTTCGGCATACGCGCGCCGGTGGCGCCGCTGCGCGCTTCGGCGGATCCGGAAATCGCACAAGGCCGGCAGTTGTTCCAGACGGCGAATTGCCAAGGCTGCCACGGCGGTGCCAACTGGACCGCGAGCACCATCGACTTCACGCCGCCCCCGCAAGCGGGTGACATAACCGCGGGCCAGCTCAATCGGTTTTTGTGCAAGGCTGGTACGTTCGATGCGGTGCTCGCCAACGAGCTCAAAGGCGGCGGCGTGGCCGGACAACTCAATACCGACGGCGCCAACGGCGCGCTGGGCATCAACATTCCCTCGCTGGTTTCCGTCGCTGCCGGTGCACCGTACTTCCACAGCGGCGCAGCGCAGACGCTCGACCAAGTGCTGGAAAATGTCGCGCATCGCAGCCTGGGTACGCTCGGGACCGACACGCTCAGCAACGCGGCCGATCGCACGAAGGTCGTGAAATTCTTGAAGTCGATCGACCTGGCGACCCCGGCGTTTCCTGAACGAACCATCGCGCAGGCGAAGGCGTTGTGCTTGCCATGATGGCGCGGCAGAGCGCTCGCGATGCGTACCGGTGAAACCTTGTTCCGGCGTCGGCCAGCTACGGCGCCGGAGCGGTTACGCTAGCGGCAGGTAGCATATACTGTCGCTCATATTAGATAGAGAATGCGATGAAACATTATTCTCGACCGCATCCATAGCCCAGTAAGCAAGGATACGCTCGCAATCCAGACGCCTGCGCTTCACTGTGGCGCAGGGCGCTGAGCCGAGTTTGATATACTCCCGAGTTCGCGCCCGTAGCTCAGTTGGATAGAGTACTTGGCTACGAACCAAGGGGTCGTGGGTTCGAATCCTGCCGGGCGCGCCAGTAAATCAAGCGGTTAGATCGGAAACGATCTAACCGCTTTTGTTTTGTCTGGGGAGGATCTTGGTGGGATTGCTTTGCACTCCCGCGTTCCTTCGGGTACATGCGCTGCGGCGTGACCACCCCACTACTTCGTGACGCAGATCGCCGAGTCCGTGAGCGCGCGGATTGCAATCGTGGACGAACGTCAGCGCACGCGCATCGCAGCTTGGCAATGATTGCTCAGCCAAAGACTGGTCTTCTGGGCGTGGCGTTGCTCGGCCTCGCTTTTTCTGCCGCGGTGCGAGGCCGAGGCGGATGCGGCAGCCATGGGTTTGGCACTTCTACAGCTGACTTTCCAAGTAGGCAGTGCCGTACGCCGTTTCTTTCTTGCCGCCAGTGAGCGCATTGTTGCTGTGCTCGCGGCACGGCTGTGCGGCATTGTCTAGCGTCACGGTCGGCGTAAGCTGCTGCCTTGCTCGCCATCCACGGGAAGCTCGCTCAGAATCTTCTTCCCCGTGAACATCGCGGAGATGATGCTACCGCCCTCTCTGATTTCGGTGATGATCACTGCGGCGACGTGCAGCACGACCACGATCATCAGCACATAGAAGCTGTACAAGTGAACTGTGGCGAACGGCTTGCGCATCGCGCGCATGCTCTCGTAGGCAGTCTTGTCGTACATCTCCGGCGCGTACGGCACCAGTGCCGCCGGATCGACGCCGGGCGCGGCGATCCACTGCGCGATCCAGTGTCCAAGCGGCGGGTAGAACAAATCCGTGCCCGTCAACAGTAAGCCGGTAAGCGCCTGCGCCGCGATGAGCAGCAACAGCGCTGCAACGACCAGACGCGCAGCGGGGTTGTGCCCGAGATATTGCTCGGGATGGCCCGCCATGAAGGCCGACAGGTAACTGCGCACCGCGTGCAGATAGCCGCGACCGCCGGGTAGGATGGCACACCAACGCGCGAAACGATTGCCGAGGAACGCCCACGCGATGCGCCACAGCAAATTGATCGTGAAAACGTAGCCGATCCACGCGTGCACGGTTTTTAGCGTGATTTTGCCCGCGTTGGTCACACCAAGCGCGCTTGCATTGAGAATCACCAGACCGACGGCGGCAAGGGCGATGACGCACAGCGCGTTGATCCAGTGGAACCAGCGGGTGGGGACATCCCACACCATGTAGGTTCTGAGTTGATGACCCATGCCAAACCTTTACTACCACGTGAATAAGCACACGCCATGCAAGGCAAGGACAAACAGCTCGGCCGGCGTGAACTGGAAAGTCATTGCGCTGGCAGTCGGTCATTGGAGCGCCGCGCAACGCCAGACGGTGAGCCGATCTGCAACCGATATTGACGGCGCTGTGCCTGCTCTTTCGGCACTGCCGCGGACCGCGGCCGCGCGTTTACTTTACTTACCCCGTTGCCTCGGCCGCAACAATCCCACGACACCCAAAGCCAACAAAGCCGCCGTGCCGGGCAGCGGTATCTGTGCCGCTTGTGAGTAGATGACTTCGTCGAAATCCTGAAAGCCGGAGAGGTTGTCATTTAACGTGAGCGTGATCGAAGCAAATGCATCAGCGCCGTCGACAATCAAGCCGACGAAGTTCTGTGTGAAGTCGGGTTGCCCGGTGCCAACGGTCAGCAACGTGCCCGCCAACCCGCCGGCGCTATAGGCGATGCTGACAGGCGGATCGTTGGCAGTGAGGTTGCTGGCGAAGTCGGTGATGGTCAGACCGAACGCGGTGATGCCCGCGCTTGATCCGGCGAAACTCGAGAACGTGAGGGTGTAGTTCGCGGCGGCACCTACCGAGTGCGTGAACAGGTAGTGCGTGCCGTCGCTCACCCCAGGTGCCGCGGCGCTGTCGACGATCTGAAACGCATTGAGGTTAGTGTAAGCGAGGTCGAAGTGATTCTCGAGCTGAGCCGCGGCGAGCGGCGAAAGTAGATCCACGTTTTCGGCAACGCCGTGGCTTTCGAAGCCATAGGTGGTCGTTGCGCCAGCAGCGGCGCGAAACGCTGCCTCGTTGTTGTACACCGTCGGAGCCGCTGCGGCGAGGGTGCTGCCTGCCACCGCGCAAGCGATCGCCGCAATCGCATGGAAACGGCCCACCGCCTTTCGACCACAGTGTGCCGCAGCGCCAAGCGCTTGCCGGCGCGAGGTGAATGAAGGGTTTGTTCCGCCGTGCGTGTTGGTTCTCATGGGCATACCTCCATTGATTGAACGATGCATGCTAGCGGCAATGCCGAACCGGGTCTTTGACTTTCGTCAACGCGCGGCGCAGCAAGTCTACGGTGACAAGCGCTCGCGCACCTAGCGCATGGTGTTGACGAGAATCAAAGCGATTGGCGCACATCTGCCGTATCGTCGACCCCAACCAGTAGCTCTCGTTAGGACGAAAACATGAATCGCGATAGACGACACAACACAACGCCGTTGATGGTTCACTCGTCGATCAACAATGCAACCCGTAAGTCCGACGCGAGCAACGCGGCTTGGGCCGTAAGTTTGGCGCTATCACTGCTTGGTCTTGCCATCGCGGACTATGTTTCGGCGGCAGTAATTAAAGTGCCCGCCGACCATGCCACGATTCAGGCGGCGATAGCTGCTTCGCAGAAGGGCGACGTTGTCTGGGTCGCGCAAGGAACGTATCAAGAAAACCTGAGCCTCAAACCCGGTGTCAAGCTAGAGGGTGGCTACAAGTCCGACTTTAGCGCGCGCAACTGGACCGCATGGCCAACCGTGGTTGATGGCGCGAGCAAGGGGTCGGTCGTGATCGGGGCTCATGGCGCAATCCTTGACGGCTTCACGCTGCGCAACGGCAAGGCTGCCATGGGCGGTGGTCTGTTTCTCGAACGCGGCAGCATGACCATCAAGAACAACACAATCGAGGATAACGCCGCGGACAATGAGGGCGGCGGCATCTACCTTCGATTCAACCCCGAGGCGCCTCCCTATACGGACATCGACTCCAACACGATCCGCCGCAACAAAGTGCTGACCACGGTCGGGGGCAAGGGCGGCGGGATTTTCCTCAGTGATTCTAGTGCGGGGGTGCGCATCACCAAGAATGTGATCGGCGGCGCTCTGGGCAATGGCAACAGCGCTCCTTCGGGCGGTGGCATCTGGGTGGAGTCCACCGCGGTGTTTCAGATTGAGGACAACACTATTTCGTTTAACACCGCAGGGCGCTTTCACGGCGGCGGCGTGGTCATCGCCGACGGTTCGCCCAATGCTACGCTCAGCGGCAACCAGATCCTCTACAACAGCGCGGACGCCAACTACGGCGGTGGCGTCTATTCCATCGGCGGCACGTTCATCTCGCGCAACAACATCGGTTTCAACACGATCTTCAGCAACCTCTCTTGGGGCGGCGGCATCGCCGTCGACGCTGGTAGCGGAACCTCGCCACGCCTAGAGAACAACTTCATCCACAATAATGAGGCCAAGCAGGGCGCAGGCGTATATGTCGTACGCGGGCAAAACCTCATCCTCATGAATAACAGCATCGCCGGCAATAGGCCCGATGCGCCGCAGGCTGGCGCGGGCGTGTACGTAAAGAGCGGCGCTACTTGTATTCTGCAAAACAACATCATCTGGGCCAACGGCGACGATCTTCACGAAGAAGCGCCCGGAGCCTGCACGCTCGACCACAACGACATCGAAGACGGCGATCAGGCCGGGCAGAACGGCAATATCAGCGCCAATCCGCTATTTGTTGCCTACGACAACCTGCACATCAAGAAGAACTCGCCAGTGATCAACGCCGGCAGAAATGCCGCCGCCCCGTCAATCGACTTCGACGGCGACAGCCGGGGCTTGGCGGTGGATATCGGCGCCGACGAAGTCGTGTCAGAGCAGCAGCCCTGCCCGCTAGTGAAGGCGGCACAGGCGTCTTATTTGGAGCCTCAGTTAGGCGCGGTGCGGCGCTTCCGCGACGACTATCTAGAAACCAACGCGCCCGGGCAAGCAGTAGTACGTTGGTACTATCGGCAAGCGCCCGGGGCATCGGCTTTCCTAGAGCGGCATGACTGGGCGCGTTACGCAGCGCGCTGGCTCGCCACGCCATTTGTGTTTGCCATCGCTTATCCCGAGCTGGCGCTGGTTCTGGCCGCTGCCGCCGCACTCGCTTGTTGGAGGCGGCGAGCCAAGCGTGCCGTGGCGGCCCATAGCTTGCGATCTAGTGGCTAAGCGTGCCAAATCGAGCAACGCGCGACGGCGAAATCGCACCACAGCGTCACCCGTCACAAAACGGCCTAAAATACGCGAAGCGGACGGTCAGTTACTCACTCAAAGTCAATAAATCGTGCTTGGCATGTTACTGTGCACTAAGGGTCGCGGGTTCAAATCCCGCGGCGCGTGCCAGTCGTCCAAGCGTTAGATCGGCAACGGTCTAACCGCTTTTGCCTTCGGTGGCACGCTGAGTGCCAGGCATTGATTCAGTGGTCTCAGGTTTGACTTTTGCTCGCTCGGTTGCGCTGAAGGGAGCGATGACCTAGCCTGGGGAGAATAGGTTTTTAAACAGTCCAGATTGCCTCGATGACTAAGATTCTTTGCGTGGTCGGTGCACGGCCCAATCTCATGAAAATTGCGCCAATCATGCGTGCGTTCGCCGCTCACGGCGGCTTCGATGCGCGTCTGGTGCACACGGGCCAGCACTACGACGACGCGATGGATGGTCAGTTCTTCCGTGCGCTGGGTATTCGTCAACCTGACGTCAATCTCGAGGTTGGCTCGGCTAGCCACGCGGTTCAAACCGCGGAGGTCATGAAGCGTTTTGAGCCGGTAGTGGATGCGGAAAAACCGGACGCGGTGCTAGTGGTCGGGGACGTAAATTCTACGATCGCTTGCGCACTGGTGGCTGCCAAGAAAAGCGTGCAGGTAATCCACGTCGAAGCCGGTTTGCGCAGTTACGACCGCGCCATGCCTGAAGAAATTAACCGGGTGCTGACCGATCAGATTTCGGATCTGCTGTTCACAACCGAACCGCAGGCGCTCGGCAATCTGACGCGTGAGGGAATCGATGCGGGGCGTGTTCACTATGTTGGCAACGTCATGATCGACACGCTGATGGACAATCTCAAGAAGGCGGTCCCAGCGCGCGAGACTCTGGTCGCGCATCTTGGCGTTAGCCCGGCTAACTTTGGCGTGGTTACGCTGCACAGGCCGTCCACGGTAGATGACGAACCCACCTTGGCCGTGGTGCTGCGCACGCTGGCCACGATCAGTGCGCGGTTGCCGTTGATCTTCCCGGCGCATCCACGCACACACGCGCGCATTGGCCAGTTTGGGCTTGCTGAGTTGATTGAGCGCTCCGGTATCAAACTCATTCCCGCGCTGGGGTACCTCGAGATGCTGGGCATGATGCGCGCAGCTAAGTGCGCGTTAACCGACTCCGGTGGTCTACAGGAGGAGACCACTGCGCTCGGCGTGCCCTGCATAACGCTCCGGGAGAATACCGAGAGACCGGTAACCATTACCGAGGGCACCAACACGCTCGTTGGGCGCGATCCCGGAAAGATCATCGCGGCGTTTGATGACGTGATGGCCACTGGCGGTAAGCGCGGGCGCATCCCCGCGCTGTGGGATGGCCGCGCGGCTGAGCGCATCGCGGCCGTGCTAGGCGGCCACTTTGGGCAAGCGAAAGATTGATTGAACGGCTTTAGCGGCGGCTTGCCGTAGTCGCCGCGGGTGCAGTCCCCCCGCCCGGACTGCCGCGAACCTGTTGCTACTGAATCATCCCCGCCGCCACGGTGTGATTGGTTGTTTCGTCAATGACGATGAAACTGCCGGTCGCCCGGTTATCTCGGTAGGAGTCAAACACTAGCGGTTGCTGCAGCTTGATGTTGACGCTGCCGATGTCGTTCATGCGCAGCGTGCCGTCAGCCGGGAGTTGGCCGAGGCTGGCGACGTCGATGCGGTGCGCGACTTCGGTGAACATCGCTTTGACGGTGCGCGTGGTGTGTTTGACCAAATACTTGCGTGACATGACCAGCGGTTCGTTGTCCATCCAGCACAGGTGCGCGCGGACCGCTTTGTCGCTGCGCGGCGGTTGCTGCGCGGCCACGATCATGTCGCCGCGCGAGATGTCGAATTCGTCGGCGAGCAGTAACGTGACGGACTGCGGCGCGCTGGCGCGCGCGAGGTCGCCCTTGTGCGTTTGAATGGCACGCAGGGTGGTTTGGTGGCCCGCGGGCAACACGGTCACGGCGTCTCCTGTGGCGATGCTGCCGGACTCGATGCGGCCCATGTAGCTGCGGATTTGGTTCGGGTCGGTGGCGATCGGGCGCGTGACCAATTGCACGGGGAAGCGGAAGGCACCCGCGCGCTCGCCGACAACATTCACGGCTTCGAGCAATTCCAGCAGGGTGGGGCCGCTGTGCCAAGTTAAGTTCTCCCCGCGCGCCACCACCATGTCCCCGCGCAGCGCCGACATCGGGATAAACGTCATGTCCTTGATGCCCAGGCGCGCGCAGAAATCGCTGAATTCCGCGCGTATGGCGTCGAAGGTTGCTTGTTGGTAGCCGACCAAGTCCATCTTGTTCACCGCCACCGCGACGTGCGGGATGCCGAGCAAATGCGCGATCAGCGCGTGGCGGCGCGACTGCAGCGACAAGCCTTTGGCGGCGTCGATCAGCACGATGGCCAAATCTGCGGTGGAGGCGCCGGTGACCATGTTGCGCGTGTACTGCTCATGGCCGGGTGTGTCGGCGATGATGAACTTGCGGGCTGGCGTCGCGAACGAGCGGTAGGCGACGTCGAAGGTGATGCCCTGCTCGCGCTCGGCCTGGAGGCCATCGACCAGCAGCGCCATATCGACATCGTCGGCGCCGCGCTTGCGGCTGCTGGTTTCGACGGCGGAGAGTTGGTCTTCAAAAATGGATTTTGTATCGTAGAGCAAGCGGCCAATCAGCGTGCTCTTGCCGTCGTCGACACTGCCGGCGGTCGAGAAACGCAACAGGTCAACTTGATCGACGGTACGCGTGAATGCTTGGTCCATCAAAAGTAGCCTTCTTTCTTGCGCAGCTCCATCGACGCCTCGGAAGTTTGATCGTCGAGGCGCGTTGCGCCGCGCTCGGTGATGCGCGTGGCGGCGGTCTCCAAGATGATCGCTTGCGCATCGGCCGCGGTGGAGGCGACCGGCGCGGTGCAGGTGATGTCGCCGACGGTACGGAAGCGCACCGACATTTCTTCGATGATTTCGCCCGTGCGCGGTGGCGTGAGCTCGGTTACCGCCACCAGTGCGCTGCCGCGCCGGAACACCGGCCGCCGGTGCGCGAAGTAAATCGAGGGCAGCGCGATGTCCTCGCGCGCGATGTACTCCCATACATCCATCTCGGTCCAATTGCTGATGGGGAATACGCGCATGTGCTCACCTCTATGCACGCGCGTGTTATACAAATCCCAAAGCTCGGGCCGCTGATTTTTCGGGTCCCACTGGCCGAACTCGTCGCGGAACGAGAAGACGCGCTCCTTGGCGCGCGCTTTCTCTTCATCGCGGCGCGCGCCGCCGAAACAGGCATCGAAGCCGAACTCGCTGATGGCGTCCAGCAGCGTGATGCTTTGATAGACGTTGCGGCTTTCATCGGGCCGGCGTAGGCGAATGCGGCCTTGTTTGATGGAATCTTCTAGCGAGCGCACGATGAGTTTCTCGCCTAGCTCGGCGGCGCGCGCATCGCGGAATTCGATCACTTCCGGGAAATTGTGCCCGGTGTCGATGTGCATGAGCGGGAAGGGGAAGCGCCCCGGGCGGAACGCTTTTTCGGCGAGCTTCAACAGCACCGCGGAATCCTTGCCGCCGGAAAAAAACAGCACCGGGTTGCTACATTCGGCTGCGACTTCGCGCATGATGTGGATGGCCTCGGATTCGAGCCAATCCAAATGCGCCAGGCGCGGCTGCGCGCCGGCCTGGGTGTTAGAGTGTGGAGAGCCTGACATGAAAAACCTGAACGCGGGAGGCGAAATCCGGTCAGTCGCCAAAGCTTGCAATCCCTGCTTTTGCGGCGAATGCCCGATCGAAACCCATAATAATATCAAATTGAGCGACATGAGCTTTGGACTCACCGCGCGCGCACCGCGTAGCAATCATGCTTGAAGACATCCGCGCCCGTTTTGCCACCTTGAGCAGCGACGCTGAGTTTTGGTCGTTGCGCTATGTGGAGGAAACGAGCGAAACCGTTGCTGTGCGCAGCGACGTGCCCGAGCCGCCGCGCTGTTCGATCGATCGCGGCGTCATGCTGGTGGCCTATGCCGATGGCGGCTGCGGCTACGCGGCCACTAGCGATCTGTCCCCGACCGGGTTGCAAGCTGCACTGCAGCGCGCCACGCAATGGGCGCGCGCCACTGCTCGCCATGGCGTGACCCGCTTCGAGCCGGAGCCAAATCCGCCGCGCGGGCAACGCAGCGCGCCGGGCGTAGATGCGCCGCGCGCGTCGCGCAAGGAACTCTACGAAATGCTGGCCGCGGAGTGCCGCGCCGCCGCGATCGATGCACGCATCATCGACCGCTACGCCAGCGTGGAGCGCACCGATGTGCAGCAGCTCTATCTTTCCAGCGGCGGAGCGGCAGTGTTGCAGCGCTACCGCTTCACCTCTCCACATATGTCGGTGTCCGCGAATGAAGGCGCGGACACGCAAACGCGCAGTTTGGAGTTGCATCAGCAGGGCGGCGACGAGATCTTGAGTCGGGCCGGATTTACCGGTGCCGGGGCGCGACTCGCCGATGAAGCGCTGCAACTGCTTGGCGCGCCCAACTGCCCAAGCGGTACGATGGACGTGCTGCTGATGCCCGATCAAATGATGCTGCAGATTCACGAGTCGATCGGCCATCCACTCGAGCTCGACCGCATTCTTGGCGACGAACGTAACTATGCCGGGACCAGTTTCGTCACGCGCGAGATGTTCGGCTCGTACCAATACGGCTCGCCGCTGCTGAATGTGACTTACGATCCGCAACGCCCGGAGCAGCTTGCCTCCTTCGCCTACGACGATGACGGCGCTGCAGCGCAGAAAGTGTATTTGATCCGCAACGGTGTGTTGGAGCGTCCGCTCGGTGGCCGCTTGTCGGCATCGCGCGCACAAATGCCCGCTTTAGCGAATGCGCGCGCCTGTAGCTGGAACCGTCCGCCGATCGACCGCATGGCGAACTTGAACGTCGAGGCGGGTGAG
>CAZAWU010000008.1:20708-45340 GCA_964488915.1 uncultured Burkholderiales bacterium
TTCGAGTGGAGCTTGTATGAGCGTGGCGACAAAGCGGTGAAGACCAGCTACGCCGGCTTCGATTGGAGCGCGGCGGAACTGGAAAGACGCACGGGCGCCGCACGCGAACAACTCGCGTTGCTGCGCATTCCCGCGAGGCGCATCCCTGCGGGACGCTACCGCGCCTATCTCGCGCCGCGCGCGCTGGAGGAGTTGATCGGTTTGCTCAGTTGGGGCGGCTTCTCCGCCAAGGCGCGCGCGATCAAGCGCAGCCCGCTGCTGCGTATGCAAGAAGGGCAAACGCTGCACAACGCGGTGACGCTGCGCGAGCACACGGCTGCGGGGATCGCACCGGGTTTTCAGAGCGACGGCTTCGTCAAGCCCGGGCGCGTCACGCTGATCGAACGCGGCGCGTTAGGCGATGCGTTGGTGGCGCCGCGCACGGCGCAGGAGTACGGTCTCGTTTGCAATGGCGCCGGCAGCGGCGAAAGCCCGCAGTCGGTGGAGATGGATGCCGGCGACCTGCCGGACGAGGACGTGCTGCGCGCGCTCGACACCGGCCTCTACATCAACAATCTCTGGTATCTGAATTTCTCCGATCGCGCTGCGGCGCGCTGCACCGGCATGACGCGCTTCGCAACGTTTTGGGTAGAGCACGGCAAGATCATCGCGCCCCTAGAAGTCATGCGCTTCGACGACAGCGTATATCGCATGCTCGGCTCGAATCTCCTTGGGCTTACGCGCGAGCGCGAGTTGTTGCTGGACTCGAGCACCTATGGCGAGCGCTCGAATGCGAGTTCGCGTTTGCCCGGGGCGCTGATTGAGGATTTTGCGTTGACGTTGTAGCACTAGCGTCCTTTGGCGCCTGAATTGTCGTCCCCGCGAAAGCGGGGACCCGTAACCCGTTTGTTCGCCGCATGGATCCCCGCTTTCGCGGGGACGACACCCAGGGCGAGGGCGCCCGCTGTGCATTGCATCCCCTACAAGAATTCGCAGCTCACTCCACCCAACCCAGCGATCGACGTCTCGACCCGATCGCCCGCTCGCACCCAAACGATGTCCGTCATGCTTCCAGTGAACACGAACTCTCCTGCCCGCAAACCCAAACCCCGGCGCGCGAAATCATTGGCGAGCCAGACAACGACGTTGATCGGATCACCCATCACATTCGCGCCGCTGCCGCGCGCGACGATCTCGCCGTTGACGCTGATGCTGGCCAAACTCTCCGGTAGGTTGAGCGCTTGCCAATCTTGTATGGGGGTGCCAATGACCACGCCCGCATCGAGCCCGTTGTCCGCGATCAAGCTTGGCGCGCCGAAGGCTCTCACATCCTCGTAGCGGTCGTCGATGATCTCGATCCCGGCTGCGCAAGCGGCGATGGCGGCTTCGACTTCGGCGCGCGCGTAAGGTGTGGCGCGCGCAGGAAGATCGCGCTCCAGCAACACAGCGACTTCGCATTCGACACCTGGACGCACATAGTCAGCGTGTGGCACGCGCGCTTCGCTATGATGCACGGTGGTCGCGAACACCGCGCCGGCGACGGGGTGCGGCACGTTGAGCGCGCGTTGCACCGCTGCGTTGGTCGAGCCGACTTTGTGACCGACTACTTTGCCTAAGCCCGCGCGGGAGAGTTGCTCGTTGGCGAACGCTTGCACAAGGTAGGCGCTGTCGACGTCTTGCGGGCGGACGCTGGGGTCGAGCGCGCGTAGGCGGCGTTTGTTCAGGCGATGTTCGACGATGATGGCAGCGGCTTGTTGATGTGCAGGGCTCATAAGCGTTTGTCAGGTGTTGCGCGGCTGCGACAGAACCCACTTCTAACACGGCCGTCGTTGCTTTTTACCCCAAGGTGCGCGCAGCGCACCCTCGACTGGCGATTCCCTCTCCAGAACGAGCGCGGGGCACGCGAAGATGGGGGTTCCCCCGCGCTCCCTGCTCCCCGCCGCCGCCTTTGCTTTTTGCTCCAAGGTGCGCGCAGCGCACCCTCGACCGGCGACGCCGTATCCAGTACGAGCGCGGGAGTAGGGGGTTCCCCGCGCCTCGTATTAATACACATGCCGCTGCAACTTTGCCGCATGAATGATAGTCGTGGCCAGCTCCTCGATGCTCTTGCTGGTCGATTCCAAGCACGGCACGCTCGCTGCGCGCAGCAGCGCTTCCGCCGCTTGCACTTCGCTCTTGCAATTAGACAGCGCAGCGTACTGGCTGCCGGGACGGCGTTCGGAGCGAATATGGTGCAGCCGCTCTGGGCGAATCGTCAGACCGAACAGTTTCTTCTTGTGCTGCTCCAACACCGAAGGCAGCTTCATGCGCTCCATGTCTTCGGGGATAAGAGGGTAGTTTGCCGCTTTGATGCCGAACTGCATGGCCATGTAGAGACAAGTCGGCGTCTTGCCGCTGCGCGAGACACCGAGCAAAATAATCTCGGCTTCTTCCAAATCGCGCGCGGTGACGCCGTCGTCGTGCGAGAGCGTGTAGTTGACCGCGTCCATGCGGCGGTCGTACTCCTTCACGCTGCCGCCGCCTTGCGTGCGGCCGACCGAGGCGGTCGCCTGCATGCCAAGCTCGGCTTCCAGCGGCGCAACGAAAGTCTCGAAGCAATCCAGCACCATGCCGTTGCAATCGAGTAGCTGTGCGCGCAGCGCGTCATCGACCAGCGTGCTGAACACCAGCGGGCGTGTGGCATGTTTGTCAGCGGCGGTGTTTATTTTGGCGACGGCTTCCTCCATTTTCGCGCTGGAGTCAACGAACGGCAGCAGCACGCGTTCGAACGCGATGGTGGGGAAGTGAGTAAGTATGCTTTGCCCGAGCGTCTCGGCGGTAATGCCGGTGCTGTCGGAAACAAAGAAAACAACGCGTTGGTCAGCCATGATTTGCGTGAATCTGCTGCGTTTAGGTCGCGACGCTCGATTATAATGACCGGTTCTTCATTAAGAAATCAAGCGGGGCAGCATGGCGCGCGCTGAGTACGTCGTCGGACTGGAACATTTGCGCATGAGCGACTTGGCGCGCGTGGGCGGCAAGAACGCTTCGCTTGGCGAGATGATCAGTTCGCTTTCGCATGCAGGTGTGCGTGTGCCGGGCGGTTTTGCCACGACCGCGCAGGCGTTTCGCGACTTCTTGCGCGAGAACGGTCTCGAGGAAAAAATCGAGCAGGCGCTTAGCGCGCTGGATGTCGACGATGTCGAGCGCCTGGCGCAAGTAGGCGCCCAGATCCGCGAATGGGTGGTCGCCGCCAAACTGCCGCCGCGCCTGGAAGACGACGTGCGCGCAGCCTACAAGAAGCTCGTCGACGAATCCGGAGCGGAAATATCCGTCGCCGTACGCTCGTCGGCGACCGCGGAAGATCTCCCCGATGCCTCGTTCGCCGGCCAGCAAGAGACGTTTCTGAACGTGCAAGGCATCGACAACGTGCTGTATGCGGTCAAGCACGTGTTTGCTTCGCTCTACAACGACCGTGCCATTGCCTACCGTGTGCACAAAGGTTTCATCCACTCGGACGTGGCGCTCTCGGCCGGCATTCAGCGCATGGTGCGCAGCGACAAGGGCGCCTCCGGTGTGATGTTCACGCTCGACACCGAGTCCGGTTTCAAAGGCGTCGTGTTCATCACCTCCAGCTACGGACTGGGCGAGATGGTGGTGCAGGGCGCGGTCAATCCGGACGAGTTCTACGTGAGCAAGCTTATGCTGGAGCATCAGCGCCCCGCGGTGATCACACGCAATCTCGGTTCCAAGATGAGCAAGATGGTGTTTGCGGCGCAGCCGAGTGCCGGGCGCACGACCGAAACGGTCGAGGTGGAGGAGACCGATCGCAATCGCTTTTCGCTGACCGATGCGGAGGCGGACAAGCTCGCGCGCTACGCGCTCATCATCGAGGAGCATTACGGCCGCCCGATGGACATCGAGTGGGGCCGCGATGGGGTCGACGGCAAGCTTTACATCCTGCAGGCGCGTCCCGAGACCGTGAAAGCGCACGCCAAGGAGAAAACCCGGCGCTTTCGCCTGAAGCAGACCGGCGCGGTGCTCACCAGCGGCCGCGCCATCGGCCAGCGCATCGGCGTCGGTCCGGTGCGCGTGATCTACAACGTCGGTGAGATGAATAAAGTCGAGCCTGGCGATGTGCTGGTGACCGACATGACCGACCCAAACTGGGAGCCGGTCATGAAGCGCGCCTCGGCGATCGTGACTAATCGCGGCGGGCGCACCTGCCACGCAGCGATCATCGCGCGTGAGTTGGGCATCCCCGCCATCGTCGGCACCGAGGACGCGACCAGCGTGTTGAAGGACGGTGAGCTGGTGACCGTTTCTTGCGCCGAGGGCGATACCGGCCACGTCTACAACGGGCGCTTGGAGTTCGACGTCATCGACTTGTCGCTCGACCGGCTACCGGACATTCCGGTGGAGATCATGATGAACGTCGGCAACCCGCGCCTGGCGTTCGAGTTTCAGTCACTGCCGAACTCAGGCGTTGGGCTGGCGCGTTTGGAATTCATCATCGGCTCCATCATTGGCGTGCATCCGAAAGCCGCGCTGGATCACCCGAATTTGCCAGAGGACATCAAGCAGCAAGTCGAGCGGCGCGCGCTGGGTTACGCGAACCCCGTGACGTTTTTTACCGAGAAGCTCGCCGAAGGTATCGCCACGCTTGCGGTGGCGTTCTGGCCGCGCAAGGTGATCGTGCGCCTGTCCGACTTCAAGTCGAACGAGTACAACAATCTGATCGGCGGAGAACGCTACGAGCCGAAAGAAGAAAACCCGATGCTGGGTTTTCGCGGTGCGTCGCGCTACATAGCGGATTCGTTCAAGGATTGCTTTGCGCTTGAATGCAAGGCGTTGAAAAAAGTTCGCGACGAGATGGGGCTGACCAATGTCGAAATCATGGTGCCGTTTGTGCGCACGCTGGAAGAAGCCAAGCGCACGGTGGCGCTACTCGCCGGGCATGGGCTGGAGCGCGGCAAGAATGGGCTGCGCCTGATTATGATGTGCGAGATTCCCGCCAACGCCATTCTGGCTGAGCTCTTCCTCGAACACTTCGACGGCTTCTCGATCGGCAGCAACGATCTGACGCAGCTCACGCTGGCGCTCGATCGCGATTCCGGTTTGGTGGCGGCCTCGTTCGACGAGCGTGATCCCGCAGTGCGCGAGATGCTGCGCTTGGCGATCCAGGCATGCCGGCGCAACAACAAATACATCGGTATCTGCGGCCAAGGCCCCTCGGATCATCCTGACCTAGCGGACTGGCTCATGCGCGAAGGCATCGAGAGCATTTCGCTCAATCCAGATACGGTGGTCGAGACTTGGTTGTATCTGGCCGGGCAGGGCGAGCGCAAGACCGCCGAAGTGCAGGCGAACAAGGTTTAGCAAAGGATTAAGAATGTTGGTTCGATTCGTAGTGCTGGTAGCGCTGCTGATAAGCGTCGGAGCGACCGCGGCGGTGAACGAACCGGAAGTGGTCTCCGGCATCGTCACCAAAGACGGCAGCTTCGGCATGTATCTCGCCTTCGATCTCGCCGAAGGGCCAGAGCCGAAGCAGCCGCGCAATGTTCGCTTGATGGTGTCGGAGAACTATGTCGCCCGCTTCGCCGGCAAGGTGCGCAATTCGGCCAAGCTGATGGATGTTAAGAACTGCAAGCACGCCCCGGACGTGTTCAAGAAGTTTCACGAAAGCGCGTTCGGTAGCTACGGCAAGAACGATTTCAAGGACGTTCTGCCGATCGCCATGAAGTGCGACGACCTGTCTTTCATGTTCCTGCTCTATCGTAGCGATGCGATGACGGACAAGACGCTCGATAGCTTCGAGCAGCGTGCGCGCAAGCGCTTTGACTGGCAGACACGCAAAGTGGCCGCGGTGTGGTGGGCTTCCAGCCGCGACATGATTCCCTTGGAGGATTTGTCGGCCGTGAAGGACGCGGCGGCGGTGTTGACCGCGAAGTTGAAGTAGCCGCCCCGCGCGCAGCGCGTAACCCAGGCACTTCGGCTCTCTCACGCCGAGGGGTGCGTGGGCGTGTGTAAACCATTACTACCCGCAGTTATGTCGGATGAGTCGCTCCTGATTTGATTACTATGGGTATACTACCCAAGTATGCGCTGGGTTACGCGCTGCGCCAACTCAGGCCCCACGCTAAGAACCAGTTCTTTTTTTCCGGTCGTGCGGCTTAGTACGTCGCTCGCCCGCCCGAGATATCGAACACGCCGCCGGTGGTAAACGAGCAATCCTCCGAGGATAACCACGCCACCATCGCGCCGATCTCTTCCACCTGCAGGAAGCGCCCCATCGGAATCTTCGACAGCATGAAGTCGATGTGCTGCTGACTGATCTGCTTGAAGATGTCGGTCTTCGCTGCGGCGGGCGTAATGCAGTTCACCATGATGCCGTTGGTGGCGAGTTCCTTGCCAAGCGATTTAGTAAGGGCGATGACGCCGGCTTTCGCGGCGCTGTAAGCGGAAGCGTTGGGATTGCCCTCTTTGCCGGCGATCGAGGCGACGTTCACGATGCGCCCGTAGTTCTTCTTCATCATGTGCGGCACCACCGCGCGCGAGCAGATAAACGGGCCGACCAAGTCGACGTCGATCACCTGACGCCACTGCTCGGGCGTGTACTCCCACGTCTTGATGGTGGCGCCGGCGATGCCCGCGTTATTGACCAGGATGTCGATATTGCCTAAATCGCGCAGAGTTTGCGCGACAGACGCATCGACCGCCTGGGCGTTGGTCACATCCACCACCATGGTGGCCACTTTGCCCTGTCCGGCGAGCTGCTGCTGCGCGGCGGCGAGCGCGTCTTTGTCCATATCCCAGATTGCCACGCTGGCGCCCGATTGCAGAAAGCGCTGCGCGATCGCGTAGCCGATGCCGCGCGCGCCGCCGGTGACGATGGCCGCTCGGCCTTTCAGATCGATTTGGTTCATGTTTGCCCTCAGCCGAATGCTTCGTTTGGAAGGCCGCAATTATGCCCGAGCGAGGCCGCCTTGGCGGCTTTTGTACAAGCGGCAACGCGAGTGCCAACGGTGTACACTTTTAGGTGTTTGGACAGACGCTACTAAGAACGAGGAGAGCACATGTTGTCAGCCCAGCAGCTCCAGCAATATCAACAGGACGGCTGCATCGTCGTCGAAGGCGTTATCGACGCCGCCACGCGCGCCGCTATGCTGCGCCAGATCGACGCTTGGGTCGAGGGCGCCAAGGGGTTAACCACACACGATAGCGTTTACGATCTCGAGCCCACGCATACGCCGCAGCAACCTCGCGTGCGGCGCGTAAAGAAGCCGCACGCGTTGTCACCCATCTTCTGGAACGTGCTGAAGAGCGAGCCGCTGCTCGGTATCTTGATGCAGATTCTCGGACCGAACCTCCGCTTGCACGGCTCCAAGCTCAACATCAAAGCGCCGCAGTACGGCTCGCCGGTCGAGTGGCATCAGGATTGGGCGTTTTACCCGCACACCAATGACGATTTACTCGCCGTGGGCATGATGCTGGAAGACACCTCCGAAGCCAACGGCGCCATGCTTTACTTGCCGGGCACGCACAAGGGGCAAACCTACGACCACCACGCAGAGGGACGCTTTTGCGGGGCGATGGATGCTAAATGTGGTCTGAACTTCTCGAACGCCATGGTCGCCAAGGGCAAAGCCGGAGCAGTATCGATCCACCACGTGCGCGCCGTGCACGGCTCGGCGCAGAATACGTCCCATTTGCCGCGCCCGCTGATGCTGTACGAGATCGCCGCCGCCGACGCTTGGCCGCTCGTGCCGCCACAGCCGTTCTCGCTGGAAGAGTTTAACAGCCGCATGATCGCCGGCGAGCCCACGCTGCAGCCGCGCTTCGAGAAAGTGCCGGTGCGCATGCCCTATCCGGCGGCGCTGAATCAAGGTTCGATCTACGAAAACCAAAGCATCGTCAAGAACCGCTTTTTCGAACTTAAGCAAGCCACCACCTAGCGCGACTAGCCCCGCCCTAAGCGCTATTTAGGGTAAGCCCGGGGGTTCGCGCGTGTGCAGCTTTGCGCGAGGCTTGCGCACCGCCTCGTTGCCAGGCGAAAATGCGCTATTGGTAACATCAAATGGCCCGCCCGCGGGGCCGGTACCCAAGCGCACCAGCGCCCTCCTGGCCTATCGAACGAATCGCCGCACATGTCCCAGTCTTCTCGGCCTAACCACATGAGCGCCGCGCAATTGGCGCGCGAAACGTTGAAAGCGCTGGCCGCGCAGCGCATCGAACCTACGGCGGAGAACTACGCGCGCATCTATGCCGAGCTGAGCGGCACGCCCGTACCGGCGCCCAACGGCACGGACGCGGTCGCCGGAAAGTTGCGCGAACTCGCCGGCGCCGCAATACGGGCGGGCTTGCTCCCCTTATTGGGGCGGGAAAATGCCGACGGGATCGCTCTGGCGCGGCTGGCGGAAGAGGTGGCCGCCGCGCGCGAGCACGTCAAGCTCGAAGCGATCACCGGGGAATTGAGTGAAATCGCGCAACGCATGCAGGAGTCGCGGCGCGCGGAAATCGCGCGGGCGGACGCGCTGCAGCAGTCGCTGCGCGCGCTGCTGACGTACGTGCGCGACTTGGTCGGCGACGATGAGTGGCTGGCCGGACAAATCGACACGTTGACGCAAACAGCACAGCAGCAAGATCCGCGCGATTTGTTCGAGATCGAACGGCGCTTGCGCCAGCTCTCCGCGCAGCAGGGCCATCGGCGCGCTGGGCTATCGGAAGCGCGCGAGAAGCTCAAAGAAATGGTGACGGTGTTCGTCGATCAGATCGCCAAGGTGTCGGAGTCCACCGGCACTTACGGCGAGCAGATCGGCGCGCTTTCGGCCAAAGCGGCGCAAGCCACCGACATCGGCGAACTGGGCAGCCTGCTGGGCGAGCTGACCGCGCACACGCAGAGCGTGCAGTCCCAGCTCCAGCAAAATCGCGAAGAACTGATGAAGGCGCGCAGCGAGGTCGAGGCCACGCAAGACAAACTGCGCTCGCTCGAACACGAACTCATCAGTTTGAACGAGCAGGTGCGCGAAGATCCGCTCACGCACGCGCTCAACCGGCGCGGGCTTGACGAGGCATTTCGCCGCGAGGCTGCACGCTCGGTGCGTCATGGCGCTCCGCTCAGTTTGGGTTTGATCGATATCGATCACTTCAAGAAGTTGAATGATACCTACGGCCATCATGCCGGCGACCAAGCGCTGTTGCACTTGACCAATGTCATCAAAGAATCGATGCGTCCGATGGACCAGCTCGCCCGCATCGGCGGCGAGGAGTTCGTGTTGATGTTGCCCGACACCACGCAAGAGAACGCTAAGGTGGCGATCGTGCGATTTCAACGCGAGTTGACCAAGCGCATGTTCCTGCAAGGCGAACAGCGCTGGGTGATCACCTTCAGTGCCGGCGTCACTCAGTTTCGACCGAACGACGAGCTCAAGACGATGACTGAGCGCGCCGATGCGGCGCTGTATCAGGCCAAGCAGCAAGGACGCAACCTGGTATTGATCGCGGAGGGGTAGTGCCCGCGCGCACGGCGCGCGCTATTTTTTACGCTGCAGCGTGTGGTAGCCGAAGCGTTTGCGCGCTTCGTCCAGACGCATGCCTGCTTCGATGCCTTGGCGGATCTGGTCTTCGGCCGCTTCGATTTCTTGCGCGAGCTTGAGCACTTCATCCGTGCGTGACTGAGGCACGACGACTATGCCGTCGGCGTCGCCGATCAACCAATCGCCCGGCTCGACGCGCACGCTGCCAAGCGACACCGGCGCGTTGAACGCCTCCACTTGAACGCGGTCCTTGCCGGTGCGCATGTAGGCGCCGCGCGTGAACAGCGGATAGTTCAGTTCGAAGCTGCGCGCGACGTCGCGGCACACACCGTTGATGACCGTGCCGGCGAGCGCGCGCTGGTGCGCACGTGTGGTGAGCAGATCGCCCCAGACGGTACAGTCGAGGCGTCCGCCGTTGTCGATGACGACCACGCTGCCAAGCGCGACGTCATCGACATAATCGCCGACGTTACCTTTTATCGCGCCGACCGGCGCCATGCGGATGGTGAACGCCGGACCGGCGCAGCGAAACTTGCGGTCGAGCGGTGCGATGCCCAGGGCTTGGCCGTCGATGCCGAGCCGGTCGAGCGCGTCGCTGACGCCGGCGCAGGACAGTTTGAGCCAATCCGCGGCGCTCACGAGCGTGTGGCGTTCGGCTCGAACACGACCTTGATCGGGATCTGCTTGATCACGTAGTAACTTGGGCAGGCGTAGCGGTCGATGTCGCGCTGGCTGACCGGGTACGCCCCGCAGTTGGAGAATTTGCGCAGCGGTGAGTGGTACACGCCGCATTGATACTCTTTTTCGTTTATCTGCTCCAGGAACACGCAGCGCTTGTTCATGCAACATTCGCCGCAGCGAACGCAGGAGCCACCGATTTCAACCGGGGCTTCGCTAACAAGGTTGAACAGATTCGAGATGTAATAGCTAACCGAGCCTTCACGCAGCGCTTCGAGGTGGACGACGAATTTCTTGATCGTTGTCCTGTACTCGCTCACATACTTTCTCTTTAGAAAGATCAAGCTCGATAGAACGGGTAGCAGCGGTAGTAGTATGTATAAGCCGCCAATATAAACAAAGGTGATGGCTCTAACCAATAGATTGCGCAAAAGAGATCTCCAAAATGAGCGATGCAAGTCCTCGGGTAAGCGAGTCCTCGTTTTTGTTCTTATTCGCGCTTGTTTATGGTGCATGAGGCATCCGCCGCTGTCAAACCGGCGAATTGTGCGACACCTATTCATCCTTCTGGTGCTGCAAACGATCCAGCTCGCGCCGCGCTTTTTTCGTTGGACGACCCTTGACGAACGGATTGACTAGCGCGTTGGCGCGCGACTGTGCGGCGATTTCATGACGCGTGTCGCGGCTGGCTTCGCTCTCCCGGTAGAGCTTGGCAGCCTCGCTCGCCGGGCCGCGCTTCTCGCTCAGTGCCGTCACTGCCACTTCGTGCACGAAAGCGCCGATGCGAACTTCCAGCGCATCGCCGATCTTCACGTCCTTCGAAGGCTTTGGCCGCTCGCCGTTGAGTGCGATCTTGCCGCCGTCCACCGCTTTCGCAGCGAGGCTGCGCGTCTTGAAGAAGCGCGCGGCCCAGAGCCACTTGTCGATACGCACTCTATCCACAGCGGCATAAGCCTACTGCGCGGCCCGAGGCCAAATCTGCGATGCTCGCCGTATTAGTCATACGTGTGCGCTTCTCGATTCGGACGCCACCCGAAGATGCCGAGGCCAGCCTTCGGCTTCCTCGTGTGCCCGCTCGCTACGACTTCGCTGTGAAAATCCGTCTCTTATTTGTCGAGCGGCACGGTATACACGTTGATCGGCAGCGCGGAGTCGGTATCGAACTCGCAACCGGCTTGCACCCCGACTCGCGCGATCTCCTCGGCGCTGCCTAGCTTATCGTACAGCGTGTACATCGCGCCCATGGCGAAATCGCGACCCGACCCGATCGCCCAGAACTTGCTGTACTCGAATACTTCGCGCATCGAGTACACACCGTAAATGCCGGTTTTGTTCGCGATCAACACGGTGAGCTGGCTCGATTCGTACGGATCGTCTTCCTGTTCACGCGGGTTCAAGAAGTGATCTTGCTTGAGCACCGGGTGCATCTTGCGGAAGGTGTCGTAAATTTCCACCGTGCCGCCGAAGTTCAAGCCGTTGCGCCGGCGCAGCATGCTGGCGATCACCAGATGGTGCGCCGCGCTGCCGGCCAGGGCAATATAGGTGTTGTCGTGCTGCAGAATTTTTTCCGGCGCAGCGTCGTACACGTGCGACAAGCGTGTGTTGCCGAACGTGGTAAGCGAGTCCGCCGCGATAGCGGCGATGCGATTTTTCTTCACGACAACAATCGTTGTCACGAAACCCTCCTAGGACATACAAAGGCGGCTAATGCAGCTTGATCTGCGGCTCGGTGCGCCGGCGAATCAAGCGCCCCAGCGTGAACAAAGCGACTTTGCCGAAACCATGCAACGCGACTTGATGCATCTTGTACAACGACATATACATGAAGCGCGCGAATAAACCTTCGATCATTATACTGCCGCGCGTAATCGCCCCCATGAGATTGCCCACGGTGGTGTACTCGCCCAGCGAGACGAGCGAGCCAAAGTCGCGGTAGCGATAAGGCAGCGGGGCTTGCCCAGCGAGCCGGCGCGTGAGCGTCTTGACCAAGAGGCTGGCTTGCTGATGTGCCGCCTGAGCACGCGGTGGCACGAACGCTGGCGCGCCGGTGGGGCTCGTGTGTCCCGGCCACGGACATGCTGCGCAGTCGCCGAAGGCGAACACGCTTTCATCGCGCGTCGTCTGCAGCGTCTCATTTACAACAAGCTGATTCAGATGATTGGTCTCCAGACCGTCGAGACCCTTCAGCACCTCCGGCGCCTTGATGCCGGCGGCCCACACCGTCAAGGCTGAGGGAATGTGTTTGCCGCTTTGCGTGTCGATGCCGTGTTGGCTGACGCGCACCACACGCTCACCGGTTAGCACTTTGACGCCGAGCTTTTCGACTTCGTGCTGTGTGGCTTCCGACAGCCGCTCGGGCAAAGCAGGCAAGATGCGCGGCGCTGCTTCCACGATGGTGAGCTGAATGTCGCGATCCGGCACGATGTTGTCCATGCCGTAGGCTGCGAGTTGGCGCGTCGAGTAGTGCAGCTCCGCCGCGAGTTCTACGCCCGTCGCGCCGGCGCCGATTAAGACGACATCCAGCCGCGCTGGTTGCCCCGTTTGACTGTGCGCGTGGGCGCGCAGGAACGAAGTGATCAGACGGCGATGGAAGCGGCGCGCCTGCGTTTGCGTGTCGAGCGCGATGGCAAACTCGCGCGCACCGGGCGTATTGAAGTCGTTGCTTTGGCTGCCGACACAAAGCACCAAGGTATCGTAAGCAAGTTCGCGCAGCGGCGTAATTTCGCTGCCGTCATCGTCGTAGGTCGGGCCGATCAGCACTTTCTTGCTGGTGCGGTTCAGGCCAATCAACTCACCGAGCACGAAGCGGAAATGGTGCCAGCGCGCTTGCGCCAGGTAGTCCAGCTCCTGCTCGTCCGGCTCCATGGTGCCGGCGGCGACTTGATGCAGCAGCGGTTTCCATACGTGTGTCGGCTGACGGTCGACCAGCGTGACGGCCGCGCGGCCGCGCCTGCCGAGTTTATCGCCCAGCTTGGTCGCCAGTTCCAAGCCGCCGGCGCCGCCGCCGATGATAACAATCCGATGAGCCATGCAGCGCTAAATCTTCTGCGCCAACGTCAAACCATCGCCGAGCGGCAGCATGCTGATGCGCACGCGTGTGTCGTTCTTGATTTTCAAGTTCAAGCTTCGAATCGCCACGGTGTCGGCACTCATGTCGCTCGGGTCGGCCGGATGGCCAAACCAGAGGGTGTTGTCGATCGCAATCAATCCACCGCCCCGCAGCAGCTTGAGCGCGCGCTCGTAGTAGTTGTCGTAGTTGCCTTTGTCCGCGTCGATGAAAACGAAGTCGAAGGTCCCGGCCGCGCCTTGCGCCAGCAGTTGCCCGATCGTGTCCAGTGCGGGGGCGAGCCTGAGATCGATCTTGTCGGAGACACCGGCTTGCGCCCAATAGCGCCGCGCGATCGCGGTCCACTCCTCGTTGATGTCGCAGCAGATCAGCTTGCCCTCGCTCGGCAGGGCGAGCGCGACGCTTAGCGCGCTATACCCGGTGTAGGTGCCGATCTCCAGACAGCGCTTGGCGCCGGTGAGATGCACGAGCAGTTGCATGAACTGTCCCTGCTCAGGGGTGATCTGCATGATCGCTAAGCGCACTTGCATCGTCTCTTCGCGCAGCCGGCGTTGTACATCTGACTCGCGCAGCGACACGTCGAGCAGATAGCGGTGCAGCGTGTCGGTGAGTTGCAAGGTCTTGTTGCTCATGCGGGGCGGGCAGCGCGTCTACGGCGCGGGAGAGGCGCGCATGATACACGAATCGCCCCGCCGCCGCCGTTGGCGCGGCGGTTGACGCCGCGGCGCTATGCGCGGCAGACTGGCGACAAGGATCAAGCGTCCGGTTCCGTACCGAGGAGAACGAATGCGCAGGATTGCAGTGGTGATTGCCGGCGCTGCCATGTGCTGGCCGATGTTCGCCTCGCCTGGGAACGACGGCGATCCGCCGCCGTGGGCGTTTGCCGCCAATCCGCCCGGCATGACCCCGCTGCCGGATGATGGCGTCGCGCGGCGTGTGCCTGGCAGCGCGCAAGCGTTCACGCTCACTCAAATCCGCAACTTGTACCGCCCACCGGATTGGCATCCGGACGATCATCCGCCGATGCCGGAAGTGGTCGGACGCGGCCGCGAGCCCGGCGTGTACGCGTGCGGCTACTGCCACTTGCCCAACGGTTTGGGCCGCCCCGAGAATGCCAACCTGGCGGGGCTGCCGGCGAGTTACATCGTGCAGCAGATGGCCGACTTCAAGAGCGGTGCGCGCAAGAGTTCCGCGCCGCATCTGGTGCCGCAGGCCTTTATGCTCGGGGTGGCGGCGGCGGTGAGCGACGCGGATATCAAAGCCGCTGCTGACTACTTTTCGAAGCTCACGCCAAAGCCGTGGATCACGGTGATCGAAACCGACACGGTGCCGAAGACCGAAGTCAAAGGCTGGATGCTGGCGGAAGCCGCAGGCGGCGGGCGCGAGCTGATCGGGGAACGCATCATCGAAATGCCGCGGGATTTGGAACGCACGGAACTGCGTGACGCGCGCTCGGGCTTCATCGCTTATGCGCCACTAGGCAGCCTCGCCAGGGGCGCGACACTGGTTGCGGGTGATGGCGGCAAAACAGCCGCGTGCACGATTTGCCATGGCGCCGATCTGCGCGGCATCGGTCCGGTGCCGCCTCTGGCCGGGCGCTCGCCCAGTTACATCGTGCGCCAGCTCTACGACATGCAACGCGGCGCGCGCAGCGGCGAATGGGCCGCGCTCATGAAACCAGCGGTGGCCAACTTGAATATCGCCGACATGGTGGCCATCGCCGCCTACGCCGCATCGCGCGCGCCGTGAGTCGCCATGGCATCTATTCGTTAGTGACGCTCATGCGCCGCGGCAGCCGTGCTCGATCCCAGTGCCGCACGGCCCATGCGAGCAGTTCGGATGAGGCCGCGCCGGCGAGCGCTGCAGGAGTTTCGTGACCCAGGAAGCGCAGCGCCGCTGCGATCGCGTGGGATGCTTGCGCCGGTTCCACCGCGGGCGCCAAATTCTGTTTGCTGAGTTTGGCGCCTGAGGCATCGGCTGCCACCGGCAGATGCAAGTACTGCGGGGTTGGCAGGCCGAGCGCGCGCTGCAGACAAATTTGCCGCGCGGTGGAGTACAGCAGGTCCGCGCCGCGCACCACGTGCGTGATTTCCTGCGCGGCATCGTCGACCACAACCGCGAGCTGGTAGGCGAAGATGCCGTCGGCGCGCAGCACGACGAAGTCGCCGACTTGCGCGGCGAGATCTTGCGTGTGTGTCCCCTGCAGCAGATCGTCGACGCGGATGGGTCGCTCGTCCACGCGCATACGCCAGGCACGCGCGGCGCGCCCGGGCGCGATGCCATTGCGGCAGGTGCCGGGATACACCGGCCCCTCAATGCCTTGCACGGAAGAATCGGCAATCTCTTTACGCGAGCAAGCGCAAGCGAACACTGCGCCGCTCTGCCGCAGGCGATCGAAAGCGGCTTGATACAAAGCTACGCGCTGGCTTTGATAGGTGACAGTTTCATCCCACAGTAAACCGCACGCTTCGAGCTGGCGCAGAATGCTGTCGCCTGCGCCCGAGACGTTGCGCGGCGTATCGAGGTCTTCGATGCGCAACAACCACGCGCCATTGTGTGCGCGCGCATCGACATAGCTGCCGACCGCGGCCACGAGCGAACCGAAGTGCAAAGGGCCGCTAGGGGTGGGTGCGAAGCGGCCGCGGTAGCGCGAGAGCACCGAAGCAATCAGATACTGTTAACCGAATATGTTTGTGGATCGTTCGTATTATGATTATTCAGCTTATCCATGCATGAGTATTAAGCTACCAGTGTGCGGTCAGCCGTGGATCCACAACACCGCCGGCCGTTGGCCGGCGGTGACGTAGTGCAAACGCACGTCGCCGATATCGGCGTAATGGTGCTGCAACAGTCCTTGTGCGTTCATCGTGCAATTGCGGATCAAACTTTGGTCGCAAGCAAATCTTTCAAGTTCTTATCGAGCTGCGCCAGCGCGTTCGGATCGGCGCCGAATAGCGCCAGGTGTCCGTCGACAGTCTCGATCGGCCGGAACTCCGCGTTCGGGATCAGCAGCCACTCCGCCTTGCAATCCGCCGGCGGGAAGAACATGTCACTGGACATCGGCATGACGAAGGTCTTGGCTTTGATGCGCCCCAGCGCCGCGCGCAAATCACCGCCGGTATTGCGGCTGACGTCGCCGCGCTGCCACTTCCACGCCATGCATAGCAGATCGTTTGGGTCCATGACGCTGAAATAGCCGTTCATGAAGTTGACGATGAAATCATCCAGCGACGAAAAGCCCAGCAGCTTGTGCCGGTTTTGCTGGAAGAATTCCGTGCTCCAGCCCATCACCGCCCACATCTTGGCGTGGCGCAGTAAGCCTTCGCGCACCTCGGCGGATGAGGAATACCAGCCGCCCTTGAAGCCGGGATCGGAAGTGATGGCATCTACCAGCGTCTCGGTGAACAAGAAATCGTGCACCGTGTTTTTGGCCGTGCCGGCGATCGGCGCCGCGCGCTTGACCATGTCCGGGTAGCGCACCGCCCACTCGTAAGTTTGTTGCGCTCCCATGGAACCGCCCACCACCAGCGCAAGACTGGTCAACCCGAATTTTTCCGTTATCAGTTTGTGCTGGGCGCGCACGTCGTCGCCGATGCGCACTTTGGGAAAGTTCGCCATACCGCCTGGCGCCGGGGTGTTGTGCGGCGATGAGGACAGACCGTTGCCGATCTGGTTGATGACGATAATGAAGTACTTCTCCGGATCGAGGCCGCGGCCTGGGCCGATGTAGACCTGCTCCAAGATCTTGTTGGTGCCGGAATACCAGGTCGGAATCAGGATTGCGTTGTCTTTCGCCGCGTTGAGCTTGCCGAACGTGACGTACGCGAGATTGCATTCGCGGATGGTGCCGCCTTCTTCCAATTCCCAGTTGCCGATGTTGTGCAGCTCGTAGGGGCCATGGACCTCCTGCGAGTAATAGTTGTTGGTGATCATATTTTCTCCGTCCTAACTCGGTTCATGTAGTTGTGATTTGGGACCACGAGGGCTAAGGGTTCTCGCACAACGGTCCGACACGCGGCGTCATTCCGGCTTGCGCCGGAATGACCACCAAGAGATAGCACCTTTTCTTCGTGGTTGATGGGCTTTTGGGTTATGCGAGTGCGAACCCCTCGTAGCCCTTTGCCGCAATCTCCGCGCAGCGCTTGGTGTAACCACCCACGCCTTCCGGATCGAGGTAGGGCAAGAACGCTTTCGGTTTGCCGGGGATGTTGGCGCTCATGTACCACGAGTTCGCTTTGACCATCAGCGTCGCGCCGACCACGGCATTGACGTTCGTCACCCACGCTTCTTGCGCTTGCGGCGTGGCTTCGATGGTCTTCTTACCCGTCTTCTCCATGTGCTCGATGCAATCGGTGATCCACTCGACATGCTGCTCAATCGCCACCGGCATGTTGGTCAACACCGACGGGCTTTGCGGCCCGGTAATCGTGAACAAGTTGGGAAAGCCCGCCACCGAAATCCCAAGATAGGTATGTGGCCCGTCTTTCCACTCGGCGTCCAGCGTCTTGCCGCCGCGGCCTTTGAGATTGAGCGCCTTGAGCGGGCCGGTCAGTGCGTCAAAGCCGGTGGCGAATACGATGATGTCGAACTCGTACTCCTTGCCGCCGGCACGGATACCTTTCTCCGTGATCTCTTCGATGCCGCCGTCAGTGGCAGCGTCCACCAACAGTACATTCGGTTTGTTGAATGTCTCGTAGTAGTTCGTGTCCAGTGGCTGGCGCTTGCAGCCGTAGTGGTGATTCTTCGGCATCAGCTTTTCAGCAATCTTGGGATCGATCACCGTCTTGCGAATCTTGCGGCGGATGTAATCGGCGCACAGTTCGTTGGCTTCTTCGCTGAAGAACATGTCCATGTAGTTGGACAGCCAGAACGCGAAGCCGCCGGCGTCCCAGCGCTTGTCGAACTCGGCTTCGCGCTCTTCCGGCGTCGCTTCCAGCGCGGATTTCATGATGAAGTAATGCTCTTGGCCGAAGAAGGATTCGCGCGTGCGCTTGATGATGTTGTCGTAATCCGCCTTGCGCGCTTTCCACACTTCCGGATCGACCTTGCCGTTACGCGCCGGCACGCAGTAGTTCGCGGTGCGCTGGAACACTGTCAGATGTTTGGCTTGCTGCGCGATCTCAGGGATAGCTTGCACGGCAGTCGCGCCGGTGCCGACCACGGCAACACGTTTGGCAGTGAAGTCCACCCCCTCCTTCGGGAAGCGGCTGGTGTGATACCACTTGCCTTTGTAATTTTCCAACCCTTTGAACTTCGGTAGGTTGGTGGTATTGAGTGTGCCGACGGCGGTGATGAGATAGCGCGCGCTGACGACCTCGCCCTTGTCGGTGCGCACGGTCCAGGTCTTGGATGCTTCGTCCCATTCACCGCCGGTTACCTTCGTGCTGAACTGGTAGTTGCGTTTTAGTTCGTGACGTGCGGCGATGTATTCGAGGTAGCGCAAGATCTCCGGCTGTTCCGGATAACGCTCCGACCATTGCCACTCTTGCAGCGCTTGTTTGTCCCACGAGCACACGTAGATGTAGGAATCCGAATCGCAGCGCGCGCCCGGATAGCGGTTCCAATACCAGGTGCCGCCGACGGTGTCGCCGGCTTCGAACCCTTTCACATTTAATCCCAACTTGTCACGCAAGGTTTTCACCATGTACAGACCCGAAAAACCCGCGCCGATGACCACGGCGTCGAATTGCTGAGTTGCGCTTGCCATTTCTCTCTCCAATTGAGTTGCTACGGATGAAATAGATCAGCGCTCGTTGAACACGAGTCGTATTGGGAGGCCGGCCGGCCCCATTGGGATTGCGATGAATTCCAGCCCGCTTATGTGGCCGGCAACGACGCGAAAACATTATCACTCAAAAATATGGCGGCGCGGCGCGGGCCTGTTGCCGTTCGCTGCGAGCCAATACTCATAGATTTATCGAGTGAAGAATAGCCATGAATGGCATGGTCAAGACGATACAATTAGGTGTACCGTCTTCGGTATGATGCGAACTTCGATTGCTTACAAGCACAGCCATGAAAGCGCTTCCGCAGGTCACCCTGCCGCAAGGCGAGCAAGTACCGGCCTTGGGCCTGGGCACTTGGCACATGGGCGAGCGTGCCGCGGCGCACAAGGAGGAGGTCGCTGCGCTCAAGCTCGGTATCGAGCTCGGCATGACGCTCATCGACACGGCCGAGATGTACGGCGAGGGCGGCGCCGAGCAAGTCGTGGCCGAGGCGAGCGCGGGCCAGCGCGACAAGCTCTTCATCGTCAGCAAGGTCTACCCTCACAACGCCTCGCGCAAGGGTGTGCCGGCTGCATGCGAGCGCAGCTTGAAGCGTCTGGCGACCGATCGCATCGACTTGTATTTGTTGCACTGGCGTGGAAGTTATCCGTTGGCCGAGACGGTGGAAGCGTTCGAGAAGCTGCGCGACGCCGGCAAGATTCGCCATTGGGGCGTGAGCAACCTGGACGAAGATGATATGGAAGAACTGTTCGGCGTGCCGAACGGGGAAGCGTGCGCCAGCAATCAAGTGCTGTATAACTTGTCGCGGCGCGGGATCGAATGGGCGCTCGCGCCCATGTGCCGCGAGCGCGGCATGCCGGTGATGGCGTATTCGCCGATCGAGCAAGGGCGCATTTTGCGCGAGCGCACGTTGGTGGAAGTGGCGAGGCGCTGCGAAGCGACCCCCGCACAGGTCGCGCTGGCGTGGTTGCTGGCACAGCAGCAAGTGATGGTGATTCCGAAGGCCAGCGATTTGCGGCATGTGCGCGAGAATCGCGCGAGTGCGGATCTTGTTTTGACGAAGGATGATCTTGCCGAACTTGATCGCGCGTTCCCGCCGCCGAAACGAAAGCAGCCGCTGGCGATGTTGTAAGGGCGTTATCGATTCTGAGGCAGCCCCCTCTCATCCATACCCCTCTCCCCGATTCCAGGGCGAGGGGATTTGTCCTTAGTGTAGGGTGCGCCGTGCGCACCCTACGCGCTGAACCGGTAGTTAATTGACGAAAGTGACAAGAACGCAATGCAAAGAATCGCACTCATCACTGGCGGCGGCCGCGGCATAGGCGCTGCCACTGCAAAACTTGCCGCGCAGCGCGGCTGGGCCGTTGCGGTCAACTACCGCGAGCGCGCCGTGGATGCCGAGAAGCTCGTCGCCGCGATTCGCCAAGCCGGCGGCGAAGCTATCGCCGTGCAAGCCGATACCGCCGTCGAAGCGGATGTCGTGCGCCTATTCAAAACTGTCGACCGCGAACTCGGCACCTTGACTGCGCTGGTGAACAACGCCGGTACCACCGGCGGCGTGCGCTTGGTGCAAGATGCCGATGCAAAGCATTTGGAGGATTTGTTCCGCGTGAACGTGATCGGCTGCTTCCTGTGCGCGCGCGAGGCGATCCAGCGCATGTCGACGCAGTTGGGCGGCAAGGGCGGCGCGATCGTGAATATTTCCTCCAAAGCCGCCACGCTCGGCGGCGGCGGGGAGTGGATTCATTACGCCGCATCCAAAGGCGCGCTCGATAGTTTCACCATCGGGCTTACGCGCGAAGTCGGGGCCCAAGGCATACGCGTGAATTCTATTCGCCCGGGCATGATCGACACGGAGCTGCAAGCGCAAGGCACGCCGGGGCGCTTGGAAAAATCGCTCGCGACTATCCCCATGCAGCGCGCCGGCACGGCGGACGAGGTGGCGGAGGCGATCGTGTGGTTGATGTCGGATGCGGCGAGTTACGTGCACGGCGCGTTTCTCGATGTGAGCGGCGGGCGTTAGCCGGCAATGAACGAGGCAGCAGCGAAGACCGCTTCCACCGCGCCGGCGCCGCGCACCGGCGATTACACCGGCATACTGCCTTGCCAGAAGATCCGCGAGATGCTGGCAAACGGCGAAATCCGCACCACGCAGGCGGTCGAGCGCGATCAAGTCCAACCGGCGAGCATCGACTTGCGCTTGGGCGAGTTCGCCTATCCCATGGACACCAGCTTTTTGCCCGGCAAAGGCGTGCGGGTGCTGGAGAAAATGCGGCAACTCGACGAGCGTTTCAACGACTTCAAAATCGACCTGCGCGGCGGAGCGGTGTTGGAGAAGGGGCGCATTTATGTGATCCCGCTGATGGAGGCGATCGATCTGCGCAGCGAAGTGGCGGCGTTCGCCAATCCGAAGAGTTCCACCGGCAGGCTCGATATTCTGACGCGCCTCATCGCCGACGAGGCGACCGTGTTCGATCAAGTGCGCGAGGGCTACGCGGGCGAGTTGTACATCGAAGTGGCCCCGCGCAGCTTCAGTGTGGTCGTGAAAACCGGCACGCGCCTGAATCAGCTTCGCTTCCGGCGCACGCGCGGCGAAGCGCCGAAGCCGATCACCTCGGCCGATTGGCAGAAACTGCTCGACGAGGGCCAGGTCATCAACGCCATCGAACGCGACAGAAGCGCGCGCACGTTCAAGACCGGCGAGTTGCCCTTCACCGTGGATCTCATCGGCAGCGGTGCGGACGGTGACCTCATCGGCTATCGGGCGAAAAAACATGTGAAGCGCATCGATCTGGAGCGGCGCGATTACGACCCGCTCGACTATTGGGAACCGCTGCGTTTTCGCAAAAGTCCCTCACTCATCCTTGATCCGGACGAGTTCTACATCCTCATGACCAAGGAGGCGATCGCCGTGCCACCGGAGTACGCAGCGGAGATGCTGCCCTACGACACGCGCGCGGGGGAGTTTCGCGTGCATTACGCTGGCTTCTTCGATCCGGGCTTCGGCTGGAACGCGCAGACCGGCAAGGCCGGCAGCAGCCGCGGCGTGCTCGAAGTGCGTTCGCACGAAGTGCCATTCCTGCTCGAGCATGGGCAGACCGTCGGCTGGCTGCGTTATGAGCGCATGGCCGCACGCCCCGACACGCTGTATGGGCAGGATGCAAACTCGAATTATCAGGGCCAGAGCTTAAAGTTGGCGAAGCAGTTCAGACCATCTCATGCGCCGGGCTAACTTAGGGCTAACCCGCGTTGCGCAACTTGCGCTCGCGTGAAAAATGCAGGCTAGACGTTGGCGAGGGCAAGGGCGATGACCGGCGCCTTGTGCGAGGCGCTGGCGCGAGCGTGCGCAGACCACGCCGGTAAGGTCGCACTCGTTGGCGACGAGTTCGGTCTGCGCTATGACGAGATCGCCGAACAAGCGAAGTTCGTGCGTGAAGCGCTGCTTGCGGCGGGCATGCAAGCGCACGAGCCGGTGCATGCGCACGTGTCGAATCAGCCGCATGACATCGCCGCGATCCTCGGCATCTGGATGGCGGGCGGCGTGGTCGTTCCGGTCCATCGGACGACACCGAGCGCAGTGGCCGACACCTTTGCCCGCCGCACCCAGGCACGCTTTCTGGTGGATAAGCTGACTGAAGCAAGCTCCGCGCCGCTGCTGGTGACACTGTCGGAGCATGCGCCCCCGGCCAGAGCGATGCTGCAGGGCGCGGCTTTCGTTATCTTTACTTCTGGATCGACGGGCGCACCCAAAGCGGTGGTCGTATCGCACGATGCCTTCTTTGAGAAGATCCGGCAGATCCAGTCGCTTCTGCACGTAGCGAACAGCGATCGCACGCTGCTGGTGCTCAACCTCACCTTCAGTTTCGGCTGGTGGGTCAGTTTGCTGACGCTTTTCCGCGGCGCTACGCTGGTCATGCGTAGCCGATTCGAACCCGCAGCGTTCTTGCGCACGCTGATCGAGCAAAGTATTTCCCGTGTCGGCATGGTGCCCACCATGATGCGCGTGTTGTTCTCAGACGCCGGCTTCGATGCCGCAATTGCGCGCGCCAACGAGGCGGCGAATTTGCGCCAAATATGGATCGGCGGCGAGGCGCTCGGCGCTTCCCTCGGGCGCACGATTCGCGCGCGGTTCTCGGCCACCGAACTCGTCGACATCTACGGGCTGACCGAAACGGCGACCTGCGATTTCTTCGCCTTCCCCGCTGACTACGATCGGCACCCGGGAAGCATCGGCAGGCCGTCCCCCAACGTGCAGTTTCGTATTTCTGCTGAGGGGGAACTGCAGCTTCGCACGCCCTACCTGATGAAGGGGTACTTGGACGAACCGGAGCTCACCGCCGCGGCGCTGCAGGATGGATGGTTCCGCACCGGTGATCTGGCGCGTAGCGTTACCGGCGGAATGGTCGAGTTGCAGGGACGGCTGAAAGAGGTGATCAGCCGCGCGGGCAACAAAGTCACGCCGGCGGAGATCGAACAGGCGCTCTGCGCGCACCCGGACGTGGCGGCGGCGATGGCGGTGGGCGTTCCTGATGCAGTGCTCGGCGAGCGCATTCATGTGCTGCTCGTTGCGCGCGCGGGCGCATCGCTCTCGATCGCAGCGCTGCGGCGCCACCTCGAAACCAGACTGGAGCGCTACAAGTATCCTGACGCTTACTACGTCGGCGACGCGCTGCCGCTTGGCCGTACCGGCAAGGCGGATCGCGCTCAGTTGCGAACGCTGGTGTCCACCGGCGCCATCGCGCCGCTGTCCCCATGAAAACGATGAACGGAGCAAAGCGATGGCATTCGATTGCATCACCCTTTCCGTAGACGATCATGTCGCTCATTTGACGCTCTATCGTCCCGAGCGATTGAATGCGTTGAACCAAGCCGCGCTGGTTGAGATCAACAGTGCGATGGACGCGGTCGAAGCGGACGCCAACGTTCGGGTCATTGTCGTCAGCGGCGCGGGCCGCGCGTTTTCTTCCGGCTTCGATCTGAAAGCGCAGATGGAGCAACGCCCAGAAGGGGCGGCCGCTTGGCGCGAAATCCTCGATCTGGATTTCGACACGACCATGCGCTTCTGGAACAGTCCGAAGCCGACTATTGCGGCGGTGCACGGGGCGTGCCTCGCCGGCGCATTCGAGCTTGCAATGGCGTGCGACATCACCATCGCCGCCGAGGACACGATCTTCGGCGAGCCGGAACTAAAGTTCGGCGCCGGCATCGTGACCATGTTGTTGCCCTGGATGACGAGCCCGAAGCACGCTAAACGCATCATTCTTTCGGCGGAGGATCGTATTCACGCTCAGGATGCGCTTGCGATGGGCTTGGTCAGCCGTGTCGTGGCAAACGGCACGCATGTCGAAGAAGCGCTGCGCACCGCGCGCGGCATTGCGCTGATGGACCCCAACCTCGTTGCGCAGACCAAGAAAGCGCTCAACCGAACCTACGATATCCAGGGTCTGCAAACGGCATTGCGGATGGCGCTTGATATCGACCATGGAATCGAATCGCACGGTTCGCCGGACAAACGCGCGTTCATGGACATCGCGCGCGAACGCGGCATGCGCGCAGCGATCGCGTGGCGCGACGAGCGTTTTGCCAAGGCACAGGGGAAATGACCGCAACCAAGCGTGCATGCGCCGGCTCGTTCGCAACGATGTTTTTGGGTAGATCGTTCAATCT
>CAZAWU010000009.1:0-44636 GCA_964488915.1 uncultured Burkholderiales bacterium
TGCGCACCGGACGCGTTGCGCCGCGCTGCGGCTCAGCGGCATCCACACCGTTGCCGTGCAGTTGCGGCACGCGCTCGACGCCGAAATTGAGCCATTCGGCGGCATCGATGTGCTTATCCTTGGGCCGGAAGTCCGCCCCCGCACTTTCGATACCGTCGTAAATGAGCGCATAGGTAAGCAGGCCGTGGCGCAACTGACCAATTTCGCGCGCGACATCGTCCGCTTGCGACGCGGCCAAGATGCGGATGCCTTTGTCATAGGCCAGCTGTCCGAGACCGCGCGCACCCATGGGACCGGGCTTGAAGCCTTCGCTATCCACGGTCGCCGCCGAATGGCAGGCGTCCACGATCATCAACAGATCGCCGGCATCGATTTCGCGCAGCCACTGTGCCCAATCATCGGTGGAGATCGCACGCCGGCGCAGATCGTCGTTTAACTTACGCTCGGCGGAGGCGCCGGTGTCGCTCGGCAACAGATAAAACGCCCCGCCGGGCTCCGCAAGTCCGTGACCTGAGAATGCAATAACGACTAGATCGTCGGGCGTCGCCGCACTCAACTTGTCCGCGCCGGGAACGCCCTGAAGCAGCGCGCTGCGTGATTTGCCCGCGAGTACCGCAAGCACGGCGGCGATCTTCGCCTTGGTGGCGTCGCGTGCGCCCGTCGCGTCTGAAACCAATGTGACGGGGATGGTCTCGACGTAGCGCTTGGTGAGTGGCAAGCGGCGATGCAGTACCTCGGCAGTACGCCGCGCATCGTTGGCCGCGAAGTTGAGCTTCCACACCGGACTGTCGTGCTCGTTCACGCCGATCGTGACGACGTAGGCGCGCGACGGCGAACCTTTCGATGTAGCGCTGCGTTGAAAGTGCGCGCGCGCCGTCGCGCTCTTCACGCGGTCGCGGTTGAACGCATAAGCCGAGAACTGCACGGGTTCGGCGCCGGACGGTAGCGCGATGTCCGCGAAGCGAACACGCGCCGAGCCGTCGGCATCGAGCGCAATCGCACCGCCATCCACTGGGTCAACACCCACCAACTGACCATCGCGAAACAGTCGCAAACCATGCACCGCGCTGCTTTGGCCACGCGCATCGCTGGTGGCTCTCACTTCGACCGTTACTGTTACGTGGTTGGCGTTCTTACTGCTTGCGTCAACACCGGCGATTCTTACCTCCGGCTGCGCGCGGTTCAATTCACTCAAGTCCCGAACCGGCGCGAACGTTTCACCCGCCAGCAATCTCGGTAGCAATCGAGGTTCGTAGTAGTCACGCATGAAAACTTCCAAAGGCAGCGCGCGCAGCGAATCGTCCGGCACGACCCAGTGCAATTGCTCGATGTCTTCGAGATTGTTGGTATCGAAGCGGCCTTGCGCATCGACCACGGCCCAAGTGCCGTCGGCGAATGTGAAAAGCTTGGCAAGCCACTTGCCGTCCGGGACATGCCATAGCACGATCGAACCATCGTCCGAAGCCGACGCCAAGAAGCGCGCATCGGGCGAGAATGCCATGGTGGTGATGCGGGCGGAGTGCGCGGTCAACACTGTCGGCAAAATGTGCAACGCCCCGTCGGCGACTCGATAGAGTTCGATGCGGTTGTCTGCGCCGCTTGCCGCGACGATTTGACCGCTCGCATCGCTTATTGCGATGCGCTCGCGACCTGCTACACGAGGCAAGGCCGCAATGGCGGCTTGCTCTGATTCAGGAGCCGCGCTCGCCGCTGCCGCTTCCGCGGCTCGCCGCCGCTCCGCGCGGCGCGAGTGGTTGCGTCCGGCCGGTGCTGCAATCGCCTGCAGCGGCTCGGCGTTGAGTACGCCGTAGAAGTCGCCGTCCAGCGCATAGCGCCGCGGCTCTTGTGGCGACGCTGCACCGAGCGCGAGAACGTACAACTCACGTTCGGCTTCGATGACGATGTGATCCCCATCGGGCGCGAAAGTGAGCGGACGCGAGCTGAGGCGGCGGCGCGCAGAAAACGGTAGATCGTATTGAGCGAGGGTGCGGCCTGCACTAGTTTCGACGACGAGCAGCCGTAGCCCGCCCGCGCGGCGGCGCTCACCTGCCGCTTCCGGTGGTGCTGCACCTGGCACGACCACAAGAACGCGCTGGCCGCCGGCGGAAACTGCACATGCGATCGGCGCTGCGTACACCGGCTGGCCAGCGGCGTCGTGCACTGGCCCGTGCCACACTTCGTTCATCGCGTTGGTATCGTCGACGGACACGACGACGTTCGGCAGCGCGCCGAGTTTGATCTGCAGCGTTGCGCGCGCGAAGAACTTCCCGCTGGCGGCAACGCACGCTTGGCTGTGGATCATCGGATCGCTGGTCTTTCGTTCGACTACGTCGCCGCTGGTTAGATCCCATCGTTCGAACCGCGTTGCCGGGGCTGCTTGCTGCCGGTATGCCGCCTCGTTCGCCTCTGGTGTACGCGGCGCCTCGCTAACGCGCCCAAGCAACGCGCTATCCGCGCCGGCAACTTGCAGCGCATGCGCCGACACCAGCCGATCGCTTCCGCTCCACGCCAGCGCTGCCGGTAAACCGCCGCCCGGCGCCCAGGCGCGTACGCTCGGCCGCGCGAGATCGACGATCGCCAAGCTCGCACCGCCGATGCCGGCAGTTTGCAGCGCGAGCAAGGCGCGGTCCTCGGACTGGGCAAAGCTGGTGCCCACCAGCCAGCCGCCGGCGCCCTGCCCCACGGTTTCATCAAAGGTATGCGTCGTTACCAGCGCCAGATCGCTGCGCCTGCGCACTTCGAACGCGAGCGGGTTCTTAGGTTCGCTCACACCATTGCGCTCCAATCGAGCCGTATTTCTCCAAGCGTAAACGAGCTCCTCGTCGGCGGAAAAACCGACCCATTGCGCACCGCGCAGCACCGAATCCGAGTATGCAGACGCAATGCCTGGGCCGGGATTTGCCGCGCGTTGCTCGACTTCTTGTTCGGCTTGCGCCAGCGCCTGCTCGACTTGCGCGCGCAGTTGCGCTTGTTGCTCGGGCGGCAGGCCTTTGATCTTTTCCTCCATGCGCTGGCGTTGGCGCTGGCGTTGTTTTTCCAGCGTCGCATCGATCGTGCGTTCCACTGTTTGCGATCGCGGTGTCGACGAGAGCGGTGGCCCTGGTACTTTGACCGGCTCGCGCGGTGCGACTCCAGCGCGTGCGGCGACGCGCCGCGCCTCGCGATCGTAGACGGTAAGCTCGGCGCCGGAGTGCACCGCGATCCAGCGCCCGGACGGCGAAAGCGCGGCAGCTTGGAATAGATCCGGCGCGCTCGTATCTCCTGCAAATGCGCTCAGGGCCTCGGCGCGATCGCTTGCAAGGTCGCGCACGAGCAGCGTCTTTGCCGGGAGTAGGCTGCCGCTACTTGGGCCGCCTAGACGTGCCTCAAGCGCGACACGCCCGTCAGGCGTGTGGGCGAGCAGCATGTTCGACTCATTCGCATCAGCCGATAGCGCTTCGAGCTTGCCTTGTCGGCCGAACAAATCTGCCCGATACAATCGTCCATCGCCGGCCAACATGAGCACTCGCCCATCGGCCAACGACGAGAGGGCGAGCACGGACTTCCTTTGAGCGGGATCAAGCTTTATGCGCGCGGACTCCCCGCAGTGCCGCAAGTCCCATAGTGCCACGGCACCACCGTCAGCCGCGGTCGCGAGCGAGCGCGCATCACGCGAGAAAGCGATCGCCGGAATGCCAAATCCCGGCAGCGAAGTATTCCCGGTAACCGCACGGTCTAAGTTGCACAGGAGCCGCCCCGACCGTACCTCCCAAATTTGCACGCTGCGCTGGGGATTGGAAGCGGTCGCGAGCAGCGAGCGGTCAGGGGAGAGCACTACGCTGCCGCCGGTGGAAATGACCGCACCGGGGATGCTTTGCACCATGAGCCGAGGCGCGGTCTCAACGGCCGCTTGAGTCTGCGCCGCGGCGCACAATAAGAAACCAAGAATCGGTGCGCTAATGTAGCGCACTGGCGTCCTCGTGTCCTTGAAGGATGTGTGGTGCGCGGCCGGTTCGCACTCTAGGCATACCGCAGGTGGAAACAATCGCGGAAGCGTACCCAGGACCGCTTGCTGATCATCCGGTGTCTGCGCGCAATAAATCTCCGCACCGCGGTATTCAATGACGGCCTTGTCCAGAAGACGTTGACATCAACCCGCGATCAACGCGTCATGCTCTGCCTGATCAAATCCCGCGTGCGTTGGCATCGAGGGGATACATCGGCCGACGCAGCTTCTTGTACGGAAATAGCTTGTAGTTCGAACTGCCCACGCCCACGCCATCACACTCAATCGCGGCTTTGGCGAACGGCAGGAAGATCGGGCGGTAGTACATACGTGATTTCAGCAGCAGGTAGTGATAGCGGCGCGGATCGATGCCGACGCTGGTGAATACGCCGAGATCCCACGGCTCTTGGCTGCGCTCGGTCACGACGATCATCGCGGCGCCGGTGTCGAGCACGGCGGTGCGGCCCATGTGCGCGCGCATGCCGGTGAGCTGCGGGCCGGTGATGGTGTATTCGCCATCGGTGATGGCGCGCACGACGCCGGTGAGCGGCAGCGGCTCGCCTTTCATACCGATCGCGGGCATGTCGGTCTTGCCGCCGAGTTCGAGGCTGACTTTTTGGCCGACGCCGGCACCAATCATTTTTTCCACTGAGGCTGGATCGCGCACCGGGCCGACGGCGATGTCGGTTAAACCCTGGTCGAGCGCCATCTTCAGTACCTTCATCACATCGACCGCCGCACCGGAGGCCGTGTTGTCGCAGTGATCGAGCAACAGCACTGGGCCCTCCTTCATCGCTTTCGCGCGCGCGATGGATTGCTCGAGCGGTTCGGCGTGATAGATGAAATCCGCACGTTTCTCCCAGGCGTAGTCGAGCATGCGCTTGAGCCAAGCGTTGGCCTTCTCAACATCGCCATCGGCTACAACAATCGCGCTTAAACCAGCATCGTGAATATCCGCGGTGGGAAAACCACCGAAGCCCGTTGCCGCGAGCGCACCTTCGCGCTCGGCTTGCTTGGCCAAATCGATGAAACCTTTCATCGGCTGCGCGTCAGTGTTCATGCACAGAGTCTGCGCCAGGATGGGCCGGTTACCCCATGCCATCACAGGCTTCACTTCGCCGCGCATGGCACGCATGAGTACGCGGCCGGCGAGATCGCCCGCTTCGTACATATCCACGTGTGGGTAAGTCTTGTAACCGGCGACCACGGTAGCGTTCTTGACGATCGCGTCGGTGATATTGCCGTGCAAATCGAGCGCGACTGCGATCGGCAGATCCGGGGCGAGCTTGCGCAAGCGCTCTAGTAGCGTGCCTTCGCCATCATCGGTGAGATCTTGCACGACCATCGCCCCATGCAAATCGAGAAACAGCGCGTCGCAGCCGTGCTTCACCGTCTCGACGATCGCGTCGCAGATCTGCGTGTAGGCGGCCGGATCGACCGGCCCGCTCGGCGGCGCGATCGCCGCAACCGGTGTGATGATCTCCCAACCCGCTTGCTCGCAAAGATCGATGTAGGCGCCCATCGGCATGCGCGTGCCCTTGGTTGCTTGATACGCGGCCGCACCGTGCGCAGGACCGTTCTTGCCGAACACTTTGAGCGGCGTGGGCACCGGCGAGAACGTGTTGGTCTCGTGGTTCATCATGGCGACGACGGCGCGCATGCGGTTTTGCTCCTATACTTATAGATGGATAACGCGAAGAATCGCTTGTGATCTTATTTACCAGTTTATCCAGTTACCTGGATACGCCACCGTAACGGTGACTCACTCGTATGCACGCGACCCCAACCACTGCTCGCCCTACGTTGGGGAGGAGGTTCCAACGTCAACGTAGAGGCTCCAAACCGCACCACTGCGCCATGAACAGCGCGATCGATTGGGTGATACGGCGCACGGAGTCGAGTTCGACGCGCTCATCGAAACCGTGAATGTGCTCCGCGCGCGGCCCGTACACCAGCGCTGGCGTATCGCCCACTTGACCAAGCGCACGCGCATCGGTCGTACCGGTGCCGGTTTGCCGCTCCAGCGCAGCGCCGTCAAAAGCCGTGGCATGCGCGCGCTCCAGCACGCTCTCGGCTTCTGTCTTCGGCAGCACATAACCCCATGCGCGCAAGCCGTGATTGACGATCTGCGGCGGATGCTTGCGCAGGAAGGGAAGCTTCTGTGCCGCTTGCATGATGCACTCGGCGACTTCGTTCTGCGCGGTTTGCGGATCTTGCCCGGGATAAATCGCTACGCGCAGATCGAAGGTACACCACGCCGGCACGCTCGATGGCCAATCGCCGCCGGCGATCTTACCGATGTTGAAGTTGATCGGATGCGGCAGGTGGCCGAAGTGTTCGTGCTCGTGGCGCTGCGCGTTCCACTTCGCTTCGAGCTCGTGCAACGCGGCGATGATGGGGAAGGTCGCCTCGATGGCGTTGGCGCCCGCGCTCGCTTCGAGCACGTGCACCGGAAGCCCTCGCACGGTGACTTGCAGCCACAGCACGCCGACTTGCGCACGCGTCAGCGTATTGTTGAACGGCTCCGGAACGATGGCGGCATCCGCGCGGTAGCCGCGCGCCACGCATGCGAGCGCGCCGTTGCCGGTGCACTCCTCCTCTACCACTGACTGCAAATGCACATCCGCCGCCGGCTGATACCCGGCACGGCGTAGCGCATCGAGCGCAAACACCATCGCCGCGATGCCGGCTTTCATATCGCCGGCGCCACGGCCGTACATCCAGCCGTCCGCTACGCGCGGCTGGAACGCGGGAGAACTCCACATGTCCGTCGGCCCGACCGGCACCACGTCGATGTGGCCGTTCAGAACGAGCGAGCGACCTTTCGCGTTTGGCGCGCGGTAGCTGCCGACGACGTTGATCGCATTTTCGTAGGAGACCGTGACCGGCGAGTAGCCGTGCAGATGCTTGATGTCTTCCAACTCGACGCGCCAGCGGTCGACCTGCAGACCGCGCGCACGAAACTCGCTCGCGATGAAATCTTGCGCCGAAGCTTCCGCGCCACGCAGACTGGGAAACTTCACCAGCTCGGCGGTGAATTCGACTTCTTGGTCGAAGCCGCGATCGACGGCATCGCGGATGGCGATTGCCGTGCTGCTATCGAGCGAGCGCGTCATTGCTCCCCTACTTTTTACTCCAGGCTTTGCAATACCGTGCGCAGCGTGCCGAAGATCTGATCGATCTGCGCCTTGCTGACGATCAGCGGCGGCGACATGGCGATGATATCGCCCGTGGTACGGATCAACAGATTCTTTTCGAAGCAGCGCAGGAAGGCGTTGAACGCGCGCGCGGTCGGCTGATTCGCAATCGACTCCAACTCGATGCCGGCCATCAAACCGACAGTGCGCACATCAATTACATGCGGCAAGCCGCGCAAGCTGTGCGCGCCGTCGCTCCAGTACTGCTCCAATTCGCCGGCGCGTTGCAGTAGGCCTTCCTCTTTGTACAAATCGATGGTCGCTTTGGCCGCAGCGGAGGCAAGTGGATGACCGGAATAGGTGTATCCGTGATAGAACTCGATCGCGTTCGCCGGCTGGTTCATGAAGGCATCGTGGATCGCGCGCTTCGCCAGCACGCCACCCATCGGCACCGCCGCGTTGGTCACACCCTTGGCGAAGGTGAGCAGGTCCGGAACGACGCCGAAGCGCTGCGCGCCGAACGCAGCGCCGGTGCGGCCGAAGCCGGTAATGACTTCATCGAAGATGAGCAAGATGCCGTGCTTGTCGCAGATCGCGCGCAGGCGGTCGAGATAGCCCTTCGGCGGGATCAGCACGCCGCTCGAGCCCGCGACCGGCTCGACGATCACCGCCGCGATGTTGGAGGCATCGTGCAGCGGGATGATGCGATTTTCCAACTCATCGGCGAAGTGCGCGCCCCACGCCGGTTGCAGGCGGCTGAAGGCGTTCTTCTCCAAATCGTGCGTGTGGCGCAGATGATCCACGCGCGGCAGCATGCTGCCGAAGGCTTTGCGGTTGGCGGTCATGCCGCCGACGGAGATGCCGCCGAAGCCCACGCCGTGGTATCCGCGCTCGCGGCCGATGAAGACGGTGCGATGGCCCTCGCCCCGCACGCGGTGATAAGCAAGCGCGATTTTTAGCGCAGTATCGACCGCTTCCGAACCAGAATTGACGAAAAACACGCGGTCGAGCCCTTGCGGCGCGATGCTCGCCAGCGCACTGGCTGCTTCGAATGGCGCAGGGTGGCCCATCTGGAACGTAGGACCGAAATCGAGCGTAGCCGCCTGCTGCTTGATCGCTTCCACGATCTTCGTGCGGCAGTGGCCGGCATTCACGCACCAGAGCCCGGAAGTGGCGTCCAGCACTTGCCGTCCGTCGTAGGTCGTGAAGTGCATGTCCTTCGCCGACACGAACAAGCGCGGCGCCGATTTGAACTGACGGTTCGCCGTGAACGGCATCCAGAAGTGCTCGAGATCGAAATCGACGACGGTGTTGGGCAGGCGGTCGTTCATGGCAGTCTCCTCTAAGAGGGCTGAAACAACTCAAAAAAATTGCGCGTGGTCGCCTCAGCGATAGTCTCGACCGGCACGCCCTTGATCTGCGCCAGCGCCTCCGCCACGTGCTTTACATAGGCCGGTTGGTTGGTTTTGCCGCGAAACGGCACCGGCGCGAGGTAGGGGGAGTCGGTCTCAATCAGCATTCTATCAAGCGGAACCTGTTTGGCGACAGCGCGCAGTTCATGGGCATTCTTGAAGGAGACGATGCCGGAAAACGAGATGTAGAAGCCCATCGCCAGCGCCGCTTGAGCCACTTCCCAAGTTTCAGTGAAGCAGTGCATGACGCCGCCCGCCTCGCGCGCCTTTTCCTCTTGCATGATGCGCAGCGTGTCGGCGGATGCGGCACGCGTATGAATCACCAGCGGCTTCTTGCAGGCGCGCGCAGCGCGGATGTGGGTGCGGAAGCGCTCGCGCTGCCATTCCAGGTCGCCCGTCAGCCTGTAGTAGTCAAGGCCGGTCTCGCCGATACCCAGCACCTTCTGCAGTTGCGCGCGCTCGAGCAGGAACGCTTCATCGACACGCTCATCGGGATAGTCGGGATGTACGCCCACGGTGGCGTACAGGTTCGCGTGCGGTTGCGCCGTGGCCATGACGCGCGGCCAATCAGTCTGGCTCACGCTGATGCACAGCGCATGCGTGACTTGGTTTGCCGCCATATTGACGAGCAGTTGATCGAGCTGCTCTGACAGCTCGGGAAAATCGAGGTGGCAATGAGAATCGACAAACACCGATGTTCTCTTTCAGCTACACGCATCGCGGTAGGCGATGAACAAGTCCTCGGCTACCAAGCGCGTATTGAGCGGATGATTGGCCAAGCGCTTAGCGTCTAGCAGTTTGCGCTGCAAGGCGAGTAGATTCTCGACTTTCGCGCTCGCCACGGCTCGCTTTTGGCTTTCGGTGCAATCAAGGTGATAGCGCGCCGCTTGGCCGAGCTTGAGCGCGATCAGGTCGTGATTCCAAGTCTGGATGCCTTCGACGATTTCCGCCGCGCTGAAATTCATCACACGCTCGGCTTGTACAATGGCGTCTAGCGCAGCCCCTTGCTTGAGCGCCGACAGAAGCACGTTCGAGCGCGCACGCCAATCCGGCGCCGCCTTCTCCAACGCAAGCAGAGGCGCGTCCCCGGCGAGCGCCAGCGCAGTCTCGGCATCTTCCACCCCATTCTGGCGCAGCCACGCAGCCGCGTCCTCACGCCGCGGCAGCGGTACATCCAAAGCTCGGCAGCGGCTGACAATCGTGGCGGGCAACAGCCCGCGCTGATGACTGACCAGCAAGAATAGCGTGCCGGCCGGCGGCTCCTCAAGCGTCTTGAGCAACGCGTTGGCCGCATGCGCGTTCATACTCTCCGCCGGCACGATCAGCGCGGCGCGGCGGCCGCCCTGGTGAGTCGACAAGGCCAACGCTTCGACCGCCGCGCGAATTTGGTCGATCTTGATCAGCGGGAGGCTCTTCTTGGTCGGGGCAGCGGCGCCTTCTCCTTCGCCTTCAGCGTCGGTACGCGGCTCGATTAGCAAAAAATCCGGGTGCTGTCCTTGGGCGATCCAAGCGCAAGAATGGCAATGCCCGCATGGCAGTGCATCCGGCCGCGGCTGTGCACACAAGAGGCTTTGCGCAATCAACTCCGCCAAGCGCCGCTTGCCGACGCCGCGCGGGCCGCGAATCAAGAGCGCGTGATGGCGCTGCGCCGCGGCCGGTAGGTGCTGCCGCCAGATACCCTGCTGCCAAGGGTAAAGCTCGCTCATAAAGTTTGCAGCGCGCCCAGGACCTGACGCGTTACTTCTGCCAATGGCGCGCCGGAGTCGAGCACGCGGATGCGCTGCGGGAACGCGGCGGCGCGCGCCAGGTAGGCCGCGCGCACGCGCTCGAAGAATGCGCTTTGTTCCGCTTCGAAGCGGTCGGCGGTGGTGCTGCTCGCCAAAAGGCGCGCACGCGCCGCTTCGGTGCTCACGTCGAACAGGAGCGTTAAATCCGGTTGCAGATCCCCCTGCACCCACTGCTCCAACACCTCGATACGCGCAGCGGCGACACCGCGTCCGCCGCCTTGGTAGGCGAAGCTCGCGTCGGTGAAGCGATCGGAAACCACCCAAGCACCGCGCGCCAGCGCCGGCAAAATCAAGCACTCAAGGTGCTCGCGCCGCGCGGCGAACATGAGCAGGAGTTCCGTCTCGGCGTGCATCGGCTCGTGCAGGAGCAACTCGCGCATTTTTTCACCGAGCGGCGTGCCACCAGGCTCGCGCGTGGTCACGACTTCGACGCGCTTCGCCTCACGCAGATAATTGACCACCGTGGCGATATGCGAGCTTTTACCGGCGCCGTCGATGCCGTCGAGAGTAATGAACTTACCGCGCTGCATCGACCTACTCTATTTCTGGTACTGCGCCACGGCTTTGTTGTGCTCCGCAAGCGACGTGGAGAACACATGCGATCCGTCGCCGCGGCTGACGAAATACAACCAAGGTCCTTTGGCAGGTTGCAGCGCCGCCTGCAAAGCGCCCAGACCCGGCGAAGCGATCGGCGTGGGCGGCAAGCCGCTGCGGGTATAGGTGTTGTACGGCGTATCGCTCCTGAGATGCGCCTTGGTCAAGTTGCCGTTAAAGCTATCGCCCAAGCCATATATCACGGTCGGATCAGTTTGCAAGCGCATGTTGATGTTGAGCCGATTGACGAAAACCGCCGCGATCTGAGGGCGTTCTGCGGGTTGCCCCGTTTCCTTCTCCACCACCGAAGCAAGGATCAGCGCTTCGTAAGGTGTTCTTAGCGGCAACGATGGATCGCGCACTTCCCACAAGCGTGCCAAATGCGTGCGCATGTCTTGATAAGCGCGCTTGAGAATGTCGACGTCGTTTGACCCTTTGTGAAAGCGGTACGTTTCAGGGAAGAACAACCCTTCCGCGCGTTGCTCAGTTGCGCCTACCAACGCCAGGACAGCCGCCTCTGGCAGACCTTTCGTGGTGTGGATCAAGTGAGGGTGCTCGTCCAGTACCTTGCGCGTCTGGTTGAACGTGTGGCCTTCGATGAAAGTGATGCTGACCTGCTTTACTTCGCCGCGAATCATTTTCTCGAGCAGCGCCGTCGGCGCAAGCGGTTCGGTCAACTCGTAGTCGCCCGCCTTGATGCTGGTAGTCTTCTCCAGCAAGCGGGCGGTGAGTGTGAACCGGTACGGTTCGGCAAGCAGCCCGGCCTGTGTCAACTGCGCCGCGACTTGACGCAGACTCTGACCCGGTTGCACCGTGAACTCGAACGGCGTCGACGGCAGCGCCAGCGGTTGTTGAGCGAAGTAACTCAAATGCGCGAACGCCCCCACCGCCGCGACGAAGGCTAGCAGAACGAGCCAAATGAGCTTGCGCAACATGGTATTGAGGTCGGCGAAGGAGCACGCCTAGCATACATGCTTTCCGGCATACCCGCGCGCACGCGCGCAGTTTTGCCGGTGCTTGCAACGCTAGATTTTGCCGAAAACCAGCGTGCCGTTGGTGCCGCCGAACCCAAAGGAGTTCGACAACGCGGCATCGATACGCATCTCGCGTGCGTTATTCGGCACGTAGTCCAGATCGCACTGCGGATCTTGATTGAAGATGTTGATGGTTGGCGGTGCCACTTGATCGCGCAACGCCAGCACCGAGTATACGGCTTCGACACCACCGGCTGCACCGAGCAAATGGCCGGTCATCGACTTAGTGGAACTCACCGCGATCTTCTTTGCGTGCTCGCCGAAGCAGCGCTTCACGGCAATCGTTTCCGCGACGTCGCCCAACGGCGTTGAGGTGCCATGCGCGTTCACGTAGTGCACTTGATCGGCGTTTAAACGCGCATCCTTGAGTGCGTTCGCCATGCAGCGCCGCGCGCCTTCGCCGTCTTCCATTGGCGCGGTGATGTGATGCGCATCAGCGCTCATGCCGAAGCCGGTTAGTTCCGCGTAGATCTTTGCGCCGCGCGCCTTGGCATGTTCCAATTCCTCGAGGACGAGCACGCCCGCGCCCTCGCCCAGCACGAACCCGTCACGGTCTGTATCCCACGGGCGGCTGGCGCTTGCAGGATCGTCGTTGCGTTGACTCAGCGCGCGTGCGGAAGCAAAACCGGCCAAGCACAACGGTGTGATCGACGATTCGGCCCCGCCGGCAATCATGACGTCGGCATCGCCGTATTGGATCATGCGGCTCGAATCACCGATGCAATGCGTCGCCGTGGTGCACGCCGTGACGATCGCCACGTTCGGTCCTTGAAAGCCGTACATGATCGAGAGCTGCCCCGAGATCATGTTGATGATGCTGCCGGGAATGAAAAACGGCGATACGCGCCGCGGGCCAGAGGCCAGCAGCACATTATGCGTCTCTTCGATCATTGAGATGCCGCCGATTCCGGACCCGATGCTGATGCCGATTCGTTCTTTGTTGACGTTGCCGTCGAGCAAGCCCGCGTCTTTGATAGCCTCGATGCCGGCGGCAAGCCCGTAGTGAATAAAAACGTCGAAGCGGCGCGCTTCCTTACTTGAGAGGTATTTGTCGACTTCGAAGCCCTTCACTTCACCGGCGATCTGCGTGGTGTAGGCCGAGACATCGAAGCGCGTGATGCGCCCAATGCCGCTACGGCCGGCAACGGCGCTCGACCAGTTCTCTTCGACGCCGATGCCGATCGGCGAAACGATGCCCAGCCCGGTTACGACAACGCGGCGGCGCGACACAAAAAGGGGGCGGTTAGGTTAAGATTTTAGGTGCGATTTGATGTAATCGATGGCTTGCTGGACGGTAGTGATCTTCTCGGCCTCTTCGTCCGGAATCTCACATTCGAACTCTTCCTCCAGCGCCATGACCAACTCCACCGTGTCAAGCGAATCGGCGCCCAGATCGTCGACGAACGACGATTCGGTTTTGACGTCGGCTTCGTTGATGCCGAGTTGCTCGGCAACAATCTTCTTGACCCGCTGTTCGAGGTTTTCCATTGCTTCTCCTTCCCTAGTAAGGTGCTCGCATTTTATCAGAACGCTTCCAGCTCTCGTTGCGCAAACAGCAGCGCTTTGGCAGCCTCAGCGGCCAATCACGGCATGAACATGCCGCCGTTTACGTGCAGCGTGGTACCGGTCACATACGCCCCGCCCGGCCCGGCTAAATACGTGACCGCCGCGGCGATGTCCTCCACAGAGCCCAAGCGCCCAAGCGGAATCGTGCCCAACAATTGCTTCTGCTGCTCTTCATTCAACGCGCGCGTCATGTCGGTTTCGATGAAGCCGGGCGCGACACAATTGACCGTGATATTGCGGCTAGCGATTTCGCGCGCCAGTGACTTGGTAAATCCGATCATCCCGGCCTTCGCCGCAGCGTAGTTGGCCTGCCCCGCGTTGCCCACGGCGCCGACGACCGATGTGATATTAATGATGCGCCCGGCGCGCGCCTTCATCATGCCGCGCAGCACCGCGCGGCTCAAGCGAAACACCGCCTTCAAGTTTGTACCGAGAATGTCGTCCCACTCCTCGTCCTTCATGCGTAGCAACAAATTATCGCGCGTGATGCCGGCGTTGTTGACGAGAATGCCTAAGCCGCCGTAGCGCTGCTGCGTCTCTTCCACCACCGTACCGATGCGCTCGGCGTCGTTGACATCGAGCTGCAAGCCGGTGCCGCGGCCCACCTCCTCGTGCAAGTATTTCTCGATCTGCGCCGCCCCCACATCACTTGTTGCGGTGCCGACCACGGTGACGCCGTGCTTGGCGAGATCGAGCGCGATCGCCTTGCCGATGCCGCGGCTGGCGCCGGTCACCAGCGCGACCTGCCCTTCGAGTTTGCTTTGGGTCATGAGTGAAATTGAGTGATTGCCGCTTCCAGCGCCGCGAGGTCGTGCAGCGAGATTCCAGTAACGCGCTCGTCGATACGCTTCGCCAGCGGCGCGAACACTTTGCCGGGGCCGCATTCGACCAGTTGCGTTACACCTTCATCGGCGAAGGCGCGCACGGTCCCCGCCCAGCGCACCGGGTTATAGATTTGATCGATGAGCGCCTGCTTCAACTCCGCTTCGCTCTGTGGGTAGCGCAGAGTGGCATTCTGCAGCACGCGCGGCTGCGGCAGTTTCATGGCGGTGGCGGTCAAGCGCGGCGCGAACTGCTCCGAAGCCGGTTTCATCAGCAAGCAATGCGCGGGTATGCTCATCGGCAGTACAACCGCGCGTTTTGCGCCTTTGGCCTTCGCGGCGTCCATCGCGCGCTGCACCGCCGTAGCGTGACCGGCGATCACGACCTGGCCAGGGGCGTTGTAGTTGGCCGGCTGCACGATTTGTCCCTGCGCTGCTTCCTCGCAAGCTGCGGCAATACCGGCGTCGTCCAAGCCTAGAATCGCGGCGATGGCTCCCTGCCCTTCCGGCACGGCGGCTTGCATCGCTTGCGCGCGCTCACGCACCAGCGCAGCTGCAGCGCCGAGTGGCATGACATCGCCCGCCACCAAAGCGGCGTATTCGCCCAGGCTATGACCCGCCATCGCCACCGGCAGCGCGCCACCGCGCTCACGCCAAAGACGAAAGATGGCGATATCGGCGGTGAGCATTACTGGCTGCGTGTTCACCGTGGTGCTCAGCGTCTCCGCCGGGCCGTTTTCCACCATCGTCCAGAGATCCTGCTTGAGCGCTTCGGAGGCTTCGGCGAAAGCGTTGCGCACCACAGGTAACGCGGCGAAGCTCTGCATCATGCCGACGGACTGCGAGCCTTGCCCCGGAAACGCGAATGCAAATTTCTGCGCCATGGTCTGTTACATCCTCAAAAGCACCGCACCCCAGGTGAAGCCGCCGCCGACGCCGAGCATCAGCACGTGATGGCCGCTGCGAATACGCCCGTCGCGCACGCCTAAATCGAACGCGAGCGGAATCGATGCCGCAGAGGTATTGGCATGGCGATCCACCGTGACGATCACTTTATCCTCCTCGACACCCATGCGTTTGGCAGTGGCATCGAGAATGCGCACGTTGGCCTGATGCGGAATGAGCCAATCGACCTGTTGCGGCGTCATGTCGTTCGCGGCGAGCGCTTCGCGCCCCACTTCATCCAAGACGCGCACGGCGAATTTGAATACTGCCCCGCCGTCCATCTTTAAGAATGGCGTACCTTGGACCTTTCCACGATCTACTGACCCAGGTACGCATAAAATATCGCTATGGCTGCCATCGGCATGCAAGTGGCAGGACAAAATTCCCGGGCGCTCGTCGCGCGCAAGCACCACCGCCCCGGCGCCGTCGCCGAACAGCACGCACGTGCCGCGATCATTCCAGTCGAGGATGCGCGAAAACACCTCCGCGCCAATCACCAGCGCGTAGCGGTAACTGCCGGTGCGCATCAACGCATCTGCCGTGGCGAGCGCGTAGACAAAGCCCGAGCACACCGCTTGCACATCGAACGCGGCCCCGCCTTTGATACCAAGCTTGGCTTGCAGCAAGCATGCGCTGCTCGGAAAGATCATGTCCGGCGTAGAGGTGGCGAGCACGATGAGATCGATTTGCTCCGCGCGCAGGTTCGCACTTTCCAGCGCAGCACGGCTGGCGCGCAGCGCGAGGTCGCTGACGAACTCATTGTCTGCAGCGATGTGGCGCTGGCGAATGCCAGTGCGCGCAACGATCCATTCGTCCGAAGTATCCATACGCTCGGACAGCGTTTGGTTGGTCACCACATTCGCCGGCAAATAGCTGCCGCTGCCGATAACGCGGGAGTAGAGCCTAGCTGGATGCCCGGTGCGCATCACGCCGCGGCTCCTTGATGTTCCAACGGCTCGCTCGCAGCAGCCGCGATCGGCAAACGCGCCAGTTCTGCGCTGATGTGATCGACCACGTTGCGCCGCACTTCTTTGATCGCCACGTCGATGGCGTGTCGAAACCCGTAAGCGTCGGCAGAGCCGTGGCTCTTCACTACGATGCCGCGCAATCCCAGCAAGCTGCCGCCGTTGTAGCGGCGCTTGTCGACGCGGTGCTTGAACGCGTTGATCACCGGGCTTGCCAGCAAGTACATGAGCTTGCGCGCCCAATTGCGGCTGAACTCCTCGCGCAGAATCTGCGCCAGCATGTGCGCCAGCCCCTCGGAGGTTTTGAGCGCGATGTTGCCGATGAAGCCGTCGCAGACCACGACATCCGTGGTGCCCTGATAAATGTCGTTGCCTTCGACGTACCCATGAAAATTGATGTGCCCGGTACCACGCAGCATGTCCGCGGCCTGCTTGATGACTTCGCTGCCCTTGATCGCTTCTTGGCCGATGTTAAGCAAGCCGACGCTGGGATGTTCGATCTGATCCACGGCGGAGGCAAGAATCGACCCCATGATGGCAAATTGCAACAAATGCTCGGCGGTGCAGTTAATATTGCCGCCCAAGTCCAGCACGAACGTGTGGCCGCGCAGCGTCGGCAAAGTCGTGGTAATGGCCGGCCGGTCGATGCCGGGCAGCATTTTCAGCACGAAGCGCGACACTGCCACGAGCGCGCCGGTATTGCCGGCGGACACACACGCGGCCGCTTCACCGCTTTTCACCAAATCGATCGCCACGCGCATCGAAGAATCCCGCTTGCGCATCGCCAGGCGCGGCTCTTCGTCCATGGCAATAGTTTCGGCCGCTGGGTGGACGACCAGATTCGCCTCAACTTGACCGCGCAGCTCGCGCTCGATCACATCCTTCTGTCCCACCAGAATGACGCGGCAGTCGGGGTTGTGCTTGAGGAATTCGACGCTGGCGGGCACGGTGATGCGCGGCCCGAAATCGCCGCCCATCGCATCGATCGCCACCGTTCTGGCGCCGCTCATTAGCGTGCGTGCGGTGACGGCGATGCGAAATTGGACGCGATCAAATTACACACCAGAGAGCGGTGGGCGTAGCGCTTGCTTACTCGCCGCCCTTGTTCTGAATAACCTTCTTGCCGCGGTAGTAACCGCTCGGGCTCACATGGTGGCGCAGGTGCACCTCACCGGTGGTGGGTTCCACCGCGAGCGGCTGCGACGCCAACGCATCGTGCGCACGGCGATGGCCGCGTTTAGAAGGTGACTTTTTGTTTTGCTGAACTGCCATAGTTACACTCCTTAGAATTTATTGGGCCGGCGCGCGCTACTAAATCGCTACGCCGCCCCCGGGAAGGCACGCTCCCTCGGCATGCCGGGGCGCCAGCGGTAGGCTCAAAATGATCTCATCTTCCACCAACGCCAGAACGTCGAACTTAGGCGCCGCCACGATGAAATCGACATCGTCCTCCTCCTCTTCGGGCGCGGGCATCGCGGCCTCCCTAGGCACGACGATGAACTGCTGATCCGTGCCGACCTTGAACTCGATCGGACCAAGGCATCGTTGGCAGGCCAGTTCCAAATAACCCGAGATTATACAGTGAATTAGCGGGCGCTGCCGGGCGTCGTATCCGCCCTCGATGCGGTAATCGACACCGCCCGTGATGCTGTAGAGGTAATCGGCCAGCCGCGGCATCTCCTGCGGGGCAAAGCTGCCGCTTACTGTTTCCTTGCTACGGATCAGCTTAAGTGCATCGATTTGCAGTGCTGCTCCTGTCTCGGCGGACATAGGGCGCGGATGCTAGTATCGCGGGCCACGTCTTGTCAATCAAAACAGTGACTTCCTCGCCGCAACTGGTGCTAGCCTCGACCTCGCCTTACCGGCGCATGCTGCTGGCGCGCCTGCAATTGAGCTTCCAGATCGTCGCCCCGGAAGTCGACGAGCGCGCAAAACCCGGCGAGGCGCCGCTGGCCACTGCGCAACGCTTGGCCGCAGCCAAAGCGCGGCGCGTGGCTGCTTTGTACGGCAAGGCGCTCGTGATCGGATCCGATCAAGTATGCGCGCTCGGGGAAGATGGCGCGGTGCTGAGCAAGCCCGGTACGCACGCCAACGCCGTAGCGCAGCTGCGCAAGCTCAGTGGGCGTGACGCGGTGTTCTACACGGCGCTCGCGGTTGTAGATGTTGCGAGCGGACGCCTACAACAGGCGCACGACGCCACGCGCGTCAAATTTCGGCGATTGAGCGAAGCGCAAATCGAAAACTACTTGCTGCGTGACAAGCCCTACAACAGCGCCGGCAGCGCTAAGGCGGAGAGCTTGGGCATCGCGCTGGTAGAAGCCATTGAATCGGACGACCCAACCGCCATCATTGGCTTACCACTGATAAAGCTGGTAACGCTGCTCGGCAACGAAGGTATCCACGTCGTTTGATCGGAGTACAGTCATGCGAAGCGAGTACCGCACCGCAGTCCGTTTGCTGCTGGGCTGCGCCAGCTTGATCGCCTCCACACTCGCGTTCGCGCAGACCAACACGCGCCTGCGCGAAGGCGATCTAGTCGAGTTCGAGGGCACTTACGGGCCGGTCATCGGGGAAGTGATCAGCGGGCCCGACCCATCAATCTACTACCTGCTGGCGATTCCCGGCGCGGAAGATTTCGCCATTCATCGCGAGAAGCTGCGCTTGCTGCAGCGCGCCGGCGCGCCGCAAGCGGCGGTAACGGTCGGTTCGCCAGTCAAGTGGAAGCACCGCGACAAGCTGCGCAGCGGGCGCATCGAAAAAGTCAACGGCGCGTGGTGCCGGGTCGAAGCGGCGAGCGCTGGAACAGCTTGGATCGAATGCCGCGATTTGAGTCAGTAGGCGGAGATACTAGCTACCCTACTACCTGTTTAGTCAATCTGGATCGAATTTCTGTGGATATACTGTTATCGTTGGACGATATCCAAAGCGCCAGCGCGCTCGATAAAGGCGATCACGCGGTCGACGTTTTCACCGCTCTTTAAATTGGTGAACACATACGGGCGTTCGCCGCGCATGCGCTGGGTGTCGCGCTCCATAACTTCGAGTGAAGCGCCGACATGCGGTGCCAAGTCGATCTTGTTGATGATGAGCAAATCGGACTTGGTGATGCCTGGACCGCCCTTGCGTGGAATCTTTTCGCCCCCAGCGACGTCGATCACATACAGCGTCAAATCGGATAATTCTGGGCTGAAGGTCGCCGCCAAGTTATCTCCGCCGCTTTCCACAAAGATGATCTGCAGCCCATCGAAGCGCTTGGTCAGTTGATCGACCGCTTCGAGATTGATCGAAGCGTCTTCCCGGATCGCGGTATGCGGGCAGCCGCCCGTCTCGACGCCGACGATCCGTTCCGGCGCTAGCGCTTGCGCGCGCACCAAGATCTGCATGTCCTCTTTAGTGTAAATATCGTTGGTCACCACAGCGACGTTGTAGGCATCGCGCATGCGCTTGCACAGCGCTTCCACGAGAGCGGTTTTGCCGGAGCCGACCGGACCGCCGATGCCTACGCGCAGCGGCGCGGCTTTGTTCGAGGTTTGCATAGTCATGAGTAAGTTTAGGAGCGAAATAATCTTGAATATTGGGTTTCGTGCTGCGCGCTGGCGATAGCGAAGCCGGGGGCAAAATTGGCAAGGTCCTCGTCGCCGAGTTCCGGTGCCGCAGCAGCCGCTTCTTCGAGCACCGGAATCAACTCGTTGAGTAAGCTCTGCCCAGCCGACTGTCCTAGCGGTACTAATTTCACTGCGGCGAGCATCTGGCCTTCTAGCCACGCCCATAGATAAGCGCGCAATGCCGCCGCTGCGCTCATCCCGGCACTGGCTGCGGCGCAAGCAAACGCTGCAGCGTAGCAGATCTCATCGCGCGCGTGCAGCAGTGCGAGCGCTGTGGCATCCACTATTCCGGCATCGGGCAAGATGCGCCGTAGCGCGGCGCCCATGTTAAGTGCTTCGGCGCGCAGTTCTTGCGTCTCACGCGTCGTCAAGCAGTAGCGGTTCCAATGCTCGAAGTTCGACGCGTCATTGGCGTTCACCGCGGCAAAGAGCCGGCAGAACAAAGGTGCGTCGTTACGCGCAAGGTTCAGCGCCAATTGATCGTGTAACCACCTGGCCGCGCTTTTGCGGTCACACACGATGCCTTGCTCCACCGCGCGCTCCAGCGCCTGTGAATAACTAAATGATCCAACCGGCATGCTCGGGCTGGCCAGCTGCAGCATGCGCAACAATGACACGTCAACCATGCCCATGGCCTGAGTAGGCGCCGGCCTCCGGTTGAAACGGCGCCATCTCTTCGCTCACGTCCGCGCCGAGCTTTTGCAGCATGTCCTTGAGCACGTGATCGCGCGCGATGCGCAACCAGCCAGCCCCAATCTGCATCGGCACATGGCGATTGCCCAGGTGATACGCCATGCGCGCCAACTGTCCCTCGGCACAAGTGACGCGGTACACGGCCTCCGCCGCGGCAACCACCTCTACCACGCGGCCGTCTTCGGCGAGCAGCTTATCGCCGTCACGTAGTTGCGCACCACGCTCCAGAAACAAACCGACGTCCTCGCCGTTGTCTGCTTTGGTGCGTAAGCGACTGCGTTGCCGCAGGTCGAAGGGCAGCACAAGCTTCAGCGTTGCCGCGCTCACGCCATTGGCGCGGCGTTCAATCAACAGCATCGTGACCAGTGGACGCGCGGCTTGCCGTAGCCGCGCAAGCACGGAACCTAATCCCCTCCTTCAAGGCCAAACAAGGAGGTTCCTGCACACGGAGCCGGCAAAACCAGGCTTCGCTCATTTGCATCGAGGCAACGACGGCATAGGCGGGCTTTCTTCGCGACCGATGCCGCTGGAAGAGGAGCAACGCACGCGGCTCAAAACAAGAAGTAGCGCTGCGCGAGCGGCAGCACTTTCGCAGGCTCGCAAGTCAAAGGCTCCCCATCCGCCCAGACGCGATACGTCTGCGCGTCCACGTCCAGCTTCGGCGTCGAGCCGTTGTGCACCATATCGCGCTTGCGCAAATTGCGCATGCCCTTAGCAGCAACGACCATCTTCTGTAAACCGAGCTGCTGCGCCACACCACCCGCGAGCGCCGCTTGCGAAAGGAAAGTGATACACGTCGCCTGCACCGCTTTACCGTACGAACCGAACATACCGCGATAGTGCACCGGTTGCGGTGTAGGAATAGAAGCGTTGGGATCGCCCATCACTGAGGCGGTGATCATGCCGCCCTTCAGCACCATTGACGGTTTGGCGCCGAAGAACGCCGGACGCCACAACACCAAATCGGCAAGCTTTCCGGGCTCGATCGAGCCGACCGCATGCGAGATGCCATGCGCGATCGCCGGGTTGATCGTGTACTTCGAGACATAGCGTTTGACGCGGGCATTGTCGTTCTCGGCCTTATCTTCACGCAGAGCGCCGCGCTGCGTTTTCATCTTGTGCGCCGTCTGCCACGTGCGCATGATGACTTCGCCCACGCGGCCCATCGCTTGCGAGTCGGAGGACATCATGCTGATGGCGCCGAGATCATGCAGGATATCTTCTGCGGCGATAGTCTCGCGCCGGATGCGCGACTCGGCGAAAGCGACGTCCTCGGCGATCTTCGAATCCAAGTGGTGGCACACCATCAGCATGTCGAGGTGTTCGTCGAGTGTATTGACGGTGTACGGCCGCGTCGGATTGGTGCTGGAAGGCAGCACGTTCGCTTCGCCGCACACCTTGATGATGTCGGGCGCGTGACCGCCGCCCGCCCCCTCGCTGTGAAAGGTGTGGATGGTGCGACCTTTGAACGCGCGGATCGTGGTCTCGACAAAGCCGGATTCGTTCAGCGTATCAGTGTGGATCGCCACTTGCACGTCCATGTCATCGGCCACCGCTAAGCAATTGTCGATCGCCGCCGGTGTCGTGCCCCAATCTTCGTGTAGTTTGAGACCGATCGCACCCGCCTCGACTTGCTCGCGCAGCGGCTTCGGCAGACTCACATTACCCTTGCCGAGAAAGCCTAAATTCATGGGGAATGCTTCCGCAGCAAGAAGCATCGAATGGATGTGCCATGGACCGGGCGTGCATGTCGTGGCGTTGGTGCCTGCAGCGGGACCGGTCCCACCACCGATCATGGTGGTGACGCCGCTCATCAGCGCCTCCTCGATCTGCTGCGGGCAGATGAAGTGAATATGCGTGTCGATGCCACCGGCCGTGACGATCATGCCTTCGCCGGCGATGATTTCGCTGGCGCCGCCGATGACGATGTCCACGCCGGGCTGAATGTCTGGATTGCCCGCTTTGCCAATGCGTTGGATGCGTCCGGCTTTGATGCCGATGTCGGCTTTAACGATACCCCAATGATCAACAATCAGCGCGTTGGTGATGACGGTATCGGCCACGTCCGCATGCGAGCGCTGGCTCTGTCCCATGCCATCGCGAATCACCTTGCCGCCGCCGAATTTCACTTCCTCACCGTAGGTCGTGAAATCCTTCTCGACCTCGATCCACAAATCGGTGTCCGCCAGACGCACTTTGTCGCCTACGGTCGGACCAAACATTTCCGCATAGGCGCGGCGATCTTGTTTGAGGCTCATGCTTTGCCTTTCTTCGCGCTCTTGAGCTCGCCCATTACTTTGGCGTTGAAGCCGTACACTTTGCGCGCACCCGCCAGGGCCACGAGTTCCACCGTGCGCGTCTGCCCCGGCTCGAAACGCACCGCCGTGCCGGCGGCGATGTTCAAGCGAAAGCCGTAAGCCTTAGTGCGCTCGAAATTGAGCGCCTCGTTGGTTTCGTAGAAGTGATAATGCGAGCCGACTTGAATCGGGCGGTCGCCGCTGTTCGCCACCTCAAGCTTCACTGTATCCCGGCCCGAGTTGAGTTCGAGCGAACCGGAAGCAGTCTTGATTTCACCGGGTATCAATCTATTCTCCTAGCGCCTTACGCCTTACACAATTGGATGATGCACGGTCACCAGCTTGGTGCCGTCCGGAAAGGTCGCTTCAACCTGAATCTCGGGGATCATTTCCGGCACCCCTTCCATCACATCCTCGCGGCTCAAGATGGTGGTGCCGTGACCCATCAACTCTGCCACGCTTTTGCCGTCGCGCGCGCCTTCCATGATGGCAGCGCTGATGAGCGCGACAGCTTCAGGATAGTTGAGTTTCAGGCCGCGAGCGCGCCGGCGCTCCGCCAGCAGCGCAGCCGTGAAAATGAGCAGCTTGTCCTTTTCTCGGGGAGTCAGTTCCATATGTCGCTTGTTAATGATTGGTAGCCCGGATGGAGCGCAGCGAAATCCGGGAACGCCGTAAACACGCACACACCGCGGATTTCGCTGCGCTCCATCCGGGTTACCGCTGCTGACACCGACTAATTACTTGCCGTTCGCCTTCGCGCGGCTAAACACACGCTGCGAATTTCCAGCGCCTCGCGTGCGCGCTCCGCCTCGATGCTATTGCGCACCGAATTCATATCCAATGCTTGCACGCGCTCGATTAGCGTTTCCAGCGTGTCGAAGCTCGGCTCGCACGGTTCAGCGTAAAGCACGATCTGCTCGCGCATGATCAGCAGCGCAGGCTCTTGCTCTAAACCGAACATCTGCATTACCTCCGGATACTGCCCGGGATCGATCTGCACACAAGCAGCGTCGCCCACCGCGATGCGTTGCGCTTGCCGCAGCTGTTCGCTCATGTTGCGGCGAGCGATGAAGGCGACGACCAGTTCGTGATTGCGTACCTCTTTGTGGAATTCATCCGCGCTAATCAGCTTCATGCTCATCCTCCTGCGACTCAATGCTGAGTGACACGCAAATAAATGTACGGCAACTTCTCCGGCAGGCTGCGCAGCCGGTCCACCTGCAAATAGTTCTTCGCGCCGAAGATCTTGCTCACATAGCGGTCGGCTTTCGGGTCCAAGCTCAGGCAGAACGAATGCACGCCGTAGCGTGCCAAGCCATCCACTGCGCGCTTGGCGTCGTGAGTGAGGTAATGGCGGTCAAACACATCCACATCCGAAGGCTCGCCGTCGGTGAGCATCAACAAGAGCTTGCGCTCCGACGATTGGAAGCGCAGCAATTGGCCAGCATGCCGGATGGCGGGGCCCATGCGAGTCGATAGTTGCGGCGTCGCGCCAGCGAGAAACGCTTTGGTCTGACGATTGTACTCTTGCTCGAAATCCTTGAAGCGGTAATAGGTAACATCGCGCCGGCCGTTGGAAGTAAAACCATGGATGGCGAACTTATCGCCCAAATCATGCATCGCTTCGGCCAGCATGGCGACGGACTCCTTCGCTAGATTGAGCACGCTGGAAAGCGCGCTGCCGACGAAATCCCCGGTCGATTTTGACAGATCGAGCAGCACGAGCACGGCCAGATCACGGCCACGCCGCGCGGTGCGCATGCTGATACGCGGGTCGGGCTGCCGGCCGGAGCGCAAGTCGATGACGGCGCGGATCGCTTGGTCGACGTCCATACGATCGCCGTCGAATTGCTTGCGCAAGCGCACCGCGCGCTGGATCTGCGCGCTGCGGATCAATTTCTTGACGCGCCCGAGCATGGCTTCGTCGCGGCGCAGAATGGCGTCGATTTCGCCGGCGTCGCCTGGCACGGCTTGCTTCTCGAACAGCGTGCACCAGGCTGGGCGCTCCAAGCCAATCAAGTAATCCCATTCGCCGTAGTTCACCGAGCGCAGCACCATCTCGAGCGCGACCGCATGCGGCGACTCGGCGTCCTTGTTGTCCGGATCGGGCTGCTCGACCTGGGCGTCGCGCAGTTCCGTTTCCGGCGCTTGCGGCGCTTCTTCTGGGTTGGTTTTCATTTCCTCGACGACGATATCATCGTCATCTTCAAGTTGAGGCGGCGGCGTCTGCGCGTCGGAGTAATCCCAAAGGAAGGAGTGGTCGTCGCGGTAAGCGGGCTGCGCCGCGTAGGTCTTGAAGTTGAACTGCAAGCGCATCTGTCCGATGTCGTTGGCCAGCGGCGAAGCCAAAGCGATCGACACTTGCTGATCGCGCAATCGGGCGCGCGCTTCGCGAAACATCGCGCGTCCACGTTGCACCCATGGGTTGTCGTCGGCGTAGTTCGGATCCAACAGCGCGCGCGATAATCGCGCCGCGAGTGCTTCGAAAGTGCCGCCCAATTCCGGGGTCGCCGTGTGGAACTTGCCCCACATACCGCGCAGGCCGGGGAACGCGTCAATGGCCAGTTGCTCGGCACGCGCGTCTTCGATCACAGAGGTCACGACGAGCTTGATTGGCTTGTAGTTGCCGACCTTGAAACGCTCTCGCGAAAACATCAAATGCGCCGCGGCGTGCGTCGAAGCAGCCATATACAGATCAGAGCTTGTACCGCCGAATGAGGCAGAATAAGCGTCAGGCAGATATACTGTCGACCCATCGAGGAAGGGGCGGTGCGCCGTCACATTTTTGTCGCGCCCCGCCTTGGGCCGCATCTGCACGTCCTGGCCCCACAGCGCGCGCAGATACAAGCGCAAGCGCCGCTCGATTTGCGAGAACAACACGCCCTCGCCCTCCAGCTTGAGGATGGCGATCGCATCGGCGCTGTCGAGCGCGAAATACTTGCGCTGCGCATCGCGGTCGCGGCCATGGATCTGCAGGCCCATGCGCGCCCACTTGCACAAACCGGCGATCGACAAGTGCTCGAGCAACTGCGGCAGATGATCGAGAAACGGTGCCAGCGCCTGCGGTGCCGCTGCGGCGATCTCCTGCAACAGAGACAGAAATTCCCCGAACATGCCGCGTTCGGCGAAATGTGCAGTCGCCAAGTCAGCCAACGAGAAGAATTGATCAACCGCGCGATCGCCGCAGCGCGCGTGCAGCGTGCTCGCGGTCTTCAGGATCGGTTCGAGCAACACCGGCTCGATCGCCGCCAGGATGCCCGGCGCCTGTTCCAAGTAGGCCACGAGCGGCGCCCACCCGAGGCCCTCGGCGCGCAGGCGCTCCGCACCGTCGAGCACGCCTTGCAAGACCTGCGCCGGGAGTTTGGCGCGGTGATTCTGCATCGCACTTTGCAGCACAGCCGCAAACTCCGGCTGCGCGCTCGCAAATGAATCGGGCGTGGGTGGTTGCGAGCGCATGGGAGGTACCGCTACATCGACTGCTAAAAGTAGGTGCGCACGATCGCGTCCAGCGCTTCGCGCATGTCGGCGTCATCGGTGATTGGCCGCACCAGCGCGACGCGGCACGCCGCTTGCGGTTCAATGCCCCGCGCCATCAATTGGCCCGCGCAAATCAGCATGCGCGTCGAGATGCCTTCGTCGAGACCATGCCCCTTCAAGTTACGCGAACGCTCCGCGATGCCGACCAACTTATCCGCCGCATCGCGCGCCACGCCGGACTCGTGCACCACGATCTCGCTCTCGATCTCGTGCGCGGGGTAGCCAAAATCGAGCGCACCGAAGCGCTGCTTGGTCGATTGCTTGAGGTCTTTCAGGATGCTCTGGTAGCCGGGGTTGTACGAAATCACCAGTTGGAAGTCCGCGTGCGCGGACACCAGCTCGTCCTTCTTGTCGAGCGGCAAAATGCGGCGATTGTCGGTGAGCGGATGGATCACGACCGTCGTATCCTGACGCGCCTCGACCACTTCGTCCAAATAGCAGATAGCGCCGTAGCGCACCGCGATGGTGAGCGGCCCGTCCTGCCAGTGCGTGCCGGAAGCGTCAAGCAGAAAGCGGCCGACGAGATCGGAGGCCGTCATATCCTCGTTGCATGCCACCGTGATCAACGGTTTCTTCAACCGCCACGCCATGTACTCCATAAAGCGCGTCTTACCGCAGCCGGTCGGCCCCTTCAGCATCATCGGCATGCGCGCCGCGTAGGCAGCCTCGAACAGCGCGATCTCGTCTGCGATCGGGCGGTAGTACGGCTCTTGTTTGATGACGTATTGTTTGATGATCTCAGTCATTGTTATTGGAGTCCCACGTGCGTCAATGCCAACATCTTACTTGCGCCGCAGCGGCGGCGGCGTACCGCATAGCGCCATGCGCGTCGCGATCCAAGCTTGCAGCAATGCGTGGCGCAGCGCTATCGCATCCATTGCCAGGATGCGCGCGAATGCGCCAGCCTCATTCGGGAGCAAGCTGGCGCCGGCGTAAACTCCCGGCACGCCGCCCAACGCCGCACGCAAGGGCGCGAGCAATTCTTCGACATTGCGCCGCAGAAGGTAGAAGCTGCCCTGCGCGCTGAAAGCACCGGTCACGCCTGCTTGCCCTGCACTCACTGCGGCACCCGTCGCGAGGATGCGGTCGGTCGCCAGCACCTGTCCCGCATCGTCCTCGACGACAATCTCGCTGCGCAGTCGGTCGAAGACTTGTTCACGCGCTCCCGGGTCGTGCAACAGGAAGGAATCGGCAATCAGCACCGTCGCGGCTGGATCAGTCTGTACTCGTACGCGTGAGGTGACACGCGAGCCAGGAAAGAGAATCAACGGGTCCGGCAGGAATTCCAGCCAGGCATTCGCGCCGGCCTGCAATTCGACCTCCTGCGACGCCTCCCCAGCCGGCATGCTGTGCACGATTGTGGAGGCGGAGGTAGTCACGTGTGCTTTCGCATCCCGAGCAGCATGCGCTTCAAGCCGAAGCCGATCCCCCTCGAAAATACCTCCGGCGCATGACTGCAAATACAGGGTAGCCATCCCTTGCGGATCGCCGGCGAGATGAAACGGTCGGCAGATATGAAACGGATAAGGCGCACTTTGACGGCCGAGGAAAGTCTTACCATCAGCATCGCACTCGAACTCAAGCAACGCGCGGCGCTCGGCTAGCCCTGCGGCGTTTCGCACGTGCACGTCGCCAGGCAGGAGCCGGTCACCGGTCAAACAACACCTCGCGTGCGATCTGTTCGACGACCGCATCCACGCCTTCGCCACTTGCACAATTGGTCAGCAGCACCGGCCGCTCGCTGCGCACTTCCCGCGCCTCGCGCACCATGCGCTGCAAGTCAACGCGCACATAAGGCGCGAGATCGACCTTGTTTATGACCAGCGCGTCGCATTGCAGCACGCCGAGCCCCCGCTTGCGCGGGATGTCGTCGCCACCGGCCACATCGATGACGAACAGCCAATAGTCCACCAGATCGAGCGAGAATGAAGACGCGAGATTGTCGCCGCCGCTCTCGATCAAAATCAGATCGAGCGGGGCGAAGTGCCGCTCTAGTTGTTCCGCCGCATCGATATTCAGGCTGGGGTCTTCGCGGATGGCAGTGTGCGGGCACGCCCCCGTTTCCACCGCCATGACGCGCTCCGGCGAGATGAGACCGGTGCGTTTCACGCGCTCAGCATCTTCCTTCGTGACTAGATCATTGGTGATGACGGCCAGCCGCGTACCGCGCGCGTGAAAGCGCGGGATCAGCTGCTCCAACAGCGCAGTCTTGCCGGAGCCAACCGGACCGCCGATGCCGACCCGAGCTGCGCTGGGTGCGGCGCCAGGCTTCGTGGAATTCGGTTTAGCTATCGGTGCTTGCATAACTCGACAGCAAGGGGCTCGTCATCCCTGCGCGGGCGGGCAGCCCTTTTGAGCAAGAGACACTGGGTTCCCGCTTGCACGGGAACGACGACGATTGTTTGGGGTTCATCGCAACATGTACCGCTGCGCCAACGGCAGCTCTTTGGCTGGCTCGCAAGTCACCAGCTTGTTGTCGATGAACACTTCGAATGTCTGCGGATTAACCTGAATGTTCGGGCAAGCATCGTTATGCAGCATGTGTTGTTTGTTAAGCTTGCGCGTACCGCGCGCGGCCAAGCACGCCTTGCGGATGCCAAGCTTCTCTTCAATCTTGTTGTCCACTGCCGCTTGGTTGACGAAGTTGACGCTCAACGCCTTCTTTGCCTGCCCGAACGCGCCCCACTGCGGTCGCATCAGCATGGGCTCGCAGGTCATCAGGCTCGCCGCGCTGTCGCCCATCGCCGACCAGGCAATGAAGCCGCCCTTGACAACGAGTTCCGGCTTGATGCCGAAGAACGCCGGGCGCCACAACACAATGTCAGCCAGCTTGCCTTTCTCGAGCGAGCCGATGTAGTCGGCGATGCCGAAGGTGCGCGCGGCGTTGATGGTGTACTTGGCGACGTAGCGTTTGATGCGCTCGTTATCCCCTAGTTTGGTTTTCTCTTCTTTGAGCCGACCACGCTGATCTTTCATCTTGCTGGCGAGCTGCCAGGTGCGGCAGATCACTTCGTTAATGCGTCCCATACCCTGGCTGTCGGAGCCGAGCATCGAGATCGCGCCGATATCGTGCAATACGTCTTCCGCGGCGATGGTCTGCGCGCGGATGCGGCTCTCTGCGAACGCGACATCTTCCGGCACCGCCGGATTCAAGTGATGGCACACCATGATCATGTCCAAATGTTCATCGAACGTGTTCACGGTGTACGGGTTGGTCGGGTTGGTCGACGACGGCAGACAATTCATCTGCCCCGCTACCGCGATGATGTCCGGCGCGTGACCGCCGCCCGCGCCTTCGGTATGGTACATGTGGATGGTGCGGCCGTTGATCGCGGCGAGCGAGTCTTCGAGGAATCCGCTTTCGTTAAGCGTATCGGTATGCAACTGCACCTGAAAGTCGAGATCGTCGGCCACCGACAGGCAAGTATCGATCACCGCCGGCATCGCGCCCCAATCTTCGTGGATTTTCAAGCCGAGGCAGCCGCCCGCCATCTGGTCGATGAGCGAGCGCGGCTTGGACGAGTTGCCACGGCCGAGGAAGCCGAAATTGATCGGCCATTGTTCGGAAGCCTGTAGCATCTTGCCGACGTTCCAAGCCCCGCCGCAGTCGATACCCACGGTGATCGGGCCGAGCGAGCCGCCGAGCATGGTGGTCAACCCGGAGGCAATAGCGTGTTCGCACAGTTGCGCGCTGTCGAAGTGCACATGCACGTCGATGCCGCCCGGCGTGGCGATCAGCCCCTCAGCGTCGCGCACCGTGGTCGCCGCGCCGCACACCAGATCCGGGTGCACGCCATCCATCACCGCCGGATTACCGGCTTTGCCGATGGCGACGATTTTGCCATCTTTGATGCCGATGTCGCCCTTGACGATACCGAGCACCGGATCGATCACCACAACATTGCTGATCAGCATGTCGAGCGCGCCTTGCGCACTGTCATAGCCCGCGGTCAAACCCAATCCATCGCGCAGCGTCTTGCCGCCGCCGTGCAAGCATTCGTCGCCGGGCACGGCGTAGTCGTGCTCGATCTCCGCCACCAGCGAAGTGTCGCCCAAACGCACCGCATCGCCCTTGGTCGGACCGTACATCGCCGCATATTCCTTGCGTGTCATCTTGGCCATGGTTCAAGCTCCTCTGAACCCGCGATTGCGCGCGGTCTTCAATGCCTGGTCTTTGCGCGCGGCGCTACGCGTCGAACCGTTGGTCAGGCTATTCAGGCCATAGATCTCGCCGGTGCCGCCGAACTCGACCAGCGTCACTTCCTTGCTTTCACCCGGTTCGAAGCGCACCGCGGTGCCCGCCGGGATGTCCAGATGCATGCCGAACGATTTTTCGCGGTCGAATTCGAGCTGTTTGTTCACTTCGAAGAAATGATAGTGGCTGCCTACTTGGATCGGCCGGTCACCCTTGTTGATGGCTTTGATCTTGGTCTTGCGCCGGCCCACGTTGAGTTCGATCTCCTCGTCCGGCGTGATGATCTCGCCTGGACGGATCTCTTCTTTCTTAGCGCCCTTCTTCTTGCCGGGCCGAATCGGATCATGCACCGTAACGAGTTTGGTGCCGTCAGGAAAAGTACATTCGACCTGAATCACCGGCATCATGCCCGCAACCCCAGGCATGACGTCGTCGGCGTTAAGCAGCGTCGAACCGTACGCGATCAGCTCAGCGACGGTGCGCCCCTCGCGCGCGCCCTCCAGAATCTCGTCGGCGATGAAGGCGACCGCCTCGGGATGATTCAGCCGCATACCCTTAGCCTTGTGCTTGCGCGCGAGCTCGGCCGCCGTATAAATAGTAAGCCGCTCCAACTCGGTTGGTGTCAGCAACATGACGACTCCTCCTCAGTTCATGAACAATCGTGCGTGCTGCACTTCATGCTTCATCATGGCGATTTCGGCGGCCGGGACAAAACTGCTCGGTTGCTCGTCCACCTCCGGTGCGGCAAGCGCGCGCATCTCTTGCCGTACACGCTGCAGAATGCGCTGCGCATCGATGTGCCCAAGCACGCCCATGCGGATCGCCGCACCGAGAACACCGATGCTCAAAGAATGTAACGATGCGGCGAGCGTGGCTTCCAAACTGAAACCGCTCGCATGCCAAAGCAGCGCCTGCACAACGGGAAGATGCCCTTGCGCGCGGCCAGATTGCACGCGCTCGCGGTACGGTTGCGCCCGCGGCGTACCCAACTGCGCATGCACTCGCAACAGCGTCGACCCCGCTCGCCGTGAACCTTCGCGCGCCTCGCGCGCCAGCGTCAAACTCTCAACGCTGCGATCAATGCATTCAATCGCGTCGAGATCCGGCGCCACTCGATAGACTTGTCCCAACACCGTCCGATCGAAACACACCCAGCGGTGAAGCGTCTGACCAAGCAGGAACGCCTCGACCTCCGCCGCACCGCGAATTTGACCGTCGCTGTGCAACGTTTCCAGCCCCCAGGAGAAAGCAACAGCGCCGCTCGGGAAGAAGCTGTCCGAATGCTGCAGCAAGGCCATCAAGTCGGCGCTGTTACGCATCGGTCCGCGTAGCCTTCCCCGCCCCGAGCAAATGCGCGATGCGGTCCAGATAGTGCTGGCGCGGGCCTTCGAGCGCAATGCGCAAGAACTCACCCTCGAAGTTTACTTTCCAGTGCATATTCCCCGCGAAATAGCCAACCTCCAGCGCGGCCGCCACGCTGCTCGCGCGCAACACTAACCACTCTTGCTCCTGCACGCGCACGACGATCGCGCGGTCGGGCTGCGCAAAAAATACCGCGCCGTTGGTCAAACGTTGATCGCGAGCGATGGCGATGGCGATCTCGGTGCCACGGTCGGTGGTCGCGCGCAACCGATGGCGCTGCGTGTCCTGCTTGCTCAACAGAACGTATTCAACGCCGCCCGCGTGCTCGAGCTCGTGCAGGTGGTGCGACAACTCGTGGTCGGTAACGTTGCCGGCGATCTCGGTCAGCGTGATCATGAACGCGCCCATAACGCCCGGGTCCAACGTCTCCGGGCCAAGCCCACCGCCGCCGTCTGGCGACGGCGGCGGCGAGTACGTACTACTCCGCTACTCGAACATGCTTAACGATGCGCGGAATCCTTCTCGTTGGGAATGCCAGCGATCGGCGCTTCTGAAGTACCCACGGTCTTGCGTGTAATCGCCTCGACCATCTCGCGCGTACCGTCCGGATCGGTGATCCACTTTTTGTAGAAATCGTACGGGCAAGCCGCCACGCCCTTGGCGTCTTCGCGCGAATTGATTTTGCCCGTGTAGCCGCGGTGCAACAGTTTGAACAGATGGTTCTCCGACTGCATGTTCTTGCGCGCGTCGCGGATGAGCGATTTTGACAACGCGGCATATTGCACACCCATGTCTTCTTCCCCGCATTCGCCCAAGGTACGTCCATCGAAACCGATGATGGCGGAATGACCAAAGTACGAGTACACGCCGTCGAAGCCCGATGCGTTGGCAACAGCGACGTAAGTGTTGTTCGCCCACGCCATTGCCTTGGCCATGATCACTTGCTGATCTTTCGCCGGGTACATATAGCCTTGGCAGCGGATAATGAGCTCGGCACCACGCATGGCGCAATCGCGCCAGATTTCCGGATAGTTACCGTCGTCGCAGATGATCAAGCTGATCTTCAGGCCTTTCGGTCCGTCGGAAACGTAGGTGCAATTGCCGGGATACCACCCTTCGATCGGCACCCACGGCATGATCTTGCGGTACTTTTGCACGATCTCGCCTTTGTTGTTCATCAGAATCAGCGTGTTGTACGGCGCTTTGTTCGGATGTTCTTCATGGCGTTCACCGGTCAGCGAGAACACGCCCCACACGTTCGCCTTGCGGCACGCAGCGGCGAAAATTTCCGTCTCTTCGCCAGGGATGGCGGAAGCGGTTTCGTACATCTCCTTGCTGTCGTACATGATGCCGTGCGTCGAGTACTCGGGGAAAATCACCAAGTCCATGCCTGGCAAACCCGTCTTCATGCCGACCAGCATGTCGGCGATCTTGCGGCAGTTGTCGAGCACTTCCTTCTTGGTGTGCAAGCGGGGCATCTTATAGTTGACGACTGCTACGCCTACACAATCGTTACTACTGGAAATATCTCCATGCAACATAGCTCTCTCCTCTACGAAAATGCAGGTTTCCCCGCGACAAAGTTAGACCCTTATTAGACAGTCAGGTACCTGTGAATCTTCGCCGTATCGACCGATTCCTTCGGACCCTGGTACACGAACTCCCCTTTCTCGATGATCAAGAATCGATCCGCGATTTCCATCGTGAAACTCAGCACCTGCTCGGAAACGACAATCGAGAACTTCCTTTCTGCTTTGAGTTTGTTCAATGCCTTAGCGATATCTTTGATGATGGAAGGCTGCAAACCTTCAGTTGGCTCGTCCAGCAGCAGCACCTTGGGATTGCTCACCAGCGCGCGCGCGATAACAAGCTGCTGTTGCTGTCCGCCGGAGAGATTGCCGCCTTTGCGATCTTTCATTTCCTTCAGCACGGGAAAGGTACCGTAAATGTACTCGGGTATGTCCGCGGACGGCGTGCTTTCCATGCCGGTGCGGATGTTCTCCTCCACCGTCAGGTACGGAAACACCATGCGGCCCTGCGGCACATAGCCCATACCTTGCGTGACGCGCTCGTAGCTGCGGCTGCGTGAGAGATCGGTGCCGTTAATCGCGACCGAACCGCTTTTCGCCGGATGCACACCGATCAGTGATTTGAACAACGTCGTCTTACCCATGCCGTTGCGGCCCATAATCGCAACCGTCTCGCTTTCGTTCACGTCGAAGTTTACGTTACGAATAACGTGGCTTTCGCCGTAGTAAACGTTCAGGTTGGAGACTTTGAACATGGCCGGTCTACATGCCCAAATACACTTCGATGACTTTGGCGTCGTTCTGCACTTGATCCATACTGCCTTCGCTCAGCACCTTGCCTTGATGCAGCACGGTCACGCGGTGGGCGATCTTGCGCACAAATTCCATGTCGTGCTCGATCAGAATGATGGAGCGGCCTTTGGCGATGCGCAGCAGCAGGTCGGCGGTCAAGTCGCGTTCCTTCGCGCTCATGCCGGCGACCGGCTCATCGAGCAGCAGCAGTTCCGGCTCTTGCATCAGCAGCAAGCCAATCTCCAGCCATTGCTTTTGTCCGTGCGACAGCGTGCCGGCCTTGGTGTCGAGATGATCTTTGAGGTAGATCTCGTTGGCGACTTCCTTGATGCGTTTGGTGATGTCCTCCGATCGCTTGAAGAACAGGCAACCGAACACGCCACGCTGCTTGGGGTAGGAGATCTCCAAGTTCTCGAACACGGTGAGATCTTCGTACACCGAAGGCGTCTGGAACTTGCGCCCCACACCGGCGCGGGTGATGTTGTACTCGTTGGTGTGGGTAAGATCTTGGCCCTTGAAGCTGATTTTGCCGGCGGTGGGTTTGGTCTTGCCGCAGATCATGTCTAGCAGCGTGGTTTTGCCGGCGCCGTTCGGACCGATCACGCAGCGCAGCTCGTCTTTCTCGACGAACAGATTGAGCCCATCGACCGCCTTGAACCCGTCGAACGAAACGGTGAGATCGGAAACGGAGAGAATCTCGGTGCTCATCGCGTCTCCGTCTCCAGTGCTTTGGCGACCGCCACGCCGTTGGATTTCTTCGCCTTGGTCCAGCCAAAGCGCTCGAGCAGGCTCGCCAATCCGCCGGGCAGGAAAATGACCACGAGCATGAACAGAGCGCCGATGAAATACAGCCAGTATTCGACAAAGTTTTCCGAGAAGAACGTTTTCGCGTAGCTCACCAACAGCGCGCCGTACACCGCGCCGATGAGTGACAAGCGCCCGCCGACCGCAGCGTAAATCACCATCTCGACGGAAGGCACGATACCGACCAGCGATGGTGAGGCGAGTCCGACCTGAATGGTGAACATCGCGCCGCCAATGGCGGAAAACAATGCCGCGACGGCGAAGATGAACGCTTTGAACATCGCAGGGTCGTAGCCGGAGAACCGCACGCGGTCTTCGCGATCGCGGATAGCCACCAACACCTTGCCGAGCCTGCTCCTGAGAATGAACGTGCCCACCATCACGCACAGCAGGAGCAACACCGCGGTGATGTAGTACATGACAACTTTGGCGCGGTCTTGGTCCAGATCGATGCCCAAGAAAGTTTTGAAATCGGTGATGCCGTTCACGCCGCCGGTGTAGCCCTGCTGGCCGATGATGACGATCGCCATGATGCCCGCGAGCGCGAGCGTCACGATGGAGAAGTACACCGGGCCGACGCGCTTGCGGAAGTTTGCGTAGGCGAGCACGAACGCAAGCAGCGTCGGCAGAATAAGGATGGCGGGAATCGTGAACCACACGTGATGGAACGGCTCCCACCACCACGGCAGTTTCTCGACACTGTTCCACGACATGAAATCGGGCAGGCCGGCTTGACCGAAGAAGGCCGACAGCGCCGTACCAGAAGAAGACGCGGCATTGCCCGCGGCCTCCAACTTTAAGAACATGGCCATCATGTAACTGCCGAGCCCGAAAAACACGCCCTGCCCCAGGCTCAAGATGCCGCCGTAACCCCAGATCAGCACGATACCAACCGCGCAGAAGGCGAGCGACAGATACTTCGCCGCCAAACCGAGCCGAAAAATGTTGAGCGACAGCGGCAGCACCACCAACAGCAATATCGCCAGGATTACGAGTGCGTAGCGGAGCAGCAGGTTTTGCGCGCCATCGCCGTTGACCGTAGCCATCAGCGCCGCACCTTCGCCGCGAACAAGCCGTTCGGCCGGAAATACAGCACGACAATCACCAGCAACAAGATGCTGGCGCGTGCCATCGAACCGCTCATGAAGTACTCAAACCACGATTGCATCTGACCGATCACGAACGCCGATGAGATCGTGCCGAGCAGACTTTCCACGCCACCGAACACCACGACGATGAAGGTGTCGACGATATAGCTCTGCCCGGTCACCGGCCCGGTTGATGCCAGCATGGTGAATGAGCTGCCGGCGATGCCCGCCAAGCCGCAACCGAGCGCGAAGGTGAAAGCATCCACGCGCTCGGTGTTGATGCCGACCGCGCCGCTGATGCTGCGGTTTTGCGTGACGGCGCGGATACGCAAGCCCCAACGAGTTCTGTACAGCAACCAATACACCGCAGCGGCGGTCACGATCGCCAGCCCGATGATGAAGATTCTGCTTAGAGGAAACGACAGCGTATCGGTAGCTTGCCACACCCCCCGCAGCCATGACACTGTCGGCACTTCAACCTCTTTGGGGTTGATGAATTGCCGGTAGACCTGCTGCAAGATCAAACTCAAGCCCCACGTCGCCAGCATGGTGTCGAGCGGACGCTTGTAGAGAAATCGAATCAACCCACGTTCGAGCAGATAGCCGAAGATGAACGTGACGATGAACGCGAGCACGATCCCGACGAGGAAATAGATATCCATCGCCCCAGGGAAATAACGCTCAAACAAGAGGGAAGTGCCGTAGGTCGTGTATGCCCCCATCGCCATCAGTTCGCCGTGCGCCATGTTGATGACGCCCATCAAACCGAACACGATGGCCAACCCGAGCGCCATCAACATCAGAACGGTGAATACGCTCAGGCCGGTGAAGGCCTGCATCGCGAGCATATCGGCGTTCATGCCTGCAACCTTCTTCTGTTGTATTCGTTATTGTGCCGTCCCGCTCAGTCACCAGATTGCTGCCTGAGCGGGACTCAACTTTCTACATCACCGAGCGGAAAAGCTTACAATTTCGGGAACGGATTCGGCTCGATCAGTGGCGATTCGAAGATCATGTCGACCTGGCCGTCCGGACGGAACGTGCCGATGCGCGCATGCTTCCACAAATGGTGATTGTCCTTGTGGAACTTGATCTTGCCTTCCGGCCCGTCGAACTCCAGATTCGAGGATGCCGCCACAACCTTCGGCACATCGAAGCTCTTCGCTTTCTCCGCTGCCAGCTTCCACATGTACACGGACGTATAACCGCAAGCCAGCGTGTCGCCGGTGACGCGGTTGGCGCCGTACTTGGCCTTGAACGCCTTGACGAATTTCTCGTTTTGCGGATTCTTCAAACTTTGGAAGTAACCCATGCAAGTCATGGTGCCGGCCGCGTTTTCCGCGCCGATACCGGAAACTTCTTCTTCCGACACCGCCAGCGAGAGCATCGGTTGCTTGGCGCCCGTCAGGCCCGCAGCGTTGATTTGCTTGAAGAACGCCACGTTGCTGCCGCCGACCACGCAGTTGAGGATCACATCCGGTTTCGCTGCCTTGATCTTGTTGATCTCGGAAGAGAACTCGATGTGCCCGAGCGGGTAGTAACCTTCGCCGACCAGCTTGCCACCCAAGCGTTGCAGTGTCGCTTTGGCGATTTTGATCGTCGTGCGCGGCCAGATGTAGTCCGAGCCGATCATGTAGAAGCTCTTGCCCTTGTTCTTGTACAGCCACTCCATCGCCGCAATGACCGACTGGGTCGCTTCTTGCGCCGTGTACATGATGTTGGGAGAGACTTCCAGTCCTTCGTAGTAGGTCGGGTAGTAGAGCAGGCCCTTTAGTTTCTCGAACACCGGCAGCACCGCTTTGCGCGAAGCCGAGGTGTAGCAGCCCATCACCGCAGCGACTTTGTCCTTTTCAATGAGCTTGCGCGCCTTCTCGGCGAAGGTCGGCCAATCACTGGCGCCGTCCTCGACCACCGGCTGAATCTTGCGGCCCATTACGCCGCCGGCGGCGTTGATTTCATCCACGGCCAGCATCTCCGCATCGACCACCGACTTCTCAGCGATGGCGATGGTACCGGTGAGCGAATGCAGAATGCCCATTTTCACGACGTCTTGCGCGTGCAGATCCTTGATGAACCAGGGCCCGACGGCCGCGCTTGCACCGAGCGCCGCACCTGCCTTGATGAACGAGCGTCTATTGGAAGAACTCATGACCCTACCCTCCTTCGTTGTTTGATGAGAGAACGGTTTTTCAGATTCGACGGGCCGCTACACACATCTTGTGCAGAACCGCCTCGCCACTGATCCTGCACTTCCCCCGAAGCAGCACTCATGCCATGGAGCCCGAGCAAATAAAAAAACCCTTCGGCAGTCGAAGCTGCGGAAGGGCGCCCGTGCCTACCTCCGGCCCGGCATCATTGGCGAGCAGAGGCTGTTGCTGTTGCAGATGATTCAGTGCCGCGTACGATACCGCCAGAGAAAAATGAAAGTCAAGCGCCGCGCGCAGGTTGCACCGAAACAACGCATCCTCGCACCGCTTTTGTGCAATGCGGCATGCGGACATGCTGGTTCTCGATGGTCGAAGTGTTTATACTCGTCTTTGCATTTTCCCCGAAGCTGTCTCTTGCTCAGCGGCCCGAAGCGCATCGATAAGGCGTTCGGTCAGGAACCTGTAGTTCATGAAAACGAGCAAGGATCCCATCAAGGTCGGCGTGCTGTTTTCCACCAGCGGCGTGACGGCTTCCATCGAAGCCTCGCAACTGCAGGGAACCATGCTCGCATTCGAGGAGATCAATGAAGCCGGCGGCATCGACGGACGGCCGCTCATTCCGATCCACTACGATCCGGCCTCCTCGCCGGGCATGTACAAGATTCTGGCGGAGAAACTCATCGTCGAGGACGGCGTGCGCATCCTCCTCGGCTGCTACATGTCGAGCACGCGCAAGGCGGCGCTGCCAGTGGTGCAACGCTGGAACGCGCTGTTGATGTACCCGACGCTCTACGAGGGATTCGAGTACTCTGACAACGTCATCTACACCGGCGCCGCACCGAACCAGAACAGCGTGCAGCTGGCCAACTTCATGCTGCGCCAGTTTGGCTCGCGCGTTTACATGGTCGGGTCCGATTACGTTTACCCGTACGAGTCCAATCGCGTGATGGGCGACATCCTGCTCGAGCGCGGTGGCAAGCGCGTGGCGGAGCGCTACGTAAAACTCGACGCGAGCCCGGGCGATTTCAAAGAAGTGGTCGAAGATATCAAGCGGCAACAGCCGGACTTCATCTTCTCCACCGTCGTCGGGCAAGCAACCGGGCATTTTTACCGCGCCTACGCCGACGCCGGCCTGCTGCCCGCGTCCATGCCGATCGCCAGCCTGACCACCTCGGAGACCGAGGTCGCCGAGATGGGCGCGGACGTCGCCGCCGGCCACATCACCGCCGCGGCGTACTTTCAGTCGATCGACACCGAGTTCAACCGCCGCTGCGTCGCCAAGGTTAGGCAACGTTACGGCGCGGACGCGGTCACTAATATGTGCTGGGAGGCCGCCTACTTCCAGACTTACATGTTGGCCGGCGCGCTGAACACGGTCGAAACCGACAACATTCAGCAACTCCTGCCCGCGATACTCGGCATGGAGTTCAACGCACCGCAAGGCCCGGTAAAGATCGACGCGGCGAACCATCACACCTATCTGACACCGCGCATCGGGCGCGTGACAACACACGGACAATTCGACATACTGCAGGCGGCGCCGCGCCCAGTGAAGCCCGATCCCTATCTGGTTGATCACGCGTTGCAGGACTGGTCTTCCCAGGTCAGCGTGGCGAGTGCGGGATAATCTGGCGCAGCGTTGTCACCATGGCACGAAAATCGGTCACCCCTGCATTACTGCGCGACCTGCGCAGCTTGCGCGTAACCGTGTTTCATCCGAACGATGAAGACGGTATCGACATCATCCGCCAGCTGCAGCGCATCGGCTGCCAAGTGCAGGCGTTTTGGCCTCCGAACGAGCGCCTACCCGAAGACACGGATTTGGTTTTTCTCGCCGTGCGCCCGGAAACGGCCAACATGAGTTTGCCGTGGACTAACGCAGAACGCAGACCACCGGTCATCGCGGTGCTCGACTATGAGAACCCAACCACCATCGAGGCGATGCTCAAGTTTTGCGTCAATGGCGTGGTGGCCTCGCCGGTCAAGTCTTTCGGCCTGCTCTCGGCCATCGTCGTGGCGCGGCAGATCGCGGAGCGCGAAGCCGATCAGCAAAAGCAGATCCAGCGGCTCGACCAACGCTTGGCGGGCATTCGCAGGCTGACCAAGGCGAAGACGATTCTGATGGAAACGCGTGGCATCAACGAAGAACAAGCCTACGAAATCATCCGCGAACAGGCGATGGCCAAGCGCGTCACCACCGAAGAGATCGCCAATGCCATCATTCACGCCAATGAAATTCTCGGCTTTCGACCCAAGGCGGATGTGGTGCCAGAGTTGCAGCTGGTGCAGCGCAGAAACAAACCGAACGGCTAGTGTGCAACTCCTGATACTATCGCCCGATTAATTCTTTGAATTAGACTCAGAGCTAATTTCGAGAATATAGGGTTAGCAGTATATAGTAACGGGGCTACTCCAAAGTAATCTTCGCCGCTGCAATGACATTCGCCCATGTGTTCAATTCCTCCGTGACGAAGCCGTTCAACGCCGCGGGGGTCATGTAGTTTGCAAACGCGCCCTGCTCTTCCGCGCGTTTGCGATACGCCGCACTTTCCACCACTTGCTTCATGGCAGCGCTGATCTTCTCCACGACAGGCTTGGGCGTGGCAGCGGGCGCAAACGCGGCGAACCACGACTCCACCTCATAGCCCGGCAATCCCGCTTCGGCGGCAGTCGGTACGTTAGGCAGCGATAAGTGGCGCTCGGGCGCCGCGTAGGCAAGCAATCTCACTTTGCCGGAAGCCGCATAACCCATAAGCGAGGGCGGGGTAGTGATGAACATCGCGAGCTGCCCGTTGACTAGATCCGGCAGCACCACCCCAGCACCCTTGTATGGGACATGCGTCACCGGCACCGCTGTGCGCTCACCGAACAGCGCGCCGGCAATATGCTGAATCGAACCGACGCCGGAGGAGCCGTAAAACAGCGGTTTTGCGCGCCCGTAGGCGATCAACTCGCGCAGCGAGTTAACCGGCAGCTTGCCGCTGACGGCAATCACGTGCGGCGCGCGCAGCAGCATGGCCACGCCAGTGAAATCCTTGCTCGGGTTCCAGCGTAAATTCTTGTACAAGTTCGGATTGCCGACGTGATAGCCCGAGTATTGAATCAATATCGTGTGGCCGTCTGCTGCGGCCTGCAGCGTGACTTCGGCGCCGATGTTGCCGCTCGCGCCGGCGCGGTTCTCCACCACCACCGGCCGTCCGATCACCTTCGACAATGGCTCCGCCAGCATGCGCGCAACGATGTCGGTGGTGCCGGCCGGGGCGGAAGGAACGATGAAGGTGACGCGCTTGGTGGGCCAGTTCGCTTGTTGCGCCGAAGCGGCCTCAGGCAAGAGCGCGAATACGGTCGCCGCGAGCGCGCTTAACCCACACGCAAGCGCACGCGCGCTCGTAACGGTCAGTTTCACTTCTGCAAAGGTAATCGGACAGGTCGCGGCGAACCTATCCGGCGACGCGACTAATGGTGATCATGCCCATGCCCATGCGCATGATCACGTGCCGGCGGCGGGCATGCCAACGCGGCTTTTTCCGCCGCGAGTTCGTCGCGCGAAGCCGCGCCTTTGGCGACCATGAGATTTTCCGCAGCGGTGAGCCACTGCTCGTAGTAGGTCTTTGCCGGTTTACCGGCGGCTTCGGCGGCGGTCGCGGCGGCGACTTCCTTGGAGAAGCACTCCACCCACTCGGCCCAAGTGAAGTAACCCGTTTCCGCGAGCTTTACTACCATAGCGAAGGCGCGCGCCTCCCAAGGCTCGGCGAATTTCACATCGCCGAGCTCCGTGGGGAGACTTTTGGAAAGTAATGCGGACATGGTCAAGCCAAATCCATGTAATCGTCGAACACATCGACGCGCAGCGTGTCGCGGTCTGAGGCTTCCTGCCCCCACAACTCGCGCGCGGTGAAGCGCACGCTGTAGCAATGCTGCGGCTTCTCGCCTTTGCCGTGGGCATGCGTATCGGGGAAGGCAAACACGCCGTGATCCATTTCGACGATACCGCGCTTACCGCGAATGTAAGCAGGCAGGCGCGTGTGCGTGGTTGGGTTGATGTTGCGCACGAGAATGCGATCGCCGACACGAAAACGCGGCGCGACAGCGGCAGCCACGCGCGCTGATGCGCCGGTGGCAACCAGACCAGGAACGATCTCGGGTGTGAGCAGCATCAGTTGCCTCCTTGGGCCAACTTCGCGATGCGGGCGTCGAGTTCGGCGCGCGTGATGAAATTGCGCTTCATCAGCACTTCTTCGAAGGCGGCCATCCAGTGTTCGTAGTAGGACGCTTCCAGATAGTGCGCCGGGTCCATCTTTTCGATGGCGTGGCGGAACTCATCCACCGTGTAACCGGCGAATACGAAAGTGGAAGCGAACAACGCGAACGCGCGCCCTTCCCATGGCGCGTGGAACACGGGTTCATTCTGTTCTGGGTTGATGGGGCCCAGGCCGTGCATGCCGCCGAGATCGTGAATACCGTTCATGTTTTCGCTCCTCGGGTTACGGCGCTTTGGCCTTGGTAACGCCGATCATCGCATCGCGCGTGACCAGAGCCGCAAGCTGCTCTTCGCTCATCTTTTCGGTGCCAGCCGGCCGCTCCGGTAGCACGAGATAGCGCAGCTCCGCCGTACTGTCCCACACGCGCACCTCGACCGACTCGGGAATCTCGGTGCCAAACTCTTTCAGCACGCCGCGCGGATCGGCCACGACGCGGGCGCGATACGGCGCCGCCTTGTACCAAACCGGCGGCAAGCCAAGCGTCGGCCACGGATAGCAGGAGCACAGCGTACACACCAGCACGTTATGCACGTCGGGCGTGTTCTCTACCACCACCATGTCTTCACCCTGCAGACCGGAGTAGCCAAACTCCTTGATCGCGGCGGTGGCATCGGTGAGCAAGCGCTTCTTGTAGGCGGGATCGACCCAGGCCCGCGCCACCACCCTAGCGCCGTTGCGCGGGCCAATTTTGTTTTCGTAAGTGTCGACCAAAACATCGAGCGCTTTCGGGTCGATCAAACCTTTCTCAGCAAGGATCGACTCGAGTGCGCGGACGCGCAGCGCGGGATCGGATTCGGGTCTTGCGGCAGCATGCGGTTGAGCCATAGCGTCTCCCTCGGCGGTTGGTGTTGGATTGATTTCCTTCTGCGTGCGGAGTAAGTTTCGTGTACTCGAATCGTGCTCCGCGTGGTCGCCCATGTCAACTAATACTGCCACGGGCATGATTGCAGCACTAAAGCGATAAGCGATTTCACAGAGCAGGCTTGCTCCCGTATAACAGGCTCAGATAAATGCCCGCGCTTCACTGAGGTGGCCCCCCGATTGAACAAAGCGTTATTGCATTGCATCATTTACTAATCACTATGCGAAGGAGACCAGCATGTCGAACTCAACAGTAAACACAACCCTCGCGGTGCAACCGAATTTGGTAACGGATTCGACGCTTCATTCCAGCGCTGCGGCGAGCGCGCGCAAATGGCCGGCGATCGTTGCGATCGCGCTGGGCGCGGTCGTGATTTTCGGCGTCGGCTTTGGTTCCGGCATCGCGCACAACGCCGCGCACGACACGCGCCACGCTTTGATCTTCCCGTGCCACTAGCAGCGCAAGTTGCGTTTCGCCGTATCGTCTGGACGGCGCTCATCGCCGCCCTGATCACCGGCGCGGCGACTACGCTGGTGCAGTTGTTTACTACCGTGCCGCTCATCGCTAAGGCAGAGACGTACGAACACGGCGAGCACGGAGAATCCGAACAGGAACATGCGCACGCTCACGCGGCGCACGAGCATGGGTGGGCGCCCAGTGAGGGGTTTGAGCGCACTTTCTACACGGGATTGACCACGGTACTGGCCGCCTTCGGCTACGCCTTGATGCTTGGCGCGTGTCTCTCGCAAGTACGCACCGCTGGTTGGCGCAGTGGATTGCTGTTGGGCGCGGCCGGTTTCGCCGTGTTTCAACTCGCACCAGCGCTCGGGTTACCGCCAGAGCCACCCGGAACGCCAGCGGCGCAGTTGCTACCGCGCCAGCTTTGGTGGTTAGGCACCGTCATCGCTACCGGCGCAGCGTTCGCAGCCTGGCTGTACGCGCGCAAGCACTCGAAGTGGATTTGGCTACCGGCCGGCACCGCACTGTTGCTGCTGCCTCACCTCATCGGCGCACCACAGGCGTCCGACGCGCGTAGCGCTGTGCCGCATGAATTAGCGCGTGACTTTGCCATCGCCGCGCTCGCGACCGCAGCGCTGTTTTGGTTGATGCTTGGCGCGGTGCAAGGATTCTTGTACGGCAGGTCGCGTACGGCTCAGCAGGGTTCCGACTGACGCTACTACGCACCACGGGTTCGGGAGCGCGAACGGCCACTACCT
>CAZAWU010000010.1:0-42518 GCA_964488915.1 uncultured Burkholderiales bacterium
ACTACGGCGCACCGGTGTTTCAGTTGAAGCTCGCCGAGGATGGCGAACCGGGCCAACGGCTCATCCTGCGTGGCGCCGTTCTGGGCGAGGACTGTAAAACACCGCTGCCCAATACTTTGATCGAGATCTGGCACGCCGACGATAAAGGCATGTACGACAAGCAGCAGCCGGGCAATTTCCTAGAGAAGATGAAGCCGCATCTACGCGGCATGATCCTGACCGACGCCAAGGGTCGCTACGAAATCGAAACCATAGTGCCAGGCGCTTATCCGATTCCACCCGGTGTGCCCGGCTTGGAAAAGTATGGCAACTTGACGCGCGCGCGCCACATTCACATCAAAGTCGAACCGTTCCTGCATACCTCGCTTACCACGCAGCTGTATTTCAAGGGCGACGAGCACCTCGCCGGCGATCCGTGGGGCGGACACAAACCCGCGCTTGCACTCAACATGAAACAAGACGGCAAGTTCATGAAAGCCGATTTTGACTTTGTTCTGAGTTCAGGGTTAAAGGGCTAACTCCTTCGTAATCCGGACACCCTCACCCTGCCCGCCCCGTTCCCTGGGGCGAGAGTTCGCAAGCGATCGTTCTGTTTGACGTTCCCTCTCCCCGAGACCCGGGGAGAGGGTTAGGGTGAAGGGGTTTGCTAAATGGTTGCCATCATTGCGTTCGCCCTCTATGGAAATCGACCTCCTAAGCCTTCCCCGACCGCAGCGCTACAAAGTCATGGTGAGTCTGGTGGTGCCGCGCCCGATCGCGCTCATTTCCACCCTGGGCAAGGACGGCGTCCTCAACGCCGCACCGTTCAGCTACTTCAACGTGCTTGGCGAAGACCCGCCGATCTTGGTGTTCAGTGCCGATGCGCGCGCGAGCGGCGCGGCGAAAGACACGGTGCGCAACGTGCTCGCGACCAAAGAGTTCGTCGTCAACTTGGTCGACGAAGCGATCGCCGAAAAAATGCATGGCTGCGCCGTCGATACGCCACCGGAGATGAGCGAATTCGACTTGGTCGGCTTCACCCCGGCACCGTCGCAGCGGGTAAAACCCCCGCGCATCGCCGAATCGCCGGTGTCGTTCGAGTGCAAACTGCACACGCGCTTGGATTTCAAAACACGCGATGTGTGCATTGGCGAGATCGTCTGGATGCACGTGCGCGACGGCATCATTGATCCGAGCAATCATCGCCGCGTTGCGGGCGCTTACCATCCGGTGGGCCGCTTGTACGCGAACAAGTACTGCCGCACCCGCGACGAGTTTCAACTGGACAACGGCAAATACGCGGCGAAAGCGAATTCTAAAAGCGCGGTGCGGGAATTCTGAGCACTACAATTAATAGTCAGCAGCTGTACCAAAGGGCGAGAGACATCACATGCTTCGAATCTTTGCCGTCGCCGTGGCTATTCTCTGCTCCACCACCGCACACGCTGGAACCCGCGAAGATGCGCTCGCGGCGTACGAAAAATTCTTCGAGTACTTCAGCACCGACAATCACGATCAACTGATAACGGTATTCTCGTCGGACGTGCAGTTCATCGGCACAATCTCGCCGGAACTCGTCACCGATCCTGCCGGCGTACGCGAGTACTTCGTGAAGGCGTTGTCCAGCTCGCGTGGAGAAGTGCGCGCAAACCTTTTCAGCACCACCGCGACGCAGATTTCGGATGACGTCGTACTGGTCACCGCCACTTGGCAGTCGGAGCGTACGCTGGAGGGCAAGATGACCACCAACGGCCCCTCACGCAATACCTCCGTGATGCACAAGCGCGGTGAGCGCTGGTATATCGTTCAGTTTCACAATTCGTGGAAACCCAAGTGAACCGCGCCGGTTCAGCGCCGCGCCGATTCATAAACCCATAAGCACACTCACTTCATGAGCAACGCAAAGGTCGCCATCGTCACGGGTGGCGCGGGTGGTATCGGCGAGGCCGCCGCCCGCGTACTGGGGCAGCGCGGCGCGCGCGTGGCGCTCGCGGACCTGCGCCTGGAGGCGGCAGAAGAGGTCAGCCAGCGACTTCGGCAGGAAGGGTTAGACGTTCGCGCAGTGGCGGTCGATGTCGCCGACGAGTCCAGCGTGAAGGCCATGGCGACGCAAGTGCTCTCCTGGTGGGAGCGCATCGACATTCTCGTGAACAACGCCGGCATCGAAAGTCCTACGCCGTTTCTGGAACTGACGCTGGCCGACTACGAACGCGTCATGCGGGTTAACACCACCAGCGTGTGGCTGTGCTGCCAGGCGGTAATTCCGGCGATGCTGCGCCAAGGCGGTGGCAGCATCGTCAACGTCAGCTCAGTGGCGGGCCAGCGCGGCGGCGGATTGCTCGGGACAGCAGCCTACTCCACATCCAAGGGCGCCGTCATTGCCCTCACCAAAGCGCTGGCGCGCGAGTTCGCCGGGCGCGGCATCCGCGTCAACGCAGTCTCGCCCAGTTTGACGATGACGGATTTCGCTCAGCGCCAGTTGCAGCGGCTAAAACCAGACACGCTGGCGCGCGTAGTGGCCATGACGCCGATCGGACGTGTGGCGCAGCCGGCCGAAATCGCCGCAGTGATAGCGTTCCTCGCTTTGGACGAATCATCTTTCGTGGTCGGGCAGGTGTATAACGTCGACGGTGGCACGCACATGTAGGAGCACAACGTTGCTTCAATTTTGAGTTGGATTCGGCTCGCAACCTCGCGTTGTGGCGGCCGAATAAGCTTTGGTCTGACGTCAAAGCGCTACTGACCGAGCATCAGGCGCGATATGGAACCAGCGCGCCGAACGATGACGGCGATGCTTTCTAAGTTGATGTCGTGTTGTGCAGTGCCATCGTCTGCTTGGGTCGAGATTTCTCATCAAACCGCAAGCACAACCCCGCCCTAGACGTGTCAACACCGACTACTTTGAACACATGCAGTAGCATGGCGGTCTAACTCCCCGATGCCAGTATACGGCGCATGCTCGTAGCGACCGTTGGCAGCAGGTTAACCGCACCAAGTGAACGACGTACGCCACACGAATATCGAGCTGCCGATTTCGGGCATGACCTGTGCCGCCTGCGCGCAGCGCATCGAAACGCGGCTCAATCGCCTGCCGGGAGCGAAGGCGAGCGTTAACTTCGCCACTGAATCCGCTCAAGTAGAGCTGCAGGATGCGCGCACCACACCGGCGGAATTGGTCGAAGCCATCGAATCCATCGGCTACGGCGTGCGCCCGCAGGCCGCGCGGCTCGCACTGGAAGGCATGACCTGTGCCGCCTGCGCGCAGCGCATCGAAAAAGCGCTTAACAGCGTACCGGGCGTGACGGCGAGTGTGAATTTCGGCACGGAACAAGCGCGCGTGGAGTTCACACCGGGCAGCGCTTCGCTCGACGCCGCCATCGCCGCCGTGCGCGCGGCGGGATACGACGCGCACGAACTGGTTGAAGCGACACGCGAAGAGGAACGCGCGTGGCGCGAAGCGCACTATCGCAGCGAGCGCAACCTGTCCATCGCCGCGGCGCTGCTCGCCGCGCCGTTTATGCTGCAAATGGCGGGCATGTTGCTTGGCCAGCACGACTTCTTGCCCCGTTGGCTGCAGTTCGCGCTGGCCACCCCAATCCAATTCTGGATCGGCAAGCGTTTCTATGCCGGCGCTTGGCACGCCCTTCGAATATCGAGGTTTCCGGGGTTTTCCCTACGCAACGCGAACATGGATGTACTGGTCGCGCTCGGCACCAGCATGGCGTACTTGTTCAGCGCGGCCGTGGTATTGGTCGGCTTGCACGATCAACACGTTTATTTTGAAGCAAGCGCATCGATCATCACTTTGGTGCTGCTCGGCAAACTGCTGGAATCGCGCGCTAAGGCGCGTGCCTCGCGCGCCATCGAAGCGCTCATGAAACTGCAGCCCAACGTCGCTCACGCCGAGCGCGCGGGTGCGTGGGTGGACCTGCCGATCGAGCAGCTCGCCGTTGACGATGTCTTCCAAGTGCGCCCAGGTGAGCGCGTGCCGGCTGACGGCATCGTCACCGAAGGCGCCACGAGCATCGACGAGAGTCTGCTCACGGGGGAGAGCCTTCCGGTCGCGAAAGCTAAAGGCGATAAGCTGTATGCGGCCACGATAAATCAGAATGGCGCGCTACAGGCGCGCGCGACGCAGGTTGGTGCACGCACCGCGCTGGCGAACATCATCCGTCTAGTCGCGGAAGCGCAAGGCTCCAAAGCGCCGGTGCAGCGGCTGGCGGACAAAGTCGCCGGCCTCTTCGTACCAGTAGTAATAGCCATCGCCGCGGCCACGTTCATAGGCTGGTGGCTGTGGTCGGGACAACTTGCGCAGGCGCTCATCAACGCCGTGGCGGTGCTGGTGATCGCTTGTCCGTGCGCGCTCGGACTGGCGACGCCGACGGCGATCATGGTCGGCATCGGGCGCGCCGCACAGTGTGGCATTCTCATCAAGCACGCTCAAGCGCTAGAACTGGCTGGCAAACTCAAGACCTTGGTCGTGGACAAGACCGGCACGCTGACACAGGGCAAGCCGGAGGTTGTGCAAGTGCTGCGTCAAGACAGCTCCGCTAGCGGCGTCTGGACCCTGGAGTCGGTCGCAGGCGCTTTGGCGCAAACGTCGACGCACCCGCTCTCGCAAGCGATCGGGCGCTGGGCCGGTCCCAGTGCCGCCGCGCACGCCGCCCAAGCTGCTCCGGGTGAGGGTATTTGCGCCGATCTGCGAAGCGATGACGGCACGCACGCGCAAGCCTTCCTCGGTTCGCCTGAGTACATTTCGGTGCACGTGGGTCCCGCAGCATTGGAGGCGGGTGCTGATCTACGCGCCACCGGTAAAACAGTTGTGGGCGTGGCGCTCGGTTCCAGCCTGCTCGGTTGGCTCGCGATCGAAGACCGGCTGCGCGAAAGCACACGCGGTGCGGTCGCGGCGCTCAAGCGCATGCATGTCCATTCGCTGATGCTCACAGGAGATCATGCGCGGGCCGCCAACGCGATCGCTGCCGCCGCGGGCATCGATGACTTTCGCGCGGGTGTGAAACCGCAGGACAAGGCTGCCGCAGTGAACGCACTGCGCGCGAAGGGCGTTCTGGTGGGCATGGTCGGCGACGGCATCAACGACGCACCGGCGCTCGCCGCGGCAGACGTCAGTTTCGCCATCGGTGCCGGAGCGGATGTGGCGATGGAGAGCGCGGATATCACGCTGGCGCGCAACGATTTGACCAGCGTCGTCGACGCCATCGCGCTTTCGCGTGCAACGCTGCGAAAGATTCACCAGAATTTGTTCTTCGCGTTCTTCTACAACGCGCTCGGCATTCCGCTGGCGGCGTTCGGCATGCTCAACCCCGTTATCGCGGGCGCGGCGATGGCGCTCAGTTCGGTTTCCGTAGTGAGCAACGCACTACTATTGCGCCGTTGGCGCCCTCGTGTAGTGCTTCGCTCTTAACGGCACAGATGGCGAGAAATCACGCCACCCTGCGTTGCCAATTCTCGCGAGGTGTTCAACCTCGCTGCGATTTGCGCCTTGTTTGGGTTAGCTCACCAGCCTAAAGCTTCTCAATTTGGCGCCGTAATTACCGTTGTGAACGGCATCTCCAACACTACGGTGACTATGGACGACCCGACCAGCCCCCTAATTCACATGATTTATTCGAGCGCGGCGTGCATTGACCTTGACTCTGGCGCACTGCAAGAACTACTTGCGCGGGCACGCGAGAACAACATCAAGCTCGGCGTGAGCGGTATGCTCCTGTACGCCGACGCCAGTTTCTTTCAAATTCTGGAAGGTGAAGAATCCACGGTTGATTCGCTCTACCGGCGCATCCATCGCGACAAACGGCATGCGCATGTCACGCTAATTGTCCGTGAGCCCATCGCGCGGCGCGCATTCGGCGACTGGACCATGGGCTATGCACACGCGACGCGCGAGGAATTAGCAAAGGTGCAAGGTCTCAACGACTTCTTCGGAAAAGGCTCCGTGCTCGAGTGCGTAACGTACAGCCGCGCGAAGAAACTACTCACGGCCTTTGCTGAAGGAAGCTGGCGCTCGCGTCTGAGCGGGAGAGAACACCGCGACGTCGTTGCCGCGTAAGCCAAACGCCAAGCACGCGCCGGGCTTTGCTATAGGTGCCGCGTCTCTAAATTCAAACCCGACAGCCCCCGTCGCCGCGTTGCCGTTGGCAGCGTTCTCGGCAAGCATTGAAAAGAAAAAGGGGAGCACAAGGCTCCCCTTTTCCATTCAACTGGATGGTGCATCACCTAGGTGATACGCCGCACTGAGTGCGGACTCGCGTGTAAAGCCAATGATCTGATAGTGCAGCCAGGCCCTTGTAACGACAACCCGGCCAATCTAACCCGGTGGAACACCTGTGTTCATGCTCAGCGCTCCTAGTCTGATAGCGCTCGCGTACCGCCACCTGCCGCCCATGCGATCCACTACTTAGATCCGGGACCGCCACACCGAAGCGCAGGCGCTCGCGTTACTATCAAGTTCATGTTAGTCACTTCACCAGGCGCTTGTCAACATAAGTCCAAGAGCAACAATGCGTCGCCTAGAGTCTCGTGCGTGCGCGCTAGACTATAGGCGCACACTGCGGGTTGTGAGCCAATCTTTCAGCTGCATATCCAGATGATCGTCCTCGTAATGGGTGTTTCCGGTGCCGGGAAAACCGCTGTGGGTGAGCAGCTCGCGCGTGTGCTTGAGTGCGAGTTTCTCGATGCCGACGATTTCCACCCAGCGGTGAACGTAGAAAAGATGCGCTCCGGCGTGCCGCTGACGGATGCGGACCGCTGGCCGTGGCTCGCGCTCATCAACGAGCGCCTGCGAGTGCTGCAAGCGCAAGGCGGCAGCGCCGTGCTAGCGTGCTCGGCGCTGAAGCAAACCTACCGCGAGCGTCTGGCACACGGCGTGCGCGATTTGCGCGTGGTGTTTTTGCGTGGCAGTTGCGAGCTGATCCAACAAAGGCTCGCCGCGCGCAAGCACCGCTATATGCCGCCAAGTTTGCTCAAGAGCCAATTCGAAACGCTTGAAATACCGGCGCAAGCGATCGCGATCGATATCGAAGCTACAATTGAGGACATCGTCGCGCGCGTCGTCCAAGCGCTCGCCGAACCGAACGGAGCAGCGAACATGGAAACGGTGAAGATCAAAGTCGAAGGTATGACGTGCCAAGGCTGCGTGCGCAGCGTGACCAACGTGCTTACACGTCAGCCGGGTGTGACGAGTGCGCAAGTATCACTGGAGAACGCGGCCGCCGAGGTGAGTTTCGATCCGAGTAAGATCAATGCCGCTGACCTGAGCGCGGCGATTGAAGCTGCGGGTTATCATGCGTCGACGTAGATGCGCCTATGCTGCTGCTAGATTATGTCGAATAGTGGCTCCCTTTTTGATTGTTCACGGTATAGTGCAGGCAGTTTAAGGCAGTTGGCGTGGGGTCCACCCGCGTGAGAGTATATTTTCAGCCAACAACATCACATCATCATGAACGCACCGTCGCTGGAACTAAGCCGCCCTTCCGTGGAGCAACAAGTCCTGCAAACCCGCATCGATTTGACCGCCGCGCTGCGCAGCGCAGCGCGCATGGGTTTGAACGAGGGCGTTTGCAATCACTTCAGCGTTGAAGTGCCGGGTCGCCCCGATTTGTTCTTGCTCAACCCGCAAGGCTTGCATTGGTCGGAAGTCACGCCGAGCGATCTCATCGTAGTCAACGCGGCTGGCGAAATCGTCGAGGGCCGTTATAGCGCCGAGCCGACCGCGTTCTTTATTCACAGCCGCGTACACGTCGGCGCTAAGCGCAAGGTGGTGCTGCACACGCACATGCCCTACGCCACCGCGCTAACCATCTGCGAAAACGGCCGCCTTGATACCACAGCGAACCAGAACGCCATGCGCTATCACGGGCGTATCGTTTACGACGATCACTATGGCGGGGTGGCGATGAGCAAAGAAGAAGGCGACCGCATGACCACGGCGCTCGGCAAAGCCGATGTCATGTTCATGGCCAATCACGGCGTCATGGTGTGCGGCGAGCGCATCGACTATGCCTTCGACGATCTCTACTACTTGGAGCGCTGCTGCCTTGTGCAGGTGTTGGCTGAGAGCACCGGGCGCAAACTCAAGCGCGTGCCGGACGCCGTTGCGGCGGAGGCCGCGCGCTGCATCGGAGCCGAGCGCCAACAATCCGAGCTGCACTTCGCCGCACTCAAGCGCCTGCTGGACCGCGACGAGCCGGGCTGGTCGCGCGTAAGTTAGCTAGACAAATCCCCGAAGAACCAAGGCGCTAAAGAAATCTGTCTGCCTGCCGATAAGTCTCGCAAGCCCGTCACCACGCGGGTCAGCTGAGTTTGAAACGGAGACTGATGGTATGGATGGCGCGCCTCTTGTCGCTACATGCGCCTGCAAACAAGCTGCAGGCAAAACTTCTTGTGAACAGGTAGATCTTCAGAATTTGCTGCAAGGCGTTGGGATCGTCAGTCCCTTCGCCGCAAAAATCGTCGAAATCGATGACGATGCCCCTGACGCGTTCCCGCGTTTGGCCGTCGCTATCGAACATGATCCAAAGTTGACCGCGCGCATGCTCGGGCTGGCAAACTCCACAGCGTTCTCGACCGGCCGCGAAATCGATTCAGTGCGTCAAGCGGTCACGCGCCTCGGCATGGAATTGTCCAAAGCCACGTGCGTCGCGATGTTGTTAGCAGACGGCACCAAAGGTAGCACCGGCGACTTCGACCGCCGCGCCGCTTGGCTGCACGCCTTGCTGGTCGCAGTCGGCGCACGCTCCGTCGCGCGCATCACGCCGCTGGAAGTGACCTCCGGCTCTGCTTACTCCGCGGGGCTGCTGCACGACATCGGCTATCTCGCGCTGGCGGCAAAAGCACCTGCGCAGATGTTTTGCCTGCGCGCCATGGTGACCGAAGAGCCCAACACCCGCTCGCTTGAACAAGAACGCGCTTGCTTGATCGCCACGCACAACGCCGTCGGCGCCGCAGTCGGCAGCTCACTCGGCCTGCCGCAAATGTTGGTCGAAGCAATCCTGCACCACCATCATCCCTTGGCCGCGCCCGAAGAAGCGCGAGCGCTGGCGACCTGCGTTGCTATCGCGGACCGCTTGACCGGATTGATCGAAGGCTCTGCCAATCCAGGTTTCTACCCGCTAGCCGAACAGATTCCCGAAAGCTGGCTGGGTTACCTCAAGATCAACCGCCCTTCGCTTGATCTCATCGCGGAAGCGCTGGTGGCCGATCTGGAAGCGATTTCGAGTCTGGTGGCTACGCTGGCATAACCCGATTGTCCTTCGCGCTCGATCACCCAACCAAGAAAAAGCCCGCATCGGCGGGCTTTTTCGTTTCCTGCGGAGAATGGCGCTTGCTCAGTGCAAACGCTCATAGATCGCCGCGATGCCTTGGCCGCCACCGATGCACATGGTCACCAGTGCGTAGCGGCCCTTGATACGCTGTAACTCGTATAGCGCTTTTACCGTCAATATCGCACCGGTCGCACCAATCGGATGTCCGAGCGCGATAGCGCCGCCGTTAGGGTTGGTCTTTTTCGGATCGAAACCCAAATCCTTCGCTACCGCGCACGCCTGCGCGGCGAAGGCTTCGTTCGACTCGACAACGTCGATATCGCTCACCTTCAATCCCGCGCGCTCCAACGCCATCTTGGAAGCCGGTACCGGACCGATTCCCATGTACTTCGGATCGACGCCGGCGTGCCCGTACGCTACCAAGCGCGCCATCGGTTTTAGGCCGCGCTTGTCAGCCGCCTCACGCTCCATCAGCACGATCGCGGCGGCGCCGTCATTTATGCCCGATGCGCTGCCAGCGGTAACGCTGCCGTCGGACTTGAACACGGTTTTCAGTTTCGCCATACCGTCCATGCTGGCATCGGCGCGCACGTGCTCATCGGTATCGAACAACGTCACGCCCTTCTTAGACTTCAGCTCGACTGGAGTAATCTGCTCCTTGAAATAGCCTTGAGCGATCGCCTGCGCAGCGCGTTTGTGGCTTTCCACAGCAAAACTGTCTTGCTGTTCGCGCGTAATCCCCCATTTGGCCGCGACATTCTCAGCGGTAATCCCCATGTGCACTTTGTCGAACGGATCGGTCAAAGCGCCGACCATCATATCGACGACTGCGCCGTCGCCCATGCGCGCACCCCAGCGTTCGGTAGGCAGCATGTAGCCGGCACGGCTCATCGACTCCGCGCCGCCGGCGACGGCGATGGTTGCATCGCCCAACATCACCGTTTGCGCCGCCGACACGATGGCCTGCAACCCGCTGCCACACAAGCGATTTAGCGTCAGCGCCGGCGTACCTTGAGGCAAACCGGCTTGCAAGCAGGCCACGCGTGACAGGTACATATCGCGCGCTTCGGTGTGGATGACATTGCCCATCACCACGTGCCCAACGTCACCCGCATCGAGCTTCGCCCGCGCCACCGCTTCTTTGATCACTTGCGCTGCCAACTGCGTCGGCGGAATGTCCTTGAGAGCCGCGCCGTAGTCGCCGATCGCCGTGCGCACACCGCTCAAAACCACTACTTCTCTTGCGTTTGCCATAACTTGCTCCTCGAAAGCTTGCGAAAAGCGCAGCAGTGCCGCGCAACCTACTCCTCCTAACGCCTTGTGTGCAGGCGCCGTTTTGTGTTCGTCATACCGTCGCGACCTCCCCGTGGAGATCATGTGCCGCAGCGCGCTTGATACGCACCACAGCGAACTCGCCCGCCCTCAAGCTCTGGTGCGGTTTCACGTGGACAACACCGTCAATTTCCGGAGCATCGCCGCGCGACCGCGCGACCGCGCCGCCTTCGTCCGCGGCGTCAACCAAAACCTGCAGCGTATGCCCGACCTTGGCCTTCAAGCGCTTGCGGCTGATTACCTCCTGCGCCTGCATGAAGCGCGCCCGCCGTTCTTCCTTCACTTCTTCGGGGATTTGGCCGGGTAAAGCGTTCGCCGCTGCACCTTCCACCGGCGAGTAAGCGAAGCAGCCGACGCGATCGAGCTGCGCTTGCCGCAAGAAATCCAACAACTGCTCGAAGTCCTGCTCGGTCTCGCCCGGAAAACCGACGATGAAAGTGCTGCGTAAGGTGATGTCCGGGCATATCTCGCGCCACCGCCGCACCCGCGCGAGATTGTCTTCGCTGGAAGCAGGACGTTTCATGGCTTTGAGGATGCGCGCGCTAGCGTGCTGAAACGGCACGTCCAAATACGGCAGGACCTTGCCCTGCGCCATCAGCGGCACGACATCGTCGACATGTGCATAAGGATATACGTAGTGCAGCCGCACCCACACACCGAGCTCACCGAGCGCTGCGCACAACTCGTACATCCGGGTTTTCAATGGTCGGCCGCCCCAAAACCCGGTGCGGTATTTGACATCGACACCGTAGGCGCTCGTGTCCTGCGAGATGACTAGCAGTTCCCTCACGCCCGCTTGCACCAGGGTCTGCGCTTCTTGCATGACCTCGCCGATCGGACGGCTCACCAAATCGCCGCGCATCGAGGGAATGATGCAGAAGGTGCAGCGGTGATTGCAACCTTCGGAAATCTTTAGGTAGGCGTAGTGCTTCGGCGTAAGCTTGATGCCCTGCGCAGGCAGCGCGGCCGGAACGAGACTGGTGAACGGATCGTGGCGCTGCGGCAAGTGGCGATGCACCGCCGCCATGACTTCCTCGCGCGCATGCGGCCCAGTCACGGCGAGCACTTTGGGAAAGCGCTCGCGCACGAAATCGCCACCGCCTTTCGCCCCCAGGCAGCCGGTGACGATCACGCGGCCGTTTTCGTGCAGCGCTTCGCCGATAGCATCGAGCGATTCTTCCACCGCACTGTCGATGAAGCCGCAGGTGTTGACAACGACGACATCCGCATCGGCGTACTTCGGCGCGATCGCATAGCCTTCGGCGCGCAATTGCGTCAGCACTTGCTCCGAATCGACCAACGCTTTAGGACAACCGAGCGAAACGAAGCCCACGGTGGGAATTTTTGCTCGCGTCCGCGCCGGAAGGCGCGTTTTCACGGTAGCTGACACCGCGCCCTACTTCGCACCGCGACTGCCGCGCTTGCTCTTGGCGGATGCGCCATCGCCGGCCTTCGGTTCCTCGGGTTGTGCGCTGCCCGGTTGGAAGGCGTTGAAAAACTGCCGCGTTTGCTCCTCCACGCGTTGCTGCAGCCCCATGAACATGTTCGCGCTCTGCTGCAAATAGCTGCCCATCAGGCTCTGCATCGCCGGCATCTGCGCGCTCAAGAACTGCGCCCAGCGCTCGCCGCTCATCGATGCACTCTCGCCGTAGACGCTGCGAAACTGATCTTGCAGCTTCTGCTGCGCCTCGAGAAACGACTGAATGCTGCGCTCCAAATAGGTACCCATGACACCCTGCATGGCGCCCCCGTATGAGCGAATCATTTGTGTGAGCATGTCGCTGCTAAAAATCGGCGCAGCGGAGCTCTCCTCCTCCAGGATGATCTGCAGCAGGATTTCGCGCGTGAGGTCTTCGTTGGTCTTGGTGTCGACCACACGGAATTCCTCCTGCTCGATCACCATCTGCTTCACCTCGCTCAGCGTGATGTACGCGCTTTTCTCGGTGTCGTAGAGGCGGCGGTTGGGGTATTTCTTGATGATCCGAGCGGGCTTGTTCATGTGAACTCCATCTCTGCCGGCATGTTGCCAATGAATCTTCTTGTGCAAAACATCAAATTTTGGCCTGGAGCGGTCAAAAATGCCGCCATGGCCAGTTTAGCCGATTGATAATACACGACTTTTCTGCATATCACAAAAATGTTGCATTGCCGCAAAAAATGCTTGACAAGGGTAATTCGACTCCGTAGAATTTCTATTGTGCGGTGCAGCAATTGACGGAAACAGTTGGTTCGCCCGCTTTGATTAGCCCCTAAACTTTGGAGATTCGCATGATCGGCACCGAACAGTTCAGCGCTTGGAACAAAGCGAACGTTGATGGCGCGCTCGATTTCGCCCGCCTCAGCCTGCAAACGACGGAGCGCTTGGTCGCTCTGAATCTGGAAGCTAGCCGCGCCGTATTGGCGGACGTGGCCAAGTCCACACAAGGCTTCGAAGTCAAAGATCTGCAAGACGTCGGTGCGTTGCGCAACCGCGTCGCCGAAGCCGGTTGGAACAAAGTCTCGGCGTACTCGAAAGCAGCTTACGACGTGCTGGCAAGCGCGCAAGCGGAACTGGCGAGCGCCTTCGAGCACCGCGTCGCTGACTTGCATCACCAGAGCGCCGCAGCGATCGAGAAAGCCGCTAAAGCCGCGCCCGCCGGCACGGAACCGTTCATCGCGTTGATGAAGTCTGGGCTGGCCGCTTCTGCCTCGGCCTTCGACACCGCGACCAAAGCCACGCGCCAATTCAGCCACCTGGCCGAATCGAGCATGAAGGCTGCCGCCGCCAACGTCACGCCGAAAACCGGCAAGAAGTAAGTTCACCGTCTCCTCCTCCTTTACTTGTTTCAGGTAAAGGTTCAAGCCCCGCCGTGAGGCGGGGCTTTTTTCTTTGTCGCCGCGGCGGCCCAAACTAAACATGCGCATCGCCTCAAAACAAGTGCTGACCGCCGTTAATGGCATAGTTGGCGCCGGTCACGAACGCGGCCTGCTCGGAAGCCAGGTAGGACACGAGGTGGGCGATTTCCTCCGGCTGAGCGAAGCGCCCAATCGGAATCTGGCTCAAAATCTTGGCGCGCACATCGTCGCGCATGGCCATCACCAAATCTGTACCCACATAGCCCGGGGAAATGGCGTTTACCGTGATACCGCGCTTGACGACCTCTTGGGCGAGCGACTTGGTGAAGCCATAGATGCCGGACTTCGCGGCCGAGTAATTGGTTTGTCCAAACTGACCCTTCTGCGCATTGATAGACGAAATGTTGATGATGCGCCCGAATTCGCGCGCCATCATGCCGCCGATCACGTGCCGTGTCACATTGAATACGCTGTTCAGATTAACGTTGATGACGGCGTCCCAATCTGACTTGGACATCTTATGGAACTGCGCGTCGCGGGTTATGCCCGCGCAGTTAACGAGCACCGCGATCGGGCCGATGTCGCTCTCGATCTGCTGCACCATACTGCCCATCGCATCGTAATCGGCTACGTCGCCGCGTAGCGCGACACTACGCTCGTAGCCGGCGGCCCGCATTTCCTGCTGCCAGCGCGTTTCGGTGCCAGCTACGACATAGTTGGCGACGATGCGGTAGCCGTCGCGCGCTAAGCTTTTGCAGATAGCGGTGCCGATACCGCCGACACCGCCAGTAATGAGCGCAACTTCTTTCTTCATTAGAGTTCTCGTCGTTGGCGCGCACGTGCGCGGTTGATCAGATGGACATCTGCACTAGTACATGTGCTGGCCGCCGTTGATAGCAATATTGGCGCCGGTGACGAATGCCGCTTCATCCGAGGCTAAATAGGTTACTAGCCCTGCGACTTCCTCCGGTTTGCCCAAGCGCCCCACCGGGATCTGCGGCACGATCTTCGTCTCGAGAATCTGCGGATCGATCGCCGCAACCATCTTGGTGGCGATATAACCCGGCGAAACGGTGTTGACCGTCACGCCCTTGCGCGCCACCTCCAGCGCCAAGGCTTTGGTGAAACCGTGAATACCAGCCTTCGCTGCGGAGTAGTTGGTCTGACCGAACGCGCCTTTTTGGCCGTTGACGGAAGAGATGTTGATCACCCTACCCCAGCCGCGCTCCAGCATGCCGTCCATCACCGGTTTGGTAACGTTAAACAAGCTGGTCAAGTTGGTGTTGATGACCGCGTCCCAATCAACCTTGGTCATTTTCTTGAAGGTCGCATCGCGCGTAATGCCGGCGTTATTCACCAGAATGTCGACCGGCCCAAGCTCTGCTTGGACCTGCGCGATCATCTTGCTGCACGACTCTAGGCTGGTGACGTCGGCCTCGGCAGCCATAAAACTATAGCCGCGCGCGCGCATGTCTTGCAGCCACTGCTGCGCCTTGCTGCTGCCAGGCGAATAGGTCACCGCGACCTTGTAGCCGTTGTCCGCCAAACGCGTTGAAATCGACTCGCCGATGCCGCCCATCCCACCCGTTACTAACGCTACTCTCTGAACCATTGCTTTGCCTCGCTTATCTGTGAGAATCTAACTTGCACGTTGTTTCACATAGCGGCCGGGCGCGGCTTCGATCACTGGGAACTCACGCGAGCCCGGTTTCTTCGGCGCTGGCATCATCTTGCCGCTGTGCCGCGCTAACCACTGTGTCCAATACGGCCACCAACTGCCGGATACCTGCTCCGCCTTTTCTAGCCAGGCGTCCGGTGAATCTACGACACCGCCTCCACGCACCGGGGCGCCAGAGCTGCTGCTACGCCAGAAATGCCGCTTATTGCGGTACGCGGAATTCATCGACCCGGCGATATGGCCGCTCGCACCGAGCACAAACTCCACTTTGCCGGAAAGCGCTTGCCCCGAACGGTAGGCACTGCGCCATGGCACGATATGATCTTCGATCGCGGCGAACACGAATGTGGGTATGTCAATCTTGCGCAGATCGACTTTCACGCCGCACATGGTCAGCTTGCCCGGCTGCACCAGGTCGTTCTGCAAGTAGGTGTGGCGCAGATAGTAAGCGAACATCGGCCCGGGCAGATTGGTACTGTCGGCGTTCCAATAAAGCAAGTCAAAGGCCGGCGGCTTGCCGCCCTTCAAATAGTTATCGACCACGTAGTTCCAGATCAGTTCGTTCGGCCGCAGGCTGGAAAACGCCATCGCCAGTTCGCGACCCCGCAGCAAGCCACCGGTCTTGAACTCTTCCTCGCGCTGACGGACGAAATGCTCGTCGACGAAAACGCCGATGTCGCCCACATCGGAAAACTCCAGCAGCGCCGTCATCAGCGTCAAACTCGCCACCCAATCCTGCCCGCGCGCTTTCATTACCGCTAGGGCAGCGCCGACGATGGTGCCGCCGACGCAGAAGCCGAGCACATTGACTTTTTCCGATTTGCTGATGCCGCGCGCCACCTCGATCGCTTTGATCGGACCCTGCTCGAGGTAGTCATCCCAAGTCAGATGCTGCTGATCCTCATTGACGTTGCGCCACGACAGCAGGAAGACCGTCTGCCCCTGCTCCAGCGCCCAGCGCACGAAGGAGTTGTCCGGCTGCAGATCCATGATGTAGAACTTGTTGATCGCCGGCGGGATGAACACGATGGGCCGCGCATGCACTTGCGGCGTCGCGGGCGCGTACTGAATGAGCTGCATCACTTCGTTCTCGTACACGACCGCGCCAGGCGTCGTCGCGATATTGCGCCCCACCTCGAAGGCGGACTCGTCGGTCATGCTGATGCGCCCGCGCTGCAAGTCTTCGCTTAGATTCTGCATGCCGGCCGCAAGCGAAGCACCGTGCGTCTCCCAGCACTTGCGCAGCGCCTCGGGATTGCTCACCAAGAAATTGCTGGGCGCAACCGCGTCGATGTTCTGTTTCAAGAAGAACTGTAGCTTGCGCTTGCTCGCGGCATCGACGTCCGCCTCGGCGACGGCTTGTGTAAGGGCGTTGGCCACGAGTTGGTAAGACTGCTGTAAATAGTTGAACAGCGGATAGGTCTGCCATTCCGGCGCGGCGAAACGGCGGTCGCCGTTGGGCGCACCTGGCGCGGGCGTGCCGCTGCACAGCTGTTGCCAAAGGCCGGCTTGCGCCTCGGCATAGTCCTTCTGGATGCGCGTGATGGTCTCGGGATGCTGCGCGAGCGCCTGCAATAGCGCCGAATACGCTTGCGTCAATCCCGGCGCGAGGTCGAACAACAAAGTCGTGTTCACGAAGAAAAGGAAGGGAGCGGCGATTTCGTTATTGTGCACCGCACAAAATTTTTTGTCAACGACTTTGCAGCTGCGCGCGTGGCCTCAGTGGTGCGCGTGTTCAGCCATGAAACCGATTGCCCAAATGGTTCCAACACCCGCCAGCAGCAACACGATCTGCTGCACTGCGTCGGCCATGCGCAAGCGCTTGTGCAAGCCCGGGATTAGATCAGCCACAGCGACATAAAGCAGGCTGGCCGCGGCCACGCCGAGCAACGGCGCGATCCAGCTTTGCGCTTGATTGAGAGCGTAGTAGGCGGCCACACCGCCGACGACAGTGGCCAAACTCGACACCAGGTTGGCAAGCAAGGCCGCGGTCTTGCTATAGCCCGAATGCAGCAGCACCACGAAATCGCCTACTTCCTGCGGAATCTCGTGTGCGATGATCGCCAGCGCCGTGAGCAGGCCGACTTGCACGTCCGACATGAATGCCGCGGCGATGATCACGCCGTCGATCAAGTTGTGCACGGTATCGCCGATGATGATGAGTACGGCGCTGGCGTCTTCATGCGCGCTGTGGCTGTGCGGATGATCCTCGCCATGGTGATGCGCATGGCGCCATAGCACGGCCTTTTCCAGGGCGAAGAAAACCAACACTCCACCCAGCATGATGAGCCCGACTTGGGCTGGATCGCCCTGCTGTTCAATCGCGTGCGGCAAGATCTCCAGGAACACCGCGCCGAGCAGCGCGCCGGTGGCGAAACTGATCAATACCGGCACCCACTGCGCGCGTGCAGAGAGTGCGAACAGCGCCGCGCACAGCACTGAAAGCGCTCCGGCCGCCAATCCTGTCGCAAGGATGTAACCGAGCGTCGACATGCTTCGGCGCTACCGCTCCATCCAGATCAGACAAGCGATGCGTCCGGTGCTGCCGTCGCGCCGGAACGAGAAAAAACGCTCGCGCTCGGTATACGTACAGCAATTACCGCCATGCACCGCTCTAACGCCCGAGGTATGCAGGCGCTGGCGCGCTAACGCGTACAAATCCGCTTGCCAACGACCGCGCGCGTTAGCCGCGAAAGCCGCCGCGGCCGCGCCATCGTCAGAGACGAAGGCGTTGCGCACGTCGTCGCCGACCTCATATGCGTTTTGACCAATCGCGGGTCCGAGATAGGCCAAAATCCGCTCCGGCGCCACGCGCATGGCTTGCACGCTTGCTTCGATAACGCCGCTGCACAAACCGCGCCAACCCGCGTGCGCCGCCGCAACCACACTGCCGTCACGCGCGCACAGCAGCAGCGGCAAACAATCCGCCGTGAGAATTGCAGCCACCGTCCCCGCGCGGCGCGTGACGGCGGCATCCGCCGCGGCGCCGTCGTCCGCGCCATCGAGATCTTTGACGCGTGTGCCGTGCACTTGCGCCAGCCAACGCGGCTCGCTCGGCAGCACGGCGCGCAACCGCGCGCGGTTGGCCGCCACGTGCTCGGCGCAATCGCCGACATGCAGCGCCAAGTTGAAGCCATCGAACGGCGCGCGGCTCACCCCGCCCACCCGTGTGGTAATCAGGCTGCGCACGTTGTCCGGGTGCGGCCAATCGGGCGCGAACCAGGATACAGTCATTGTGCGTTCAGTCGCCGGGCTGCGCACGCAACGCGGCGAGCAACCCGGCTATATCGGCCGGCAGCGGCGCGGTCCACGAAAGCGTAACCGCGCCCTCCGGGTCCGGGTGTTGCAGCGAGAGCTCGGCCGCATGCAGCGCTTGGCGCGGGAAAGCTGCCGCCGCCCCGGCGGCGGTGGCGCGTCGGCGCGCGCCATACACCGGATCGCCGACCAGCGGAAAGCCGAGCGCTTGCATGTGCACACGAATTTGATGCGTGCGGCCGGTATGCAGCTTCAGGTCCAGCAAACTGTAGCGGCCCAGGCGCTCCAGCAGGCGAAACTCCGTCAGCGCCGTGCGCCCGCGCTCGTTGACCGCCATCTTGGTGCGCTGCGTCGGATGGCGTCCGATCGGCGCATCTACTCTGCCCTGCGCCGGCGCCGCACCTTCGACCACAGCAAGGTAGCGCCGTGTCACGCTGCGCGCCTGCAGTTGGCGCACGAGCGAAGTGTATGCAGGTAAGGTCTTCGCCACCACCATCAGGCCGCTGGTTTGCTTGTCGAGCCGGTGCACGATTCCTGCGCGTGGCAGTGACTGCGCCATAGGCGAATGCGCCAGCAGCGCGTTCAGCAGGGTGCCGCTCCAGTTACCGTGGCCGGGATGCACCACCAAACCCGGCGGTTTGTTCAGTACCAGCAGCGCGGCGTCTTCATGCACGATCGGCAGCGCCATCGTTTCGGCGCGCCATGCGAGCTGCCGCGCTTCGAGTTGCACTTGGACTTGCACTTGTTCGCCGCCGCTGACCTTGCTGCTGGCCGCGCGCGCCGAACCGTCGACGGTGATCGCGCCTTGCTTGAGCCAAGCTTGCAGACGGCTGCGCGAATACTGCGGCAGAAGCGCAGCGAGCGCGGCGTCCAAACGGCGCGGCGCGGCGCTGGCAGGAATCGTAAGCTGCAGCACTTGCGCCGTGCCGACCGCATCGTCGCCTGAGCTATAATCGCCGCCATCCGCGCGCGGCGCCGCGCGCATTTCGCGCGCGTGCGTTTGCATCGCTTGCTCTTGCTGGGCTCGATCGGGAGAAATGGAAACCATGAGGCATAGTGTAGCGGTTCTCGTTATGGCCTTCGTTCTTACCGGCTGCGGCGCCTTCGGTGATAAGGCGGACGAAACCAAAGACTGGTCCGCGCAACGCCTTTACACCGAAGCGAAACGCGAACTAGACAGCGGCAACTACGAACGCGCCGGCAAGTTGTTCGAAACGCTGGAAGCGCGCTACCCCTTCGGGCGCTACGCGCAGCAAGCGCAACTGGAACTGGCTTACGCTTACTACCGGGACAACGAACCCGCGCAAGCCATCGCCGCGGCCGACCGCTTCATCAAGCTGCATCCGAATCATCCCAACGTCGATTACGCGTACTACTTGCGCGGCTTGGCTAACTTCCAGGGCGATCTCGGCATGTTCAGTTTTCTCTCGAATCAGGATCTTTCCGACCGCGACCCAAAAGCCGCGCGCGAATCGTTCGATGCATTCAAGGATATGGTGACACGCTTTCCCAACAGCAAGTACGCTAAAGATGCGAGCGATCGCATGGCGTACCTGACCAACGCGCTGGCGGCGCACGAAATTCACGTGGCGCGCTACTACTACAAGCGTGGCGCGTGGCTTGCTGCCGCGAACCGCGCGCAGTCCGCGCTGGAAAGCTATCCGCAAACGCCCGCGTTGGAAGAAGGACTCTATATCATGATGAAGTCGTACGAGCGCATGGGATTGACCGATCTGCGCGCCGATGCCGAACGCGTGCTGAAGCTCAATTTCCCGCAAAGCGCCTACTTAACCGGCAAGTTCGACAAAGCGCCGTGGTGGCAATTTTGGAAGGACAATAAGCAGGTATACAACTAGCAGGACACCGCCAGAAATCCCGCTCCACCTGATTTATCCGTTGGTACTTTAAATAGTATATTCTGCAACGGTTTATTCTTTGCGTAAGACCAGCGCAGCGCGCGCGACCAAGCTCCGGGCAATCGGATAAGGTCCTTCGAGGAGATAGCTGATGGCGGCGGCGGAGTTCGATATCTGCGTGATCGGCGCTGGCTCGGGCGGGCTGGTGGTCGCCGCCGGCGGGGCGACGCTCGGCGCCAAGGTGGCGCTAATCGAGAAGCACAAGATGGGCGGCGACTGTCTAAACTACGGCTGCGTGCCAAGCAAAGCGCTGCTCAAATCAGCCAAGGTCGCGCACCTGATGCGCACGGCCGATCACTACGCCATCGGCGCCGCGCAGCCCCAAGTCAGCCTGCCCGCCGTCATGCGCCGCGTCGCGCAGGTCATCAAAGGTATCGAACCGAACGACAGCCCAGAGCGCTTTCGCGGTCTCGGCGTGGAGGTCATCTTTGGCCATGGCCGCTTCCAAGATGCGCACACCGTCACGGCTGGCGAACGCACCATTACCGCACGCAACTTCGTCATCGCCACGGGCTCGCGCCCCGGCGTGCCACCCATTGCGGGCCTCGACTCAGTGCCGTTTCTCACCAACGAAACTGTATTCGAACTGAACCAAGACGTACCTTCGCTCATCGTCATCGGCGCTGGCCCGATCGGCAGCGAGCTGGCGCAAGCGTTCTGCCGCTTAGGCAGCGCCGTGACCGTGGTGGATCTCGCGCCGCAGAACTTGCCGCGCGAAGACGCCGAACTTGCAGCAATCGTGCGCGCTCAGATGGAGCGAGACGGCGTCAAATTTCATCTCGGCGTAACCCCCAGCCGCGTGGAAGGCGCAGCCGGCAACATCGAGCTGTACCTGAAGAATAAAGAAGGCAATGAAATCAAACTGAGCGCAACCCACCTGCTGGTGGCCGCCGGGCGCAAAATGAACATCGAGGACCTCGGGCTCGATGCCGCTGGCATAGCGGTGGAAAAAGGCCGCATCGTCAGCGATGCGCGCCTGCGCACTACCCAGAAACACATCTACGTCTGCGGCGACGCCGCCGGTGCGCTGCAGTTCACGCACGTGGCCGAGCACCACGCCGGCGTGGTGCTGCGCAACGCCATTTTCAAGCTCCCGGCGAAGGCGCAAACACAGAATATCCCTTGGTGCACCTTCACCGAGCCGGAACTGGCGCGCGTGGGTCTTTCCGAAACAGAAGCCAAAGGGCAGAACGTCGCGCACAAGGTCTATGTCTTCCCCTACGAGGAAAACGATCGTGCGCGCGCCGAAAGTGAAACGGAGGGCTGCGCCAAGCTCGTCACCGATCCAAAAGGGCGCATCCTCGGCGCCGCCATCGTCGGCGCGCACGCGGGCGAACTGATCGCCGAATACGCTCTCGCCATCGCCAAAGGCATGAAAGCCGCCGATCTGTCCGGCGTCATCCATACCTACCCGACCTTCGCGCAGATCAACCGCCGCGTCGCGGATCAGCGCATGAAAGAGGGCTTGACGCCTTCGCGCAAGCGCTGGATCCAGAAAATCTTTGGTCTGCGAGGCGCGCAATGACGGATGGGACGAGCGCCAAAGCACAGGGTCAACCTTGGCTGAAGATACTGATCGTATTGCTGCTGCTCGGTGGCTTGATCGGTTTTTTCGCACTCGGCGGCCAGCGTTACATCAATTTGGAGACGCTCAAAGCCAACCGCGACTTGCTGCTGCAGTTCACCACGCAGCACTACGCCGCCATGCTAGCGATCGCTTTCACCGCCTATGCGGTCTCCACCGCGCTCAGCCTGCCGGTCGGCTTGATCTTGTCGCTGACGTGCGGCTTTCTGTTCGGCCGCTGGGTTGGCACACTCGTCATCGTCGGCGGTGCCACGCTGGGCGCATGCCTGGTGTTCTTAGCTGCGCGTTATTTGTTCGCCGACGCTGCGCGCGCCAAAATGGGACCATTGGCGGCGAAGATCAACCAAGGCTTCACCAAAGACGCTTTCAACTATTTGCTGTTTTTGCGCCTAGTGCCGCTGTTCCCGTTCTGGCTGGTGAATCTCGCGCCGGCCTTCTCCAGCGTCAGCCTGCGCACCTATGCTTTGGCCACATTTGTCGGCATCATTCCCGGTAGTTTCGTGTTCGCCAACTTGGGCCAATCGCTGGCGCGCATCAGCTCGACCAAGGATTTGGTGTCACTGGAAATCATCGGCGCCTTCGTTTTGTTGGGGCTGTTCGCGCTGGTGCCGGTGCTGCTCAAAAAGCTGCGCCGCGGGACGGCGTAAGGCGTTCGACCGGCGCGCGTCTAAGCGTCATCCGTCGACGCCGCCAGTGCGTATATGTGGTAGGGACTTTGACTTGTTGAGGAAGCTTATGAACCGTCTTGCTATTCGCATCGCCCGCTTTGCGCTGGCGTTTACCCTAATCGCGTCCTTCGCTGCCGCGCCGGTGTCGGCCCAGGGCGTCGCCCACGACGCCTTCGACAAAGTGCTGCGGGAGAATGTGCGCGACGGTCAAGTGAACTATCCCGGCATCCAGAAAGACGCGGGTTTCAAGGGCTACATTCAGCAGCTCGCGGCGCCGGCCAAGCTCGGCTCGAAAAATGAAAAGTTCGTCTACTACATGAACGCCTACAACGCGCTTGCCATTCAGGGCATTCTCGATGGGCTATCCCCAAGCGGCTTCCTCGGCCGCCAACGCTACTTCAAGAGCAAGGAGTGGAAACTCGCGGGTGAGGATATCACTCTGTACAACTTGGAACATAAGATTCTGCGTCCGATCGGCGATGCGCGCATCCACTTCGCCATTGTCTGCGCTTCGCGCTCTTGCCCGAAGATTCGCAGCGAGGCCTACGCGCTCGACAAGATCGACGCGCAGATGGATGACAACGCGCGCGCGTTCATCAACGACCCGACACGTAACCGCTTCGACAAGGACAAGAAGACCGCACAGATCTCGGAGATCTTCAAGTGGTTCGCCGAGGACTTCAACGCCAACGCGGGCTCGGTGCAGAAATACATCGCTAACTTCGTGAAGGACCCTGAAGTTGCCAAGGGGCTTGCGGCCGAACAGTACAAGATCAGCTACCTAAACTACGACTGGAATTTGAACGGCACACCGCCGATTCAGTAAGGTTGAGCCCGGCTCATGCGCTTATGGATCGTGGTGCCCACCCTGAACGAAGCCCATGGCATCGAAGCCACGCTGGGCGCGCTGCAGCCTCTGCGTGCCGAAGAGGTTAGCATCGTTGTGGCCGACGGCGGCAGCGAGGACGATACAGCGCAGCGCGCACGCGCTCTGGCCGACCATGTGATCGCCGCACCGCGCGGGCGCGCGCGGCAGATGAATGCGGGCGCAGCCTGGGCGCGCAGCCAGTCGCTCGCCCGCGGCAGCGACGTACTCGTGTTTCTGCACGCCGACACGCGCTTGCCCGCCGCGGCCGCCGCACTGATCCGCGACGCGGTCGCGCGCGGCGCGCGCTGGGGGCGCTTTGACGTACGTCTATCCGGCAACCACCCGTTGCTGCGGATAACCGAATTCATGATGAATTTGCGCTCGCGCTGGACCGCGATCGCCACCGGCGATCAAACCATCTTCGTGCGCTGCGACACGTTCGAGCAACTCGGCGGCTTTGCCGACATTGCGCTGATGGAAGACATCGACTTCAGCCGCCGCGCCAAACGCCTGGGCCGTCCGGCCTGCCTGCGTGCGCGCGTGGAAACCTCCGCCCGCCGTTGGGAGCGAGGCGGCGTACTGCGCACCATGCTGCTGATGATGCGCCTGCGGTTGTCCTATTTCCTGGGTGCCGATCCAGGCGACTTGGCGCGCCGCTACGCTGAGCGTTAAATCTTATACCCATGCCAGATTGCGCTTTTCAATCAGATCCTGAGTTAATCTGAATATCTACCTCTGGCCTGTATGTCAAACGTGCGCACCTTGATCTTCGCCAAAGCCCCCGTGCCGGGCCAAGTGAAGACACGTATCGCGCGCGCGATCGGCGCCGAGGCAGCCGCTTCGCTGTATCGCAAACTGACGGTACATTGCTTGGAAACGGCGTTGGCCGCGCAGCTCGGCGAAGTGGTCTTATGCGTCACGCCTGAGGCGACGCGCGACGCTTTCCTGCTCGACCTTGCACGCCGGCATGGCTTGCGTGTCGTGCCGCAGCAAGGCGATGACGTAGGCGCGCGCATGGCGCACGCGCTGCATTGGAGTGTTTCCGGCGGCACGCCGACGCTGCTGATCGGCAGCGACTGCGCGGCGCTCACTGCGGCTTACTTGCGCGACGCAGCGGCCGCCCTCGCGCCGCCGGCCGATGTTGTGCTCGGCCCCGCCGAGGACGGCGGCTACTTTCTCGTAGGCGTTCGTGCCGCTTGCCCCGACTGCTTCAAGGCGATCGAGTGGAGCACGCCGCGCGTGCTGCAACAAACGCGTGCACGCCTGCAAAACGCCGGCCTGCGCTGGCATGAACTGGCGCCGACCTGGGATGTGGACGAACCGGCCGATCTACCCCGGCTGCGACAGCTAGCGGCTTGCAGCGCCTGGGGCGAACTGCCTCCGCACGCGCTACCATAATGCTCAACAACAAAGCAGAACACGCCGAAGTGCAGACGATCTTGGTCTTATTCCCCAACGAGTGGGATCAGCTCGAACTTGCGCACGCGCGCTTCCGCGGCCGCTACCGCTTCGTATTCGAAGGCTTCGATCTGTTCAAGTTTCCCGAGAACGCGAAGCTGATGACCTTCAACGCGCCGGCATTCATCGAGCGCATGCTAAAGAAGTACCGCAACGCGCGCTTGGCCGCCGTCATCAGCTGCGACGAGCAGATCGGCTCGCTGGTGGCCGCGGCCATCGCGCAGCGGCTCGGTCTGCCCGGCCCCTCGCCGCGCGGCGTGCTGATCGCGCAGCACAAGTACTACTCGCGCAAGCTGCAGGCGAGCCTTTATCCGGAAGCAACCCCAAAGTTCTTCGCATTTCCATACACGATCAAGACACCCGCGGAGTTGGGCTTGGCCTTTCCGTTCTTCGTCAAGCCGGTCAAAGCGACCTACTCGATACTGGCGCGCCGCGTGGACGACTTCGACGATCTACGCCGCCTGCTCGCTTTCGGCCTACTCGAAACGCAGATCCTGAAGAAACTCGTGCAACCCTGCAACGATTTGATGCGCGCGCAGCCCGATCTGCAAATCGACGCTTTGCACCTGGTCGGCGAGGAGCTCGTGCCCGGCGTCCAAGTGACCCTTGACGGCTTTGTCGCGCACGGCGAAGTCACGCTGCTAGGCATCGTCGATTCCATCATGTATCCCGGCACCAACGCCTTTGAACGCTTCGAGTATCCGTCGCGACTGCCACTCGCGGTCCAGACGCGTATGCAGGCCATGGCGAGCGCGCTGGTGAAGTCGCTCGGCCTACAACACGGGGCATTCAACGTGGAGTTCTTCTACGACGAGGCCACCGACCGCGTGATGTTTCTGGAGATCAACCCGCGCGTGGCGTACCAGTTCGCCGACCTGTACGAGAAGGTGGACGGCTTCAACCTCTACGACGTGGTGCTGGCGCTCGGCTTGGGCGAGATACCGTGCATCACGCGCGGCAAAGGGGAGTACCGCCATGCCGCCAGCTTCGTGTTGCGCGATTTCGCTGGGAATGCGCTCACTGTGCACCCGAGTGACGAGGAACTGGCGCGCGTGCGCGCTCAGTATAACGACGCGCGCCTGCTGATTTATGTCAAACGCGGCACCTCGCTGGCGCGCGAGATGAAATGGCTCGGCAGCTATCGCTACGCGGTGTTCAACCTCGGCGGCAGCAGCGTCGAGGACCTGCATTCGCGCTATCGCTCGGTGCGCAGCCAGCTCAAGTTCACGTTCGGCTAAACATGCGTGCAGGCCTGCTTCAAGCCGGCGTCGCCGCACTGGCACTGGCGCTGCCCCCCCTGGCGGCGGCCTCGGAGAGCCTGTCAATCGGCGCGTTCTCGCAACTCAAGCCCGGCACGGCGATCACCGGCTGGCAGCCGCTGACGTTCAAAAAGATCGAACGCCACACGCAGTACACCTTGGTCGATGATGCCGGCGTGACCGTGGTCATGGCCGAATCCAACGCTTCCGCCTCCGGCTTGGTGCGTAACCAAAGCATCGATCTCAAGCAATTTCCCATTCTGGCGTGGCGCTGGAAGGTGAGCAAAGTCCTGGCCAAGGCCGATCCCAAACTCAAGGGCGGCGACGACTACCCGGCGCGCATCTACATCACGTTTGCTTTCGACCGCAGCAAATTGAGCGTGGGTGAGCGCATCAAGTACGGCACCGCCAAGCTTCTCTACGGCGAATACCCGCCGCTGGCCGCCATCAACTACATCGCCGACGGCAAGACGCCTGAGGGCAGCATGCTGCCCAACGCCTACACGCAGCGAGTCAAAATGATCGTGGTGCAGAGCGGCGCCGGCAAACTCAATGAATGGGTGGAACTGCGGCGCAATGTGTATGAGGATTACAAGCGGGCGTTTGGCGATGAACCGCCCCTGGTGTCAGGTGTGGCGATCATGACCGACACCGACAACACCGGCGACGAAGTGACTGCGTACTACGGCGATTTGGAATTTCGTGCACCTTGATTGCGCTTCCGAGCAGACAAAAAAGCGAGAAAAGCCCGCTGCAACAACGACAAAGCGTGTAACAGAGATCGCGGCTCGACGCCGCGCACCCCAAGGCCTGGACAGACGCAGTCAACTTTGCAACAATGTTGCCAAGCGAACGGTTCTAAATGGCAACAATTTTCAATACTCAATACACACCCTCAGGCGGGCCAGGTGCGGTTGTCTGCGCAGCGGCAACCACACGGGCAACCGCCTAGCTCAGTTATGATGCGGCCTCTCCCGCCTCTGATATGAAGACCCCTACACCCGACGCTCCGCTGGTTCTCGTCGTCGATGACGACGAAGACAGCCGCCGCCTGGTCGAGCATGTGCTGGGCAAGCGAGGCTTTCGCATCACCACGGCCGCCAGTGGCGAAGCCGCGGTGATGCAAGCCGCTTTGCACCTGCCGGCGCTGGTGTTGCTCGACGTTCTGATGCCTGGCCTGGACGGCTTCGAAACGTGCCGCCGCCTGCGCGCGCTGCCAGGCGGCGAACACCTGCCGATCGTGATGTTGACTACTTTGGAAGACGAGGAGTCGATCGATCGCGCTTATCGGGCCGGCGCCACTGACTTCGTCACTAAACCGATTCAGCCGACCTTGCTGGTGCATCGCATGCGCTACGTGCTGCGTGCAAGCCATGCCATGCATCGCCTGGCGATCAGCGAAGCGCGACTAGCGAGCGCGCAGCGCATCGCCGAGCTCGCCCATTGGGATTGGGACATCGAGCACGACACCGTGACATGGTCGGAGGAGCTCTGGCGCATTCTCGGCATGGAGCCGGAGCGCGACGCCATGTCGCTCGCCGCTGTGCTGAACCGCGTGCACCCGGAGGACCGCGAGAAAGCTGAGCGCGAGTTCGTTCAAACCCTCAAGAGCGGCAGCCACTACGATCTCGCGGTTCGCTTTATCCTGCCGGACGGCACCGAACGCACGCTCAATTCTCAAGCAGTCGCGCGCATCAACCCCGCCACGCGCCGCGCGGTCTACATGCAGGGTACGGTGCAAGATATCACCGCGCGGCGGCGCTACGAAGAGCGCATCCGTCACTTGGCCTACTACGACAGCGTCACCACACTGCCCAACCGGGTGCTGTTTAAAGAACAGTTGAGCAGCGCGCTGGTGCGCGCCCAGCGCAGCGCGCACCTGGTCGGCGTCATGTTCATCGATCTCGACCGCTTCAAGCGCATCAACGACTCCATGGGTCACTCCGTCGGCGATGCCCTATTGCGCGCAGTGGCGGCGCGACTGTCCAATTGTTTGCGCGGCGGCGACGCGGTTTCACGCGGCAGTGACCCAGCTTTGCGCAATGCCGAATCTCTCGCCCGGCGCCTGCGCGGCGCCGACGCACCCGTGCCAGCAACCGATACCGCCGCGGATTTGACTAAACCGGCCGAAAGTGCTGCCACCCTGGCGCGCCAAGGCGGCGACGAATTCACCGTCCTGCTCGACGAAATCAAAGACGCCAACGACGCGGCGGTCGTGGCGCGCCGCATCATCGATGCGCTGGTGCAGCCGGTCCAGATCGAGAATCAAGAGCTCGTCATCAGCGCCAGCGTCGGCGTAGCGATTTTTCCCCAAGACGGCGAGGACGTCGACACGCTGCTGCGCAACGCCGACGCCGCTATGTATCACGCCAAGGAAGCCGGACGCAACAATTTCCAGTTCTACGCCCGCGCGCTCAACATCGCAGTGGCGGAGAAACTCGAGCTGGAGCAACGCCTGCGCAGTGCCGTGCGCCGCCAGGAATTCGTGCTGCACTACCAGCCAGTGGTGGATCTCATCAGCGGGCGCTGCGTCGGTGCGGAAGCGCTGCTGCGCTGGCAAGACACCGCGCAGGGCTTGTTGTTTCCCGGTGACTTCCTCGCGGTAGCGGAAGAGTCGGGCTTGATCGCTCAGATCGGCGATTGGACTTTGACGCAAGCGTGCAGGCAAGCGAAGCTTTGGGAGAAGGCGGGGCTGGCAGCGCTGCCGATCGTGGTCAATATCTCCGGCTTGCATCTCAAGCAGCGCAACGTCTATCACATGATCAGCCGCGCGCTGGAGGCCAGCCGGCTCGATCCAAGCCGCCTCGAAATCGAGGTAAGCGAACGTGTCGTCACCAAAGAGATTGCCTTCGCGCTAAACGTCTTCAGCCGCCTGCACCAGCTCGGGGTGCGGGTAGCCGTGAAAGACTACGGCACGGCCTACAGCTCGCTGCTCGACCTGCGCCGCCTGTCGCTCGACGCGGTGAAGATCGATCCTGCCCTGATCCGTGAACTGCCGCACAACGCCGACTATGCCGCTATCGTCGGCGCCATCATCGCCCTCGCCCACCGACTGGGCACGCGTGTCGTCGCTCCAGCGGTCGAAACCAAGGAGCAAATGGAATTCCTCACGCAGCAGGGCTGCGACGAAATCCAGGGTTATCTAGTCAGCAAACCGCTGCCGGCGGGGGAGTTCGAACAGCGGGTGCGCGGCATTAGCGCGAGCCCCGCGGCGACGCTGGCGGGTGTGGCGCGCTAAGGACCCAATCTGCACGTAGGATTGAGCGACGCGGCCGCCTGGGAGCCGCTGTAAGCGTGAACTCGCGGCGATCGTAAGCGTTCGCGCATTTTCTCGTGACTGTGAACTCGCGCCGAAGAACAGCCGACACTCGGTGAGCGTGCACTTTCGGGCGGCTCAGTCCAGCGCTCGCCGCGCTGATGGTGAATCATTTAGATGATCGCCTTGAATGCAATGCTCGGTGATGGGTTATTGGAACAAGTAGCTCGCGCGCGCCAACCAGAGGCGGCCCGCACTTTATTCCCCCGAAATGCGAGCGTTCTGATTTGTGCGAAACTTTTGCATGGCTTCGCGCACCTCCCTCGCAAAGACAACGCGTCCCAGCGCTCATGAGGTAGTCGCGCGACAACGTTTGTTCCACAGCTTGGATCGCCTTAGACGGTACCCCCTTATCTGGCTCACCGCGCAGCCAGGCGCCGGCAAAACCACCGTCATGGCAAGCTATCTCACCGCGCGAAAGTTGCCCGGTTTGTGGTTGCAGTTAGACCGCGGTGACTCTGATCCTGCGACTTTTTTCTACTATCTTCGGGAAGCGGCCATTTCTGCAACTAGAAAGACCGCCGAGCGCCTGCCACTTCTAACGCCGGAGTACCTATCGGACGCGCCAGGTTTCGCTCGACGTTTTCTGCGAACGATGTTTGGTTTGTTGCCTGCTCACAGCGTCGTTGTCTTCGACAATTTTCAAGACCTGCCGGCTGAATCGATGCTCCACGCATACCTCTCTCAAGCGTTCGAGGAGATTCCTTCCGGGATGAACGTGGTGGTGATAAGCCGTGAGGAAGCTCCCGGCAGCTACGCGCGACTGATCGTCAATCGCAAAGTCGGCACGCTTTCGTGGAGTGAATTACGGCTCGACCCTGAGGAAGTCGCGCTACTGGCGCCCACAGCGGGGAATGTTAGTCGAGAAGATATTGAACACCTCTATGCCCTATGTGATGGTTGGGTAGCCGGCTTCGTCCTGCTTGTAGATCAGCTCCGCCGTGGTGCAAGTTTCGCGGGTGTCGGTACGAGCATGCAAGCTTCCACGCTGTTTGACTACTTCGCTGGTCAAGTTCTTGAGCGCCTAGATCCAATGGATCAACAAGTGCTGCTCAGAGCCGGGTTTTTCCCGTACCTAACCGGTGCGATGCTGCAAGATGCAAGCGGAACGCCAACCGCGGGGTGCATCCTAGAACACCTGTATCGGAGACACCTCTTTACCGATCGACGCCCCGCTACTTCCAAGCGAACGCCGGGACCTACTCAGGATCATGTCTATCAACTCCATCCGCTTTTTCGTGCGTTTCTTCAGGAGAGGGCCCGTACGGCGCTAGCGCCGGAGGCATGGCAAGCGACTTCGATCCGAGCCGGGCGGCTACTGGAAAGCCACGCGGCGCCTATGGAGGCGCTGGACTGCTACTACGCGGCCGGAGCGTGGGAGCACGCGCAACAGTTGCTGCTCAAGGAATCGGAAGCGTTGATTGAACAAGGGCGGTGGCAGAGCGTGCTGACGGCTGTCGACACATTTCCGGCGGCCGTCGTCGCCAATAGCCCCAGCCTGTCTTATTGGCGCGGAATGGCCCGCATCTCGGCCGACGTCGAGCGAGCCAGGCAGGAGCTGGAGTTGGCGCGCTGCCTAGCGCAAGAGCACAACGAGCAAAGCCGCGAGATCGACGCCATAGCCGGCATCATGCAGACGTATTTCGTCCGCTATGAAACGCTCGCGCCGCTCGATTTCTTGATCCCGGAGATGGAGCGGCTGTTGCTCGCGAACCAGGCATTTCCGACGATTACGCGTGAGCTTCGAGTACTCACGGCGATGATCTTCGCGTTGGTCTATCGCCAACCGGCGCACCCGATCCTACCTGCGCTCGTGGAGCGGGTGGCGGCGTTGGCACCGCGGGCCGTCGACCTAAACGCACAAATCAGCGCGTATACGCAACTGTGTATTTTCGGCCTGGATCTCGGACGCTTTGATGTTTGTCGTCGCGTGCTGCCAGAGCTAGAAAGGCTAGCGACCTATACCGAGATCCTGGCGGTGAATCGGGTGATGGCTTACCGCGCCATAGGCTACACGGCTGAAGTACAGGTGGAGCCAGACCCGGCGCTTCGAGCTGTAGGCCAAGGCGTCGATCTGGCACTATCGGCTGGGCTCAATTACGCCGTTGCCAACTTATGTGTAATGGCGGCGTTGCCCACTGGCGCATGCGGCCGCTACGAAGTAAGTCGACACTGGATCGACGTGGGCCTAAAGCATGCCGAGGCTGGCGGCCTCGGCGCCGACATCGGACTGAACGGTGCACAGGCGATCCTCGCGATTGCACAAGGCGATGCGCTTCAGGCTGAGCGGTTTTCCACTGAAAGTTTGAGGCAAGCCGAGAAGTTCGGGCTTCCATCTTTCGAGGCATGGGCGCTCGCCGTGGCGCTTTGGTCGTGGGTCGAAAACGGAGCGCTCAAAGAGGCGCAACGCGGGCTTGACCGACTGCGAACATTGTGTGGCGAAGCGAACGTTGGCTGGCCGCTATGCTGGCTGCACGCTGTGGAAGCGCAGATCGCGCGTCGACAGGGGGATCTCGGCGCACTGCAAGCGGCGGCTGCGCGTACCTTCAGGATTTGCCGGGAGCTCGATTGCGGTCCCTTGTTGCGTTACTACGGGGCGTGGGCATCTCGGCTCTGTCACGATGCCTTACGCGCCAACATAGAAACTAGCTATGTGAAGCAGCTAATTGCGCAATGCGCCTTTCGACCACCGACAGGCGATACTGAGCACTGGCCGTGGGCCATTAGAATCTACGCGTTGGGACGCTTCTCAATCGTGCGCAACAACGCGCTTTTGACGATCATGGGGAAGGTTCCGAAGAGGCCGCTCCAGGTGTTGCAAGCGATAGTCTGCGCAGGTCCAGAGGGGGTCACCACGGCGCAGTTGATCGATGCGCTCTGGCCCGATAGCGAAGGTGATCTCGGCTATCAAGCACTCAAGGCGGCGATCGCTAGAGTTCGTAAGCTGCTTCAGGACCCCGACGCAGTTCTCGTTGCGGACTCACGATTGCGATTGAATTCAAACCGAGTATGGGTGGATGTGTTCGACTTTGACTACCTCGTACGCGAACTGGGCGACGACCAAAGCATGCGCCGAGCGATAGATCTCTATCACGGGTTACTGCTACCAGACCTGCAAGATCACCCCTGGACTTTTCCAGCGCGCGAGCGGGCACGAGGTGCCTTCTTCAAAGCCATAGCGGTGGTGGCGGAAGACTTAGAGCGTAGCGCGCAATGGCAACGGGCACTGGAGGTGTATCAGGCTGGAAGCAGTGCGGACGAACTGGTGGAATCGTTCTATCAAGGCGCAATGCGCTGCCTGCTGGCGATGGGTCGCAAAGCCGAGGCAAAATTGGTGTTTCAGAGGGCGGAGCGAACTCTGTCTCGCAAGCTGGGGGTCTCGCTGGCACCGGAAACCGAGCTTCTGCACCGACAGACGCGTTAGTCCGTCGTCGACGCCTCGGCATTCAGGCACGCACCGGACTATCCGTCACCAATCCGTCTCCTCGCTCATGCGATATTGACGTGCATGCCGGGCGCCCCCCAAGGCGGTTCTCCCGGTGCTGGCTAAACACGGAGAGGATCCATGAGCAACGCAATACCAAGCATTTTCGCCACCGCGGCGGTTACACTTACTTCCTTATGCGCTTCGCTTGGAGCGAACGCTCAGGAGGCGAGCGTAGTGATGCCCGACAAGATCAGCTGGTTGGAGGTGCCTTCGTTCCCGGGAGTAAAGGTGGCTCTTATCCAGGGCAATCCCGGCAAACCGGGGCCCTACACGCTGCGAGCGAAGTTCCCGCCCAACTATCAGCTGGGACCTCACACACACTCAGACAACCGGGTACTAACGGTAATCGCTGGCTCCTGGCAAACTGGCTTCGGCGAGAAGCTTGACGCGCAAGTTTCCGTGATGCCTGCTGGTGGAGTGGCGCTTATCCCAGCAGGGGAAAATCATTTCGATATCGCCGGCTCGGAAGGTGCGGAGATCCAGGTGACCGGCACTGGCGAGGCGCACACGACATACCGCGACCAGGCTGATGATCCTCAGAACAAGTACAAGAACTAGCCGCCTCGCGTCTCGAACTTTGACAAGTTGAGGCGCCGCTAAGCCGCCGCCGGCGAATGGCGGCTACTGCCGAGATGTTGGCGTCGGTTATTGCCGACTTTTGTCCGGGAACCTCGCCCATTCGTCCGACCGCAACCGCAGCGTTGTACTCACAAGAGCGCCTTTTTCTCGCACTTGAAAGCATTATCAATCTTTGATAATGTAATCATGAAAGGAGGTGCGACAAATGCCTTCAAGTTATGCAGTAGGTGAGCATTTCGAGCAGTTCATCAGGAACCAAGTCGACGGCGGTCGCTATGCGAGCGCTAGTGAAGTGGTGCGCGACGCCCTACGCCTGTTGGAAGAGCAGGAAAAGCTACGTTCCATGAAATTGCAGGAACTGCGCCAACTTATTCAAGAGGGAATCGACAGCGGTCCCGGCAAACCTGCTAAGCAGGTTTTCGCGGAACTGCGCAAGAAAATCGATGCAATGGCGCGGGTGCAGCCCACCAAGTGAAAACGGTTCGCTTCTCACCGCTGGCCGAAAGCGATCTGGTCGAGATCATGACGTACATCGCTCGCGACAACCCAGCGCGAGCGCTATCGTTTGTCGGCGAGCTGGAAGCCCAGTGCGAGGCGTTGGGCGAGTTTCCGGGCATGGGTGTGTCGCGATCGGAACTGGCTGTCGGATTGCGCATGATGCCGCACGCAAACTACCTTATCTTCTATCGTGAACTCGAAGACCATATCCGTATCGAGCGCGTGCTACACGGTGCACGCGACTTAGGCGACCTGATGCGGTAGTTTCGCCCGCTGATGGCTACCTGCTTTTTTGGCAAGCGAAGTCAGCGGTGCCAACCAATGACGGCTCTGGAGTAAGTCTTCTCGAATCATCTTAACGTCAGCATCAACGATCCCGTGCCAACTTCTTCGCGGAAATTCAGTGTCAACAACCGCGGCTTTGCGTCAGTACCGGCGCAGGCCACGAAGCGTGCGAATCCGAGCGGGCGAGCAACACTCAAGCCCAGTCGTGCAGCCGATAATTTAGGTCACCGGAACCGGTTGTTCTGGGTCCATGCGAAATGCCTGGTTGGCACCCGCCTCAGTTCGAGCGCCCAAGAGAAGCAACCTCTGTCTGGATTCACCATCTACGCTTTGGCGATGCACAGCTAGCCGCGTTGCTCAACGAGAACGCTGCCGTCATGCACCCAGCTCATAGCCGACACTCGACCACGTCATTTCTTGCCCGCTTCCACGGAACCCGCTAGTTCGCCCCACGCAGCAGCGTCCATGGCGGCGTGGCGGCAATGGTGCGCAAACGCAGCGCCGCTGTCCCGACTGTCAATACCACCGCCCCGGCGACGCCCATCGGCAACAAGCGCCACGCAATCTGGTACGGCAGATCGAGCACGAATTCACTCAAACCCCACGCCAGCGCCCACGCGCCTAGCGTGGCGAGCACGCCGGCGAGCAGGCCAATGATGGCGAACTCCAGCAGCTGGCTGCGCAGGATCTGGCGGCGCGTGCCACCGAGCGCGCGTACCACGACCGTTTCGCGCGTCCGCTCTTCATCGCTCGCCGCGAGCGCGGCGTATACCGCGAGCGCACCTGCCAGCGCGCTCAACGCAAACACCAGGCGCACAGCTTGGCTGACACGCTGAATCATCGCTTGCACCGCGCCGATGATCTCGTCCACATCGACTAGAGTCAGCGTGGGAAAGCTGTGCACCAGTTCGGTCAGCAGCGGTTGATTGCTGCCGGGCAGGTAGAAGCTGCCGATATAGCTGGTCGGCAGATCCGCCAAATCCCCGGGGCGCGCGAGCACGTAGAAGTTGATCTGCATCGAGTCCCAATCGACATGCCGAATGCTCGCCACGCTGCCTTCGATATCGATGCCGGCGACGTGGTAGCGCAGCCGGTCGCCGAGTTTGATGCCGAGTTGCTGCGCGATCCACTGTTCGACAGAAAACTGCGCCGTGCCCGCGCCCGTTGCGCCATCCCACCAGTGGCCTTCGAGCATGCGGTTGTCAGCACGCAGCGCCGCGGCCCAGGACAAATTGAACTCGCGCTCGGCCATGCGCTGCTGGCGCACATCCCGATAGGACTTCGCCGAAACTGGCTGACCGTTGATTGCGGTTAAGCGCGCGCGCACGATCGGATAGAGATCCGGCTTAAACTTCGCGCGCACAGCAAAAAACTGTTCGACGTCCTGCGTTTGCTCCGGCTGAATGTTGACCAGGTACCGGTTCGGAGCGCCTTGGGGGACCTTCGCGTTCCAGGCCCGCAAGAGGTCATCACGCACAAACAAAAGCAGGAGTATAGACATAACGCCTATACTGCATGTCATTATCGTTAGTGTACTTCCAACTGTATAACGCTTGAGCCGAGCCACAGCCGAGCGCCAGGTCGCGTTTCCCGAACGCGCGCCGCCGAGCAGCCGCACCGCAGCCCACGCCGCCAACCCTATGACGAGTCCAAGCAGCGCAAAGCCACCGACCGCCCATGCGGCCAGTTTCGGATCGCTGGCCTGCCAGAAAATCAGAGCCGCCAGCGCCGCCATACCGAGTGCGTAGGCGCCGATGCCGAGCCGATCGTCGAGAGCGAGTTCGCGCCGCAACACGAGCAACGTTGGCACACGCCGCAGGCGCACGAGCGCGGGCGCCACGAAGCCGGCGGCGAGCACGAGTGCGACCAGCAAACCTTGCAGCGCCGGCATCCATCCCGGACGCGGCAGCGTCACCGCGACGAACTCGCGCAACCCCGTCGCCAACAGTTCATGCAAGAAATAGCCGCCGAGTACACCGAGCGCACCGGCCGCCAGCGCCAGCAGAATCATTTCCGTGAGAAACAAACTCAAGATGCGCGCCTGGCTGGCGCCCAGGCAACGCAGCATCGCGCATGCGTCGGTGTGACGTTGCATGAAACGCCGCGCGGCCATCGCCACCGCCACCGCGGCCAGCACTACCGCGGCGCACGCCGCCAGACGCAAGAAGCGCTCGGCGCGCTGCAGTGTGTTGCGTACCTCCGGCCTCGCATCGCGCACGCTCTCGAGGCGTTCGCCGCGCGCAAGTTGCGGCTGCACCGACGCGCGATAGCGCTCCACCGCGGGCGCGCTGCCGGCGAGCAACAGCCGGTAGGACACGCGACTGCCGGTTTGGATCAACTGCGTGCGCGGCAGATCGAGTGCGTTGATCAGCACGCGCGGCGCGACATTGAACACGTCTAACGCCTGGTCCGGCGCCCGCACCAAGATGGCGCTAACTTTGAATGTGACCGCACCCAATTGCACCCGCGCGCCCGGCGCCACGGCTAGCGCGCTGCGCTCGCTTATCCAAATTTCGCCGGCGGCAGGAATGCGGCCCTGCGCGGATTGGCGCAGCACCAGTTGGCCGCGCAGCGGATAGCCAGCGCTAACCGCCACGACCTCCACCAGCTGCGACTGCGCGCCCGCTAGCGCCATACTCATGAAGCGTGTCGTATGCGTGCTTTGCAGTCCGGCCCGCCGAGCTTCCTCGACGAACGCCGACGGGATGGGATGATCTGCGCTGAACGCCAAATCGCCGCCGAGCAGTTGACTGGCCTGCTCAGCCAACGCGAATTGCAAACGCTGCGCCACGAAACTTACGCTGGCGATGCTCGCCGCGGCCAACGCAAGAGCGGCGCTCAGCGCACGCAGTTCGCCGCCCGACCAATCGCGGCGCAACAGCGCGATCGCCAGCGCACAGGTCGAACGCACACGCGCCAATGAGGAAGAACCCTTCACGCCGTTTGCAGCTCGTCGCTCGCCAACCGCCCGGAGACCAAGCGCAAGCGCCGGCCGCAGTGGCGCGCAGTCTGCTCGTCATGCGTGACCAGCACCAGCGTCGTGCCCTGCTCGCGGTTGAGGTCGAACATGAGCGCGATCACCTCCGCACCGGTGCCTGCATCCAAACTGCCCGTCGGCTCGTCCGCGAATAGCAGGCGCGGCATTGTTACAAACGCACGCGCCAGGGCGACCCGCTGCTGCTCGCCGCCGGACAGCGTGCGCGGATAATGCCGCAAGCGCTCGCCCATACCGACGCGCCGCAATAGCTGTGCCGCGCGTTCCGCGGTCTGCGCCGGTGCCGGTGGCGCATCGGCAAGCTCCAGGGGCAGCATGACGTTCTCCAATGCCGTCAACGCCGGCAGCAAGTGAAACGACTGAAAAACAAAGCCAATGTAACGCGCACGCCAGCGCGCGCGCGCGTCTTCGTCGAGTGTGCTGACCGGTTCACCGAAACCCAGAACCTGACCACTGGTGGGCAGATCCAACCCGGCGAGCAAGCTCAACAAAGTGGACTTGCCCGAACCCGACGCACCGATGATGGCAACAGATTCACCCGCACGCACGCTGAAACTGATCTCGTGCAGAATGGTCAATACTCCGGCCGGATGCTGGTTGGCCTGGCCGGCCCTGTCGGCCTCAGGCGCATTGACTGTCTTGGTGAGCCGCTCGGCAACAAGGACCAACTGATTGGGAGATTGCATGAGGTGGTGGTGGATTGCTTTCTGCGTGGCGCTGGCGCCCGGCTCAAACGCTACTCAAGCTGTGCAGCTCGCGCGCGCGCAGGCGCATACTACCGTAATCGTGCTGGGCGACAGTTTGTCCGCCGCCTACGGTTTCGCGCCGCAACAGGGCTGGGTGGCGCTACTGCAGCAGAAACTGACAAACTGGCAGTCGCGCTACCGTGTCGTCAACGCCAGCATCAGCGGTGAGACGACCGCCGGTGGCCGCAGCCGCTTACGCCGTCTGATGGCGCAGCACCAACCGGCTTTGGTCGTGATCGCGCTTGGCGCCAACGACGGTCTGCGCGGCCTACCTTCAGCGTCGATGGAAGCAAATCTGGATGCGATGGCCAAAGCTATCAAGGCTGGTGGCGCCAAACTGGTGATTGCCGGCATGCGCCTGCCGCCGAACTACGGCGCGGCCTACGATGCGCAGTTTCGTGCCGTTTTCGCGCGTGTCGCGCAACGCCATGGGGCAGCGTTGGTGCCGTTCTTGTTGGAAGGATTCGCCGACCGCCGTGACCTGTTCCAGCCGGATGGCCTGCATCCAACCGCTTCCGCGCAGAGCGCGATCTTGCAGACGATGTGGCCGAGCATTCAGGGCGCGTTGAGTGCAATCTCGGCGCAGACTAAGTGAGGTAGCGCTCCCGCATCAGCACCTCGAACTGACCGGCCGGCAGCACGGCACCGAAGAGATTGCCTTGCATCACCTCGCAGCCCAGGCCGCGAAGTTTTTGGGTTTGCGCTGGCGTCTCCACGCCTTCAGCCACCACACCCAACCCCATGCAGCGCGCCAACGCGATGATAGTGGTCGCGATAGCGGCATCCTGTTCGATGCTGTGCACAAAGCTGGTATCGATCTTGATCGAATCGATCGGCAGCGCTCTAATGCGATTCAAGCTGGAAAAACCGACGCCGAAGTCATCCACTTGCAAGCGAACGCCGAGCGCCTTGAGCGCCTCGAGTGCGGCGGCCGCCTCTTTGGTATCGTGCATCAGTGCGTTTTCCGTGAGCTCCAGCATCAAGTCGCGCCCATCGAGTTGGGCGCCCTCGAGCGCCTGGCGCACCAAAGCGCCGAAGCCCTTGTCGCGGAACGAGCCGGCCGACACGTTTACCGTGACCGGTAGAACAGGCATACCCATTTCGCGCCACGCTCTTGCTTGCCTAGCCGCTTGTTGCAGTACCCAAGCGCCGATGGTGACGATCAAACCGGAGTTCTCGGCGATAGACAGAAACTCGCCCGGCAGCAAAAGGCCTCGCTCTGGATGATTCCAGCGTAGCAACGCTTCGACCGCGACGACTTCGTTACGCGCCGCATTCACTTGCGGTTGGAAATGCAGAGCAAACTCTTGCCGCTGCAGCGCACGGCGCAACTCGTTCTCCAGCACCAAGCGCTTGAGCGCAATGACGTTCATTGGTTGCGTGAAGAACTTGAAGCTGCCTTTTGCGCTCTCCTTGGCGTGATACATCGCCGTATCGGCTGCTTTGAGCAGACCCTCCGCGTTTTCGCCGTCTTCTGGATATACCGCCACCCCCAGACTGGCAGAGATCATCACCTCCTGGCCCACCAGCACCATCGGCTTGGACAACGCCGCCAATACACGCCGCGCCACCACGGCTGCGTCATCGGCCTGCTTGACTTCGGGCAAGAGAATGGTGAATTCGTCGCCACCGATGCGCGCCACCGTCCCTGTCACCTCAACACCGTCGCCAGCGAGATCACGCGAAATTTGATCGCTGGCGCGTAGGCTGTCGGTGAGCCGGCGCGCGACTTCACGCAACATCGCGTCACCGGCATCATGCCCAAGCGTGTCATTGATGTGCTTTAGATCGTCGACGTCGAGGAACATCGTCACCAGGATGCGCCCGTTGCGTTGCGCCAGCGCAATCGCGCGCGAGAGCTGATCGGTGAATAGGCGCCGGTTCGGCAACCCGGTGAGGCTGTCGTGATAGGCAAGCTCTTGAATGCGCTGCTCGCGCAGGCGCCGCGTCGTTATATCTTGCACCGTGCCGTACATGAAGGCCGCGCGCCCGCTCTGAGCGCGCACATCGGCGCGCAAATGCACGACCCGCTGTGTGCCGTCGCGCCGCAAGATGCGGTTCTCGACCTCGACGGTCGTGCCACTGCGCAGGGCGTCGCGAAACGCGACATTAGTGGCTTCTTGGTCGCGCGGGTCGACGAACTCCAAATATGTGTCCAGCCCTGGTTCGATGCCGCCGACCGGCAACCCCAAGATGGCAAAGATCTGATCGGACCAGTAAATCTTGTTGGCCTCGATATCCCATTCCCAACTTCCGAGTTCGGCGAAGCGCTGTGCGAGCACCAGATTCGCTTCGCTGCGCGCGACATTCTCGAATGCGCGCGCCGCTCTCAGCAAGTAGCGCACCCGGTACGCAAGCAGCGTCGGCGCCACCGGTTTGGCCATGACGTCGGTCGCGCCGAGATCGTAGGCGCGCTCCATCGCCGCGACATCGCCAAGACCGCTCAATACCAGCACCGGGATGCGCGCGCCGCTGCGCCGCGCACGAATCTTTTGCAGAATCTCGAAGCCGTCCAGACCTGGCAGCCCGACGCTCAGCATCACCATGTCCGGGCGGAGCTGTTCGAGCAGTTCCAGGCCCGCTACGCCACTCGCGCATTCCTCCACGCGCAAGCCGTCGCGCTCCAAGCTGCTGCGCAACAAGCTGCGTGTACCGCGCTCATCTTCGATGAGCAAAACCAACTCGCGCGGTGTCTGCTTCATTCGTTGTCAGAACTACGCGCGCAGGCGTTAAATTTGTCTACAGAACCGAGACCGATCATGCGTTGCAGGAGAATACTGTGCTGGACAAAATATCTTATGTATTCTTATACAAATGAATTTTACTATAGCAACCGCCAGTATTAGGCATTCAAGCGCAACTTAACTGCGTTTTCGTCTTTTGCCATGCGCTACTTTACCGTGCGACAATTAATCATCAGGATTTGTATTGGCAACGCCCACTCACTTCGCGACGAACCCGGTCGGCGTTGCCGATCCGCGAAATATACCAGGAGCAGTAATGCTCTTTACATAGCCACGGACGGAATTTAACAATCTATACCCGCGCCGCTCAATCCTTTGCCGTGACGGCTGCTCGCAACATGCCGCGCGGCGACACCGCTTCCCTTTCCAATGAATCCTCTGCCTGAGAAAGTCGGCAAGTACCCAATCCTCTCCGAAATCGGACGCGGCGCATCGGCGATCGTGTATCTGGCCGAAGATCCGTTCAATCAGCGCCGCGTCGCCATTAAGGCCGCCAACTTCCAGTCGCATCAGGATGAGGAAGTTGTGCGCCGCTTCCGCAAGCTGTTCCTGAACGAAGCTTCGCTTGCTGGCAAGCTGGTGCATCCGAACATCGTCGCCGTCTACGACGCCGTCGTTGACGAAGCGATGAGCTACTTGGTGATGGAGTACGTTCCCGGCGGCACGCTCAAGCGCTTTTGCCATGCGTCGCGCCTGCTGCCGATCCAACAGGTGGTCATGATCACGTTCAAGCTGTGCCGCGCCATGGACTACGCATTCCAACGCGGCATCATCCATCGCGACCTCAAGCCCGCCAACATCCTGCTCTCGGAGAAAGACGATATCAAGATCAGCGACTTCGGCACGGCGCAAATCGCAACCAACACGCAAACGCAGCTACAAGGCTTTATCGGCTCCCCCGCATACATGGCACCCGAAGCCATCGCCGAGAAGGCGCCGACGCAACAAAGCGATATCTACTCGATGGGCGTCGTGCTCTACGAATTGTTATGCGGCAAGCTGCCGTTCACCGCCGACAGCGGTGCGGCAATGCTGAACAAGATCTTGAACGACGAGCCGATTCCATTGCTCTCGGTGCGCCCCGACGTCCCAAAAGCCCTCGTTGACATCGTCAACGCTGCCATGCAGAAGGAGCTAGCGGCACGCTACGCCAATTGGTTCGACATGGCGAAAGATTTGGCCGACAGCTTCACCAATCTCGACAACACCGACGTGCAGATCAGCGTCACTGAGCGTTTCAACCGCGTGCGCGAATTGAGCTTCTTCCAGCCTTTCTCGGACCAACATATCTGGGAAGTACTACGCAGCGCCACCTGGGAGATGCACAAAAAAGGTGACAACCTCGTGCTTGAAGGCGACATCGGCCATGCATTCTTTGTGATGGTCTCCGGCGAAGCCTACGTCACGCGTGAAGGCCGCTTGCTAAGCCCCTTACGCAAGGGCGACTGCTTTGGCGAGATGGCCTACCTAAATCAAGCGCACTGGAAGCGTACGGCGACCATCACCGCCACCAACGACTGCGAGTTGCTGCGCATTCAGCTGCCGCAACTGGAAAAACTCTCCGAAAGCTGCCAACTGCAATTCATGAAAATGTTCCTGCAGACGCTCATCGAGCGGCTATCGATGACCACCGACATGCTGGCGCAATTGCGGCTTTAGCCGCAATGCGTTGGCTGTCGGTGCCGCATTTTTTCTCCTCACATGCTGGCGCAATTGCGGCTTTAGCCGCAATGCGTTAGCTGTCGATGCCAGAT
>CAZAWU010000011.1:0-14529 GCA_964488915.1 uncultured Burkholderiales bacterium
ACGATGAGATGCTGATGGCGCTGCCGCCGGATCTGCTCGGCAAAGCGCTTCAGGGCATGGCGGCGCTCTCCAAGAACGGGCTGCGCTATCCGTTCCCGCAATACGGCATCCAGAGCGACGTGCGCGATGGCATGGCGGCGAGTTATCCGGATCGCACGCGCTGACGCGAAGACAGTAAATGCGTCGCCTGAACCGTTTTGCGTTCCTGCCATCTAACCCGTTGTGGCGCAGTTGTCCTAGCACCCTTCGAGACCTATCTCGAGAGTATGTCTTTAGATATGAATATGGTTCTTACTTTCAAGATGATACCCATCACAGTTAACGTGTACCAGCCAACCGCGCGGCCGCAGCAGCCAGCGCTGCGCTAAGCTCGCGTTGCGCACAGTCACGCTAATCGTGGATTGCCGATAGTCGATCGAAAGGACACGCGATGAACCGAACCGAAACTTCCATCCTCGCCGGCGGCTGCTTCTGGGGTATGCAGGACTTGATCCGCAAAATGCCCGGCGTTGTGAGCACGCGCGTGGGCTACAGCGGCGGCGATGTGCCCAACGCCACTTATCGCAATCACGGTACACACGCGGAGGCGATTGAGATCGTGTTCGATCCGAGCAAGCTATCGTTTCGCGATCTGCTTGAATTCTTCTTCCAGATCCACGATCCCACGACGCGCAACCGCCAAGGCAACGACATCGGCATGTCGTACCGCTCCGCCATCTACTACACGTCGGAGGCGCAGCGCGCCGCCGCGCTCGACACGATCGCCGACGTGAACGCTTCGGGCTTGTGGCCGGGGAAAGTGGTCACCGAAGTGCAGCCGGCGGGCGCGTTCTGGCAAGCGGAACCGGAGCATCAAGATTATTTGGAGCGCTACCCCAACGGCTATACCTGCCACTACCCACGCCCGAATTGGAAACTGCCGCGGCGTAACGCGGCTTAACAGTACGATGCAAACCCCGGTCAGAACTGCCTTCGCGTTCGACAACAGCTATGCCAGAGAGCTGGAAGGCTTCTTCGTCGCTTGCGAGCCGGCCAAAGTGCCGCGGCCGGCGCTGCTGCGTTTCAATCGCGCGCTGGCCGAAGAGCTTGGCTTGAATGCGGAGGCACTGGCAGGTGAAACGGGCGCGGCGATTTTCTCGGGCAACGCGCTGCCCGAGGGCGCAACACCGATCGCGCAAGCCTACGCCGGACATCAATTCGGCGGCTTCTCGCCGCAATTGGGTGACGGACGCGCTTTACTGATTGGCGAAGTCATCGACGGCAACGGACGGCGCCGCGATATCGCCTTCAAAGGCTCCGGGCGCACACCGTTCTCGCGCGGGGGCGACGGCAAAGCCGCGGTTGGACCGATGCTGCGCGAATACTTGATCGGCGAAGCGATGCACGCGCTCGGCATTCCCACGACGCGCGCGCTCGCCGTAGCCGCCACCGGCACACCCGTCGTGCGCGAGGAGGTATTGCCCGGCGCGGTGCTGACGCGTGTGGCCGCGAGCCACCTGCGCGTCGGGACGTTTCAATTTTTCGCGGCGCGCGGCGACCACGACAAAGTGCGTCAGTTGGCGGACTACGCCATACGGCGCCACTATCCCCAACTCGCCGAAGCACAGCAACCTTACCTCGAACTGCTGCGCGCGGTGGCGGAGCGGCAAGCGCGCTTGATCGCACGGTGGATGCACGTGGGATTCATCCATGGCGTCATGAATACCGACAACATGACGATTTCGGGCGAGACCATCGACTATGGTCCGTGTGCCTTCATCGAAGCCTACGACCCGCGCACGGTATTCAGTTCCATCGACACCCACGGGCGCTATGCTTACGGCAACCAGCCACTGATCGCGCAATGGAATCTTGCGCGTTTGGCCGAAACGCTGCTGCCGCTGATCGATAGCGAGCAGCCGCAACGCGCGGTGGCGCCGGCCACGGAAATCGTCAACGCTTTCTCCGCGCGCTTCGAGGCACATTGGCTGGCGGGTGCACGCACCAAACTCAGTCTCACCAGCGAGGAAGAAGGCGATCTGCAACTAGCGCAGGATTGGCTGGCGCTGCTGCAGGAACAAGGCGTCGACTACACGCTGGCTTGGCGCCGCTTGAGCGATGCCGCCGCCGGGCAGCGCGAAGCGCTTGACGCACTGTTCGCCGACGGGCAAGCGCTGCAGAGATGGCTGGAGCGATGGCAAGCGCGCAGTGCAAAAGAGAACGTAGCCGCAGCATCGCGTGCGCAGGCCATGCGCGCGGAGAATCCGATCTACATCCCGCGCAACCACCGCGTCGAAGAAGCGCTTGCCGCTGCGTCCGAGCGCAACGACTTCGACCCGTTCGAGCGCCTGCTGGAAGCGATCACGCAGCCGTATCAAGAGCGCGCCGAGTTCGCAGACTACGCCATGCCCGCCCCGGCCGAGGTCACGGCGCATTACAGAACGTTCTGCGGGACGTAGCGCGCTGAGAGTCTGCTACAGAACAAACAGCCGCGGGCAGAGCACCGACTCCGGCCAGCTGTGTACTTTCTATTGTGCAGCGCATGGGCACAGTCTTAGGATCCAGCCGACATCGCCGCCACTGCGGAGTTTTTGTGACCGACTTACCCGGTTGAGGACAATAGCGCAAGAAACAAGGCATCGCCCGCTGCCCGGTCCATTCAGCTCTCGCACCCGCTGGAGAACAGGCAGCGCAACGCCAAAGTCTGTTGGAGACATTGCGCATCCAACGACCCCCATCTTAGAACGGCGGTCATAATATCTGGTAACTTCTCGCCGGCTCCTCAGGAGCGCGAGACCTCGGGTGCCTACTCCCCGGGTGCTTCGGCAGCACGCTGCTTGCGGGTTCAAGCCGGGCGACCCGGGCACAGCGACCGTCACCTGCGACATCAGTCCTGAAAGGAAGATGCCATGATGATCAGACACATCATCCTCACGCTGGCGGTGCTGGGCATCGGCGTCGCGGCCCGCGCGCAGACGTCGCCGCCTCCAAGCGGCGTGGACTGCTGGATGCCCAAGATCGAGGTGGATCGGAAAGACCCTCGGCTCGAACCCTTCCGGCAGGCCATGCTCACCGTCGAGCGCGTCGTCAGAGCGAATCAGGTCTTCATGTCGGAGATGCCCGAGAGCGTGCGCATGCAGGTGCTGACCAACCTTGAAGGAGCGTTGTTTCTGGACGTCGGCGCGTTTCCACGTGAGTTTGGAACATCGCCGTATTGGACGCCCACAGGCTGCGACATCAAACGCACCGGACGGCGCACGTTCCAGTACGAGCACCCTCTTGGTCTCGTCGAAGTGCACTTCAACCGCAGCGGATGGGAGGCCGGCTTCTTCAACCAATCAAAACTGAAACCGATCCGGATCGTGGCTGGCTTTCCGGTGTTTCAGTTCCGCTCGGCCATTGCGGTGTACGAGATGCTCGTGATCACCAAGGACGGCCGGCTGCCCATCATTCCGGTCACGCTGGCCGACGCGTTAGACCGGCAAGCTACGTTCCTGGCGTTACGCCTCAAAGAGGTAGGCAAACTGCTCGCCGACAACCCGCACGCTTCGGTCTTGGCGATTGGCCGACCGCAGGAAGCAGAGCTGCACCGTCAGATTGAAGCGCTGCGCGCGTATCGCGCATCGTTCGCCGATCATGAGTTACGCGCCGCCTGGGTCCAGCACGACCCGCAGGGGCGCGAGGCACAAGAGCTCGAAGCGCGCGTCAGGGTGCTCGAAGCGCTACCCCCAGAGGATCAGGCAAAGGACAACGCCATTGGCGCTCGCGTTCGAGCGCTGCAGCTTCAAGCTCGCACGCGCGGGGTCGCGCCAGAAGAGGCGGCCCGACTGCGCGCTGAGGCGAACGCTCTGCTGCAGGAGGGAACCGCACTCCGCCTCGCGCAACGCAACCGCGTGGCCGCCGAGGTTATGGCTTTTCGCAACGACTTTGCCATGAGATTGATCAGGCCCGGCGCAGCCGCGGATGCGAGCGAGCTCAAGGACGACTCCTCATTCTGGGATTCGACCGATCCAAATCGGATTCAGCTCGTCACCGTCGTATTCCATGCCAAAGACAGCCGCGTGACGACCGTCGCGCAGGCTAAGGCGTGGATGGCGAAGGTGGAGGCCACGTTCGACTACCAGGCGCTCAAGGCGCTGATTCGATAGACCGCCACGAACGCCGGTGGTGAACCACCTCAAGTTCAGCACGGCGAGCGGGGAAAAGTTTTACCGTGTTGAACTCTCGGGGTTGTGGACAAGCTCGGCGTGGCGCACGCACCGCCAGGCGGTTGTGAACCATCCCAAACCTCGCCTCGCCTGCGAGGTTTGGTCGGCAATGTGGGTCCTGCCGTCATCGGGTTGTGCGTTGCCCGAGCACTGTTCGGGTCGATATCTGGCGCCCTCCCCTACCTCCGTTTGCCGCGAGTCCCCGCCCAGGCGGGGATGCCCTCGCAAAGTTGCCTTACTTCACCGGCCAGAACGGCGCACTCTTCAAAATGCGCGTCTGCTGTTTGACGAAGTAGCCACCCGCCTTTTTCAAGTACGCTTGCCAAGCGGGATCGGCCTGCATTTTGGCGCGCTTCTGCTCGCGCTCGGCCATGCTCTCGTAGGCCCACATGTGCACGATGCTGTTGAAGTCACCCACCTCGACGACGAAGTAACCGAACGGTTTGCCGAGGTGCTTGCTCTGCGTGGCCAAGCCCTCTTTCTCGTACAGTTCCAGGATTTCGGCCATCTTGCCGGGAGCAACTTGGTAAGTGCGTTCGTCGATGATCATGTGCTTTTCCTCTGCTTGGTTTGGACGGTCAATGCGAGCGTAATGATGCCACGGATGCGTTCCAGCGCGCTCTGGGAGCACAGCGTGCGACTCGGCTAAAATCGCGCAAGACGAGCGCCCCCGCGCGCCAATACGAAGGGATATCGCCATGATACGTTTTCTCAAGCACGGCATCAGCGCCGAACAAGACGCCGCCGACTCCGAAAAAGTCCGCAACACCGTCGAGGGCATACTCGCCGACATCGGCAAGCGCGGCGATACCGCGGTGCGGGAGTACTCGCAGAAGTTCGACAACTGGAATCCGACGGATTTTCGCCTGAGCAAGGGTGAGATCGAAGACTTGGTACGCCAGCTCGGCAAAGACGTGGTCGCGGACATCCAGTTCGCGCAAACGCAGATCCGCAACTTCGCGCAAATCCAGCGCGATGCGCTGAAGGATGTCGAAGTGGAAACGATGCCCGGGGTCACGCTCGGGCACAAGAACATTCCGGTCAATAGCGTGGGTTGTTACGTGCCCGGCGGCAAGTATCCGCTCGTCGCCTCCGCACACATGAGCGTGGTCACCGCGCGCGTGGCGGGCGTGAAGCGCATCATCGCCTGCGCGCCGCCGTATCAAGGCAAGCCGCATCCGGCTATTGTCGGGGCGATTCATCTCGCCGGCGCGGACGATATCTACACCATCGGCGGTGTGCAAGCGATTGGCGCCATGGCGCTGGGCACAGCGAGCGTCGCGGGGTGCGACATGATCGCCGGTCCCGGCAATGCGTTCGTCGCGGAAGCGAAGCGGCAGTTGTCGGGACGCGTGGGCATCGATCTATTCGCCGGGCCGACCGAAACACTGGTCATCGCCGATGAGACTTGCGACGCGGAAATGTGCGCCACCGATTTGCTCGGACAAGCCGAACACGGGCCAAATTCGCCGGCCATTCTGCTGACCAATTCGGAGAAGCTTGCGCGCGAAACGATGGCGCAGATCGAAGTGCAGCTCAAGACGCTGCCCACCGCACCGATTGCCAGTGTGGCGTGGCGCGACTACGGCCAGGTCATCGTCTGCGACAGCTATGAGGAGATGGTCACCGAAGCCGACCGCATCGCCTCCGAGCATGTGCAGGTGATGACGCGCGATCCGGATTACTTCTTGCAGCGCATGACCAACTACGGCGCACTGTTCCTGGGCCAGGAAACCAATGTCAGCTACGGCGATAAAGTGATTGGCACCAACCATACGCTGCCGACGCGCAAGGCGGCGCGCTACACCGGCGGTTTGTGGGTCGGCAAATTCCTCAAGACTTGCACCTATCAGAAGGTGAAGCCGGAGGTGAGCGCCATGATCGGCGAGTACTGCTCGCGGTTATGCGCCATCGAAGGTTTCGCGGGGCACAAGGCGCAAGCCGACTTGCGGGTGAAGCGCTACGGTAAAAAGAAAGCGGCTGCGTAACGCAAACGTGACGCGGCCATAAGCGCGGTACCGGTGCCGCTCCGAGCGCGGTTCATTCGAGCAGCTCAGCTTCGGATTTGTCGATAAACTTTACATGCACACCTCCCGCAACCACCTATCTCTCTGATAATCAAGCGCTCCTGCAACTGGATTGATTTTTGCTACAGGTTATTTGGCAACAACGCAGTCGGGAGGAGAAGCGCCATGAAAGTGATCTTGTCGATTTTTTCGGGTTTGGCTTTGACATCAACCGCCCTTGCCGGAGTTAACCCTTCACCTGTCCCGGAACCGGGCGCGCTTGAGTTGCTTGCCATTGGGGCGATTGCAGGCATCGCGATCTTTCTACGTAAGCGCCGCAAGTAGTTTGGGGCGGCGAACGGCCGCCACTCTCCCGCGATGAGCGTGCTGGACTGGCTGCTGCTGCACCAGAATCGGCTGTTGTGGGGAGCGCTGATTTTCGCTGGTGGCGCTTGCGCCATATGGGAATCTCTGCGGCCGCGGCGCGAGTGGCGCTTGCCGGTGGCTGCGCGCCTCACCGCGAACGCCGCACTGCGGCTGCTCAACGGCGCGGCGCTGGCGCTGTTGTTGCCGGTTAGCGCGGCGGCGTTCGCCGTGACGTGCTCGATTCGGGGCTGGGGCCTGCTTAATCTTGCGCAGCTGTCGGGCGCCGCTGGTTTCCTCGTATCGCTGCTGGCGTTGAGCTTGCTCGCGTATCTTGTGCATCGCGCGCTGCACGCAAGTGCGCTGCTTTGGCGTGTGCATCGGGTGCATCACTGCGACCTCGACGTCGATTTCAGTACGGGCTTGCGCCATCATCCTTTAGAAGTGATCGCCATGAGCTTGGCGCAGTTCGCCTGCATCGCTCTGCTGGGTATCCACGCCGCCGCTTTGATCGTCTTCTGGACACTAGAAACCGCCGCGGCAATGTTCACGCACGCCAACGTGCACATCGGTGCGCGCTGGGACAAGTGCTTGCGTCTCGCACTGGTCACGCCCGACATGCACCGCATTCACCACTCCACGGACGCGCTCGAGAGCAACCGCAACTTCGGCACGCTGGTGCCGTGGTGGGATCTCTTATTTTCTACCTACCAGCGCGAACCGGCGCACGGGAATACGCAGATGAGCGTGGGCGTTGCGGACTTGCGCACCCCGGGTGGGCTCGGTTTAGTGCATCTGCTGTTGCTGCCATTCCAGCGCGGGCCGCAAGCGAGCCATCCGGCCGAAGCGCCGCGGTAAACCGATATCGGCACAGCGATCAAGGCGGCTGACTGCCCGATGCTGCTTTGCCTCGCGCCCTATCCCGCCGCGGCGCCAACAAGCCCTGGGGCCGGAAGATCATCAACACCATCAGCATGAGTCCAAACACGAGCAAGCGGTAGGCGTGCAACTCGCGGAACATCTCGGGCAGCGCGACGATTACGACCGCGCCAACGATCACGCCAAGCAAGCTGCCCATGCCGCCGATGATGACCATGGCGAGCACGTTGATCGACTCGGTAAACAAGAAGTTCTCCGGAAACACGGACTTCTGCCAGGAAGCCAGCAGCGCGCCGGCAAATCCCGCAAATGCCGCGCCGATGGCGAAAGCCTGCAGCTTGGCCACGGTGGTGTTGATGCCCATGGTGCGCGCGGCCAGTTCATCTTCGCGAATCGCCTGCCACGCCCAGCCGATGCGCGAATGCTTGAGCCGGTAGGAAGCGAGCAGCACCAGCAGCAGCACCAACAAGAACAGATAGTAGTACTCGATGTTGCGGCTCAGCGTGTAACCGGCGAGCGTCGGCGGATCGATGTTGATGATGCCGCTCGGCCCGTTGGTAATGTTGACCGGACGATCCAGATTGAGCAGCAGGAGGTAAGTGATCTCGCCGAACCCAAGGGTGACGATTGCCAGGTAGTCGCCGCCGAGGCGCAGCGTGGGCGCACCGATCAAGATACCGCACAGCGCGGTGGCGCAAACAATGATTGGCAGCGCGACGAGGAACGGCAGGTGCAAATCGAAGTGCGGCGAAGCCAAGAACGCGTAGAAATACGAGCCGATACCGAAAAACGCCACATAACCGATATCGAGCAGACCGGCGAAGCCCACCACGATGTTGAGGCCGAGCGCAAGCGTGGCGTACAGGCAGATGCGCGCCAGTACACCGACGACATAGTCGTTCGGCGCAAGCCACGGCGCGACCACGGCAACGAGCGCCAGCGCCGCGGTGAGGTACATCTGTTTGCGCATTGCGTTGGCCATCTCACACCTTGCTCGTTTGCGGCACGCTCTCGCCGAGCAAGCCGGTGGGACGAAGCACCAACACCAGGATCAGAATGGCGAACGCAACCACATCGCGGTAGGCCGGGTTGATGAACGTGACCGCCAAGCTTTCGATCAACCCGAGCACGACGCCGCCGAGCATGGCGCCCTTGAGGTTGCCGATGCCACCCAACACTGCCGCGGTAAACGCCTTCAGTCCCGCGGAGTAACCCATGAAGAAATCGATCTGCGTGTAGTACAAGCCGACCAGCACACCGGCCGCACCGCCGAGCGCCGAGCCGATCAAGAACGTAAGAGAGATCACGCGGAACACGCGCACCCCCATGATCGCCGCTGCTTCTCGATCTTCGGCCACCGCGCGCAGCGCGCGGCCGAAACTGGTGCGCTGCACCAGCAAGTGCAGCAGCCACATCAAGGCCAACGCCACCGAAATCATGACCAGCACCAGCACAGAGACGCGCACGCTGCCGATCTGGATGTACCAGCTGCGCGGAAACAAGAGCGCGCTCATGTACACCTTCATGCGCGCGCCTTGCGTCAGCATGACAGCGTTTTGCAGGAAAATCGACGCGCCCACGGCGCTGATGATCGGGCCCAGGCGCGACGTTCCGCGCTGATACAAGGGCCGGTAGGCGAAACGCTCCAGCGTCATGCCGAGAAGGCCGGAGGCGGTCATGGCCATCAGCAGCATCGCGGGCAACACGCACGCTGGATGCAAGCCGCCAAACTGCGCGTTGATGAAATACGTAAGTACAGCCCAGCCGACATAGGCCCCGATCATGAAAATTTCGCCGTGCGCAAAATTAATCATCAAGAGAATGCCGAACACCATGGTGTAGCCGAGCGCGATCAACCCGTAGACCGAGCCCAGCGCCAGTCCGAATACCAGTTGCTGCGGCAGGATTTGCAACACGTCCATGGCTAATCCTCGCCGAGATACGCGCGGCGCACGTGGTCGTCGCGCAGCAACGCCTGTGCTGACCCGTGCAGGGCGATGCTGCCGTTCTGCAGCACGTAGCCGCGATGCGCGATCGCAAGCGCTACGGCCGCGTTCTGCTCCACCACCAGGATGGTGGTGCCTTGGCCATTGATCGCTTGAATGATGTCGAATACTTGGTCGACCAGCGCCGGGGCAAGCCCCATCGACGGCTCATCCATGAGCAGCAGGCGTGGCTGCGCCATGAGCGCGCGGCCGATGGCCAGCATCTGCTGCTCGCCGCCGGAGAGCGTGCCGCCGTGCTGCGTCGCGCGCTCCTTGAGCCGCGGGAACAGGGCGTAGACGCGCTCGTAGCTTTGCTTGGACTGTTCAGCGCTCAGTTGCCCGCGCGCATGCGCGCCCATCGCCAGGTTCTCCCACACCGTCATACGTGCGAAGATGCGGCGCGCTTCTGGCACCAATGCGATGCCGCGGCGGACGATGTCTTCCGTTGGCCGGCCATCGATGCGCTCGTCCTCGAATTGCACGCTGCCGGCGCTGGGACGCAGCAGACCGAGGATGGTCTTGAGCGTGGTTGATTTGCCGGCCGCGTTGCCGCCGAGCAGGCAGACGATCTCGCCGCTGCCGACTTCGAGATCGACCTCGTGCAGCACTTTGATCGCGCCGTAGCCGGCTGAAACTTTGGCGAGCCTAAGCATGGCGCCGCCCGAGGTAAGCCTCCAGCACGGCCGGGTTGCGCCGCACGTCCTTGAAGTCGCCTTCGGCGATCTGGACGCCGTGATCGAGCACGACGACGCGCTCGCAAACGCCCTGCACCAAGCCCATGTCATGCTCGATCAACAGCACCGTGACGCCGCGCGCGCGGATACGCTGCACATCGCGCATGAACTCGCGTTTTTCCGTCGGGTTCATCCCCGCCGCGGGTTCATCGAGCAGCAGCAGCTTGGGTTCAGTGGCGAGCGCGCGCGCGATTTCGAGGCGCCGGCGGTTGGCGTAGGACAGCGTCCAAGCCGCATCCTGCGCGCGCGGCAACAAACGGTCCTCGAACAGCGCGAGCAAGCTGCGCCCACGTTCGATGACCGCTTGACGTTCGCTGCGCGCCGCCGCAAGCCCGAGCAAGATCGCGGCCAGCCCCGAACGCGAACGGCAATGCGCACCCACCAAGACATTCTCCAACACGCTCATCTGATTGAACAAGCGTTGATTCTGGAAGGTGCGCGCGATGCCGAGCGCCGTGATGCGGTGCGGCGCAAGCCCGGTGAGATCGTTGCCCGCAAAGTGGATGCGCCCACTGGTAGCGCGATACAAACCGCTGATGACGTTGAAAACCGTGGTCTTGCCGGAGCCGTTTGGGCCGATCAAGGCAACGATCTCGCCCGCGTCGACGCGCAGATCCAACTCGTGCACCGCGCGCAGACCACCGAACGCCATGCACAGGCCGGTGGTTTGGAGTAAAGGCACGCGACTGAGAGCGGGGGGATGGAGGGTTGCTACGCTCTACCCGCTGAATGCTCGGTCCTACTTCACGACAATCGTCTTGATCTGCTCGAAACCAGCGCCCTTGACCTGGTAGACGTAGATGGCGCCGCCGGCGACGTCGCCTCTAGCGTCGAAGGTGAGCGGCACGCCCAACGCGCCGCGATAGTCTTTGGTTGCGCGCACCGCGTCGCGCACGGCGGCGCGATCGGTCTTGCCCACGCGCTTCACCGCTTCCAGAATGATGTTGGCCGCCTCGTAGGCGAGCGGACCGTAAGAGCTCAACGCGCCGTACTTTGCTTCGAAGCTCTTGACGAACTTCGCACCGGCTGGAACTTTCTTCATGTCCGGCACGAGAAACATTACGTAGTTCCCCTCGGCGGCGCCGCCCGCGGCTTCGATGTAGTCTTTCGGTTCGAACTGACCGTCCCCGCCCACCATGCGCACATCTAGGCCGACATCGGGCAGTTGCTTCGCCATGAGGGACGCCTCGGGTGCCCACAGACTCGCCATGATCAAGTTGACGTCCTTGGGCACCGTACCGAGGATCGCGCGGAAATCCTTGTCGCCAGCACGCACTTGATAGCGCAGCACCGTGGCGCCGAGTGACCGCGCGCGCTTCTCGAATTCATCGGCGCCGCCTTTGGGACCGGTCGTGCCATCGTCGAACACCGCGATCTTCTTCGCTTTCAAATCTTGCACCGCGAACGTCGCCGCCGCCGGACCTTGCGCATCGTCGCGCGCGCAGACGCGGTTGGTGTTATTGAGCTTACGATCAGTCACCTTCGGGTTGGTACAGCCCGGACTGATCAAAACCAAACTGGACTTGTGCAGGATCTCGGACACGGGAATGCAGGTCACGCTGGTGATGCCCCAGACGGCGCCCACCACGGCGGCATCCGCCGCGACTTTCTCCGCCGCCGCCACGCCGATCTGCGGATTGCCCTGATCGTCCGCGGCAAGCACCTCTATTTTTTTGCCCAACACGCCGCCCTTGGCGTTCCACTCCTCGGCCGCGAGGCGCACGGCATTGGCCACTTCCTGCCCCTGCTTGGCGAGCGGGCCGGTGAGCGGCGCACCGACCGCGAGCTTGAGCGTGCCTTGCGCCAACGCCGTCTGCGGCGCGACGAGCAACGACAGGGCGCAGACTAGAAGCTTCAGCGTGTTCTTGACGTTCATGCGACCTCTCTCCGAGCGGAAGTTGCGCTCACCGTTGCTCACGAACCTCTCTGACCTAGCCTACCGTAACGCACGCGCGGCAAGCAAGCGCCGCCGCGCCGTTCACGCCGGCTGTTTCGGCGTGCCGTTGACGTAGGGCTTCAACGCAAGACTGATGAACTTGTGCGTCGGTGTCGGCACGCCAAGTTCCGCGCCGAGCTTGACCACCGTGCCCGACAGCCAAGGCAGTTCCAATCGGTTGCCGCGCTCTAGGTCGCCGCGCATGGACGCGACCATCGTTGCGGGTAAGCCATCGCCCCAAGCGAGCGATTTCTCGACTTGGTCCGGCGGCAAGTTCACGCCTTTAGCGTGGCCGACGGCGACGACTTCGGCGATAGCATCGCGCAGCATGGTGCGCAATTCAGCATCTTCGCGAATCGGGCCGATGGGCTGACGCATGAGGCTGGTCATACCGCTAAAGCTGGCGAGAAAGACGAACTTCTCCCAGATGGTGCGATTGATGTCTTCACTCAGCACGTGATCGAAGCCGGCGCGTTGGCACAGTCCGGCGAACTGTTCACAGCGCGCGGATCTTTTGCCATCCAACTCCCCGAAGATGAGCCGAGCCATCGTTCCATTGTGACGGATGACGCCGGGCGCTTCGATTAGCGCAGCGATGTTAGCCACACCGCCGATGACGCGTTGCCTGCCGTAGGCCGCGAGCAGTTGGTCCAGGGCAATGACGCCATTCTGAAATGAGACGACTATCGTGTTCGGCCCGACCATTGGCGCGATTTCGCGCACCGCGTCCTCGGTGCTCCAAAGCTTGACAGCGATCATGACGAGGTCGACCGCACCGACTTTGCTCGGCGCATCCGTCGCCTGCGCTGGCTTGACCAGCAGATCGCCTTTCGCCGACAGAATCTTGAGGCCGCTCGCCTGCATGGCGCGCAGGTGTTCGCCGCGCGCGATGAAGGTGACATCCGTGCCGCTCGCCGCGAGCCGAGCGCCGAAATAGCCGCCAACTCCGCCCGTGCCCATGATCGCGATTCGCATTGTTCGTCCTCAGCGTTTCGATCGGCCGATGATACGAGAAACGCAGGTCTTGCGCAGCGTGCGCCTATCCCACTATGCCGTTCGGGATATTGTGGATTTCCGCTCGGCGTGGCACTGTAGCGCTCACGCAGAACACTGTGCTAACGAAGGAGCGCTCGATGAAAACCGCCGTCACCGCATTGATTCTGGCCGCGCTGTCCGCTTGTTCCTCCACTGTACATAAACCATTCTCGCTCGACGGCGATGCACCGACGAGCCTGAGCCTCGACGTGCGCCAGCGCGTGGTGCTCAACACCTTCAAAGGTGGCGACAAGCGCAACAAGCACGTGGTGTGCGCCGAGCCGAGCCCGGACGCACTGATCATCCGCGCCGCTTCGGCCGCGCTGCAGGCAAACTTGCCGCAGGCCAATAGCAACGTTTCCGCCGGCGCTAGCAGCTCGGAGGGCGGGGGATTCATCGGCCAGCGCACACAAACTATTCAGTTGCTGCGCGACGGCTTGTACCGTGCATGCGAGGCGTATATGAACGGCGCCATCAGCGACGATGACTACAACTGGATCCTCGCCGGCTACGACGATTTCGTCGTTACCGTGATGGCGATCGACGGCTTGACTGCGGCGAAGTCCGTGCCGCCGGTGGCGATTAATAGCAGTGCGAACTTCAATGGCGGTGGGCAAGCGGGTGGCGGCGGCGCTGCGCCAAGCGGCAACACCAACACGACCGTGAACGTGAATGCTTCGCCCGATCCGGCACGCGATAAAGAAATCGGAGCGATGGTGAAAGAGATCGTCGACAAATATCTCGATCACAAGATCAGCATGGCGGCGAAGCGTGCGAGCTTCAAGCGCGGCAGCGGAGAACAGAAGTGACCGGGCTGGCCTGTTGAGTGCGGGACAAGAATGCGGCTAGTGTGAGCCGCCTGCAGAAACCCTGGGCTAGGGGCTGGGGATCGGACGGAGGAGGAGGATCCGCATCTCGGTTGGGGGCAATCACCGACAAGCCCAGCCACCAGCCCACGATTTCCGCTTTGATAAGTATTTAATCGCCGCAAACTGGCTATGACGTCCAACCCATACGGCAAACCTGTGATCAAAGATGGCGGAAATATGGCGAGCCTGTGGATATACCATGGACTGAATGCATCGGAAAATCTCTACAGTCGACAGCTTTCAGTGTATTGGTCTAGGAGTATTTCCAGAACCAACGCCAGCGCCGACGAACAGCACGCTAGAAAGGCAGTTCTTCTGTTCTAGCGGTTAGGTCGTAGACTAGGGTGGCGCCGCGTACACGGAGCGTGCGGATGCTGCCGATGAACCGCGCCGCCGGCGTCGAGCAAATGCACGGCGCGCGCGCCTTGGAGTGTCAAGGAGTCAGCGATCAGGCTGCGATGGCATTGAGCGCGACGCGCGCCGTGACCGACAGTGCAAATCTCGATGGTGCCGCTCTACTCCATCGACCCAGGTA
>CAZAWU010000011.1:14629-38980 GCA_964488915.1 uncultured Burkholderiales bacterium
CCGTGACCGACAGTGCAAATCTCGATGGTGCCGCTCTACTCCATCGACCCAGGTAAGCGAGGCGCGTTAAGGCACGAGACTCACCCGCGCGAACTTGCGCTTGCCCACCTGGATCACGACGCGCGCGCCTGCGCGCAAGCGCAGCGCCTTGTCGCTAACTTTTTCGCCATCGATCTTCACGCCGCTCTGATCGATCATACGCAGCGCCTCTGAAGTGCTGGCAGTCAGTCCTGCTTGCTTTAGCGCTTGCGGCAGCGGCAAACCTTCCGCGCCGGCCGGCAAGGTGAACTCCGGCAGATCTTCGGGGATGGCGTCGTGCTTGAAGCGCGCCTCGAAATCTTGCAGCGCGCGCTCAGCGGCCGGCTGGCCGTGGAAACGCGCGACGATTTCCTGCGCGAGCGCAACCTTGATGTCGCGCGGATTGCGCCCACCGTCTACTTCGCTCTTCCATGCGCGCAGCGTAGTCAGCGGTTGGAACGAAAGCAGCTCTAAGTAGCGCCACATCAAATCGTCGGAAATCGACATGAGCTTGCCGAAAATCTGCTCCGGCGCTTCGTTGATGCCGATGTAGTTGCCCTTCGACTTCGACATCTTTTCGATGCCGTCGGTACCCTCCAGCAGCGGCATGGTGAGGATGCACTGCGGCGGCTGACCGAAATGCTTCTGCAGCTCGCGTCCCACCAGCAGGTTGAACTTTTGATCGGTGCCGCCGAGTTCCAAGTCCGCTTTGAGCGCGACCGAGTCGTACCCCTGCACCAGCGGATAGAGAAACTCGTGGATGGCAATTGGTTGCCCGCCTTTATAGCGCTTGGCGAAATCATCGCGCTCAAGCATGCGCGCCACGGTATGGGTAGCGGCGAGCTTGATCATGTCTCCCGGGCTGAACTTGTCCATCCAGGTGGAGTTGTAGGCAACTTCCGTGCGAGCGGAATCGAGAATTTTGAAGACCTGCTCGGCGTAGGTCTGGGCGTTAGTGAGGATTTCTTCGCGCGATAGCGGCGGGCGTGTGGCGTTCTTACCGGTCGGATCGCCGATCATGCCGGTGAAATCGCCGATCAAGAAAATGATGTGATGGCCTAACCCCTGCAGCTGCCGCATCTTGTTGAGCAGTACGGTGTGACCGAGATGCAAGTCCGGTGCGGTGGGATCGAAGCCGGTCTTGACGCGCAGGGGCCGGCCGCGCTTAAGCTTGTCGATGAGTTCTTGTTCGACCAAAAGCTCGTCGCAGCCGCGCTTGATCGTGTCTAAGCTGTTATCCATTTGATTCTATTTGCTTATAAGCCATGCCTGCTGGAGCAGCGCACGCCGCTCATGTTGCCAAATTAAACTTGTTGCAAACTCGGCAACGCCGGCTTAAACTCGCGAGGTTTCGGCATCTTAAACCAACTCCAAGAACGCTCCGTGGCCCGGAAACATCTCATCGCCGCTCTGCTTGCTTTGCCTTCGGTAGGCGTGTTGACCGCGTTCGGCATCGCACCGAGAACCGCGGTCGAGCCGCCGGTGGCCATTCGCACGGTCACGACCGAAATCTCGCTCGAGCGCGACGCCACGCCGACGTTCGAAGAAACGGTCGAACGCCTAAACGCCCAGAATAGAGCGCCTGTCGAACTGCCCGTGGTGAGCCTGGATACCGTGCGCGCGGGCGACACGCTTTCGGATCTGCTCAACCGCTTGGGCGTGCAGATCGAAGAAATCCTCGCCTTCGTGCGCGACGACCCGCGCGCCTCCGAACTATTGCGGCTGCCGGTGGGCCGCGTGTTCATGGCGCGCACCGATCCCGACGGTTCGCTAGTGAGCTTGCGCGTGCGCCGCGACAGCGAGTCGGCGCTGGAAATCCGGCGTGGCAAGCACGGGTTGTATTCGATTCTGCTATCGGCCGACGTGTCGCGCCAAATGCAGATGCGCTCGGGCGTGGTGCGTTCCTCTTTGTTCGGCGCGACTGACGAGGTAGGCATCCCGGACGCGATCACCGCGCAGCTGGTGAAGACGTTCTCCGCCGACATCGACTTCCACACCGACTTGCGCCGCGGCGATCGCTTCTCGGTGGTCTACGAGCAGTACTACGACGGCGCGGAGGCCATCAAAGCGGGCCGCCTGCTGGCCGCCGAATTCATCAACCAGGGAAACACCTATCGCGCGGTTTACTTCGAGCAGCAACCCGGTGTAGGTGATTACTACACGCCCGAAGGCGAAAGTTTGCACAAAGCATTTTTGCGCTCGCCGGTTGAGTTTTCGCGCGTCACTTCAGGTTTCTCGATGTCGCGATTGCATCCCGTGTTCAACTCCTGGCGCGCGCACAAGGGTGTAGACCTAGCGGCACCCGAGGGTACGCCGATCGTGGCGATCGCCGACGGCGTGGTGACCCTGGCGGGTCGCCATGGCGGCTACGGCAACGCCATCGGCTTGCGCCATGACGGCCAGTACAGCACGCTATACGGCCACCTCTCGCGCATCCGCGATGGGGTCAAGGCCGGCGCGAAAGTCGTTCAAGGCGAAGTGATCGGCTATGTCGGCAGCACCGGGTGGGCGACGGGACCGCATCTGCACTACGAATTCCTGGTAAACGGCGTGCATCAAGATCCGCTCACCGTCGCACTGCCACAAGCGCTTCCGGTCCCTGAGCGTCACCGCGACCGTTTCCTAGACCAGACCGTGCCGCTGGTGGCAAACCTCACACTGGCGCGCAGTGCGGATAGGCTCGCCCGCTTCGAGTAGACGCACCGCCAGGAAGAAGCAAGAATGAAAAAGGCGGCCCGCAGGCCGCCTTTTTCGTTTCCGGTGGTAGGGGCGATCAGTCGTCGCTCCCGCCGAAGATGCCTAAGATCTGCAACAAGCTGGAGAACAGGTTGTACACGGCAATGTAGATGCTCAGCGCCGCGCTGATGTAGTTGGTCTCGCCGCCGCGCACCACCTGGTTGACGTGGAACAGAATCAGCATCGAGCTCAGCGGGATGAAGATCGCCAGAATCGCCAGGTGCATCGCGGGAGACTGGAAGAACGCGTTGGCGACCACCAGCACCATCGCGACGATCACGCCAGCGACCAAGAACTTGCCCATCGAGCCGAAATCGCGCTTGCTCGTGGTGGCAATGCCCGCCATGGCGAAGAACACCGCCGCCGTACCACCGGCCGCCAGCCCAACCAATTGCGGGCCATTACCTAAGCGCAGCACGAAGCTCAACAGCGGCCCGAGCACCACGCCCAAGAAGAACGTGAAGGCCAGCATCAACACGACGCCGAGCGAGTTGTCGCGGTTGCGCTCGATCGCCCAAATGAAGCCGTAGAATGCCGCGATCATGATAATGAACCCCATCATGCCGCGCGGCAGGATGTTGAACTGCATCCCGACCATCGCACCGATCACGGTCGGGATCAGCGAGATCGCCAGCAACAAATAGGTATTGCGCAAGACGCGGTTTTGCGGAACGGCTATCGCGCCACCGGATTGCAAGCCATACGGCATTTCAGCCATGTAACACTCCAAGTGTTTAGGAAAATTCAGTGGTTAGAGTATGGAAAACCGAGAAAAGTTGCAAGTTTTGGCGCTGACGTGCCAACCCCAGCTTGGTCAACATTTACGCAAAATCAGTTAGTTATGTCCATGAAAAAGAGCGCTGGGGGTCCGACGCACGCCCAACTTGGCGGAGAGAGAGGGATTCGAACCCCCGGACCCTTGCGAGTCAACGGTTTTCAAGACCGCCGCAATCGACCGCTCTGCCATCTCTCCGACTTCGCGATTCTATCGAAACCGAAAGGCGCGCCGTGCCGCTCTATCAACCCACACCGCTGATCCGTTCGTTGGCGCTTAGCGGCGTCGCCGCACGCCCGGTCTACTTGAAGATGGAGTGCTGGCACGAAGCCGGCTCGTTCAAGATCCGCGGCATCGGCGCGCTGTGCCAGCACTACGCCGAGCGCGGCTGCCAGCGTCTGGTGTCCTCATCCGGCGGTAACGCCGGCTATGCCGTCGCTTTCGCGGCGCAGCGCCTCGGTGTGCCAGCAACGATTGTGGTGCCGGAGAGCACCGCCTCAGACGTGGCCGAACGCATGCGTGCCCTCGGCGCGGAAGTCATCGTTCACGGCGCAGTGTGGGATCTGGCGCATGCGCATGCCCTGGCATTGTGCAGGCAGACTGGCGGCGACTACGTGCACCCGTTCGACGACCCTATCGTTTGGCGCGGTAACGCCTCGCTGATTCACGAAGCCGCGCAGGAGATTAAGCACGTGCCCGCAGCAGTGGTCGTAGCGGTGGGCGGCGGCGGGCTATTCTGTGGCGTAATGCAGGGCTTGCGCGAGGTCGGCTGGCGCGACACACACGTCGTCGCGGTGGAAACGGTCGGCGCCGCTTCTCTACATGCCGCGCTTGCCGCCGGCAAGCTGGTCGAACTGCCCGCCATCACCTCCATCGCCACAACACTCGGCGCGCGCCGTGTGGCGGCGCAGGCTCTGGAGTATGCGCGCGGCAGCAACGTGCACTCCGTAGTGGTGAGCGACCGCCAAGCGGTGGACGCTTGCTTGCGCTTCGCCGATGATCAGCGCGCGCTGGTTGAGCCTGCTTGCGGTGCAGCGCTCGCCGCTGTGTATGGCCGTCATCCCGTGCTTGCCGATGCTGGCGATGTCTTGGTCGTGGTTTGCGGCGGAATCGGCGTAACGTACGCAAAATTAGCGCATTGGGACCATATACTGCCAACCTAATGATCGATTAAATTTTATTCATAGCCATTTTTGGGGCGATAGAATTACCAGTATTTAGCTTTCACGCGCCGGCCGCTTAGCCAGCTTACGCTGCAGCGTGCGCCGGTGCATGTTGAGCGCGCGCGCGGTAGCGGAAATGTTGCCTTCGTGCTCGTGCAGCACTTTTTGTATGTGCTCCCATTCGAGTCGCGCGACCGAAATCGGCGCGGCGCTGATCGGACTGTGCGCATGCGCCGCATCGTCTTTGAGCAACGCGTTCAGGACTTCGTCGGCGTGCGCCGGTTTGCTCAAATAATTATCGGCGCCGAGCTTAATCGCTTCCACTGCAGTGGTGATGCTGGCGAATCCGGTCAGCACCAAAATACGCATGCCAGCGGACAGCGCGCGCAGTTGAGTCACCAGCGGTAAGCCCGAATCGGTGCCAAGGCGCAGGTCGACGATGGCGTAGCGCGGCGGTTGCGTGCGTGCGAGTCGCAGCGCTTCAGCGCTGTCTTGCGCATAACTCACCGCGAGTCCTCGGCGGCGCAGCGCGCGCGCGAGGACTTCGCCGAAACCGGCGTCGTCGTCCACCAGCAGCAGTGGCGCCCCGTCGATCATCGCGCGCCCTGCAAGGCGGCGAGCGGCACGCTGAGCTGCGCGATCAGGCCGCCACTCGGCGCGTTGCGCAGTGACAACTCGCCGCCGAAATGATCGGCGGTCGTGCGCGCGAGCACCAGACCCAGGCCCGCGTGACCGAGCGCTTTTGTCGTCACCGGCTCGCGTCCGAGCTTGGGCAACAATTCGCGCGCAACACCCGGCCCGCGGTCCTTAACGGCGATGGCGATCGCTTGCGCCGTCCAACTCGCCTCCAGCACGATCGGCTCTGAGCTGGCGTCGGCAGCGTTGTTGAGCAAATTGACGATCGCTTGTCCCAGCGCAGCATCGGGCGTGAGGTACGGCGCCGGCGTGGCGCTACGCAAATCGATGCGGCAACTCGCCGCGGGACGTATCAAGCGCCAGTGCTCGACCAACTCCTGCACGTAGGCGTCGAACGGCTGGGACTCGCCATCCTGCGCGCCTGCGCGGTTTTGCAACCGCGCGACGATGCTCTTGCACGCTGCGATTTGCTGCTGCAGTGTGCGCACGTCGTCGATGCCGCTTGATGCCGTCTGCAGGCGAGAGCGTTCTTGCGAGAGTTCCAATTCCAGTTCGCGCGCGATCACCGCCATGGTGGCCAGCGGTGTGCCCAACTCATGCGCGGCGCCGGCGGCCAACGCCCCCAGGGCCGCAACTTGCTGCTGGCGCAGCATTTGCTCGCGCGCTTGTGCCAACGCCAGATCGCGCACACGCACCGAAGCGCTCATGCGCTGCACGAAGAACGCGACGATCAGCGCGCTCAACACGAAGGTAATCCACATCCCCGCCAAGTGCAGGCTGAACATGGTGGTTGCGCCGCCGCTCAACTCGAGAGGCTGGTAGCGCTCCATCAGCACCGTGTACGCCAGCACCGTCATCGCGGCGAGCGCCCACGCATAGCGCGCACGTAACGTCACCGCCGCTGTCACCAGCGGCAGCAGCAGTAGCGAAATAAGCGGATTCGTATACCCGCCGGTGAAGTACATCGCCGCAGAAAGCGCCAGCGTATCCGCCAACAGATGCGCAAACATCTCCAATTCCGTCACCGCGGCGCGCCCGCGCACATAGCCGGCCAGAGTCAACGCCAGCATGAGCCCCAGCAGCATCAACAAGGGCGCGTGTGCGAAGTTCAAACCGAACGCACCCGGCGCCAGCAGCGCAACCGCGCAAAGTACCGCCAGCAAGACCATGCGAACGATGAGCAACCGATGCAAATGCATGACGTACGCAGCCAAAATGGATAGTAAGATCAAGCGTATCGATTATACGGGCGGCGCGCTCGCAGTAGGCGCGATCGCGGCTACACGTCTTCCGCTAAACCAGAGTGTCGCCGCGAACGCGCGATATAATCGCGAGCGTTTGCCAAACGCGATGACGTCATGAACGCGCCCGCCAAAGAAACCGCACTCAAGGCCGCCTTCGATTGGGCCGATCCGTTCCTGCTCGAAGACCAGCTCAGCGAAGACGAGCGCTTGCTGCGCGACAGCGTCCGCGACTATTGCCAAGACAAGCTGATGCCGCGCGTGCTGGAAGCCAACCGGCACGAAACATTCGACCGTGACATCTTCTACGAAATGGGCGAACTGGGGCTGCTCGGCTGCACCATTCAGGGCTACGGCTGCGCGGGCGTCAATCAAGTCAGCTACGGCTTGATTGCGCGCGAGATCGAACGCGTCGATTCGAGTTACCGCTCAATGGCGAGCGTGCAGTCTTCGCTCGTCATGTATCCAATCTACGCGTTCGGTTCCGAAGCGCAGCGGCAAAAGTATCTGCCGAAACTGGCGAAGGGTGAGTGGATCGGCTGCTTCGGTTTGACTGAGCCCGACCACGGCTCCGATCCCGGGTCAATGAGAACGCGCGCCAAGCAAGTTGCTGGCGGCTACAAATTGACCGGCGCCAAGAACTGGATCACCAACTCTCCGGCAGCCGATGTGCTGCTGGTATGGGCGAAGGACGAGGGTGGCGTCATGCGCGGTTTCATCGTCGAGAAGGGCGCAGCCGGACTGAACACGCCGAAGATCGAGGGCAAGTTCAGCTTGCGTGCGTCGCTCACCGGCATGATCCAGATGGATAACGTGTTCGTGCCGGAAGAGAACGTGTTACCCAACGTGACGGGGCTGAGGGGCCCGTTTAGTTGCCTCAACAAAGCACGCTATGGCATCTCGTTCGGCGCGTTGGGCGCCGCGGAGTACTGCTGGCACGCGGCACGCCGCTACACGCTGGAGCGCACACAGTTCAGCCGTCCGCTCGCCGCGAATCAGCTCATCCAGAAGAAGCTCGTGGACATGCAGACCGATATCGCACTCGCCTTGCAAGCAAGCCTGCGCGTGGGCCGCCTGCTCGACCAAGACCGCGCGACACCGGAAATGATCTCCATCGTCAAGCGCAACAACTGCGGCAAGGCCCTAGAGATTGCGCGCACGGCACGCGACATGCACGGCGGCAACGGTGTTTCGGATGAGTATCACGTAATCCGTCACGCGATGAACCTGGAAGCGGTGAACACTTACGAAGGCACGCACGATGTGCACGCACTGATTCTCGGGCGTGCGATCACCGGGATTTCGGCATTCGCAGGGTAAGAACGCGCGGGGGAACCCCTGTCTTCGCGGTTCCCACGTTCGGGCTGCACGCAGAGTCGACAAAATTGGGTGCGCTGCGCGCACCTTGAGCTAACAAACAACGGCGGCCGGCAAGTAATGCAGCTCGCCCCAACCCAATCGAACAACTATGAGTGCCCTCTCCCATTTGCGCGTACTTGATCTATCGCGCGTGCTCGCCGGGCCTTGGTCGACGCAGATCTTAGGCGACCTCGGCGCGGAAGTAATCAAAGTTGAACGCCCGGAGGTGGGCGACGATACCCGCACCTGGGGTCCGCCGTTTTTGCGCGACGGCGCAGGCAATGCAACGAAAGAATCCGCGTACTTTCAGTCCTGCAACCGTAACAAGCAGTCTGTCACCATCGACTTCACCAAAGCCGAAGGGCAAGAACTCGTCCGCGAACTGGCACGCAAGAGCGACATCGTGGTGGAAAACTTCAAAGTCGGCGGCTTGCAGCAGTATGGCCTCGACTATGCTTCGCTCAATCCGATCAATCCCAGTTTGATCTACTGTTCAATCACGGGCTTCGGGCAAACGGGGCCATATCGCAACCGCGCCGGCTACGATTTCATGATCCAAGCGATGGGCGGCATCATGAGCATCACCGGCGAAGCGGACGGCAAACCCGGCGGCGGCCCCATGAAGATCGGCGTAGCGCTGACCGACATCATGACCGGCATGTATGCCACGGTCGCGATTCTCGCCGCACTCGCGCATCGCGAGCGCACCGGCGCCGGCCAATACATCGATCTGGCGCTACTCGACGTGCAGGTAGCAGTGCTCGCCAACCAGGCGCTGAACTATCTGGTTAGTGGCAAGCCGCCGCAGCGCATGGGCAACGCCCATCCGAACGTCACGCCCTATCAGGTTTTTGCAACGCGCGATGGGCACATGGTGCTGGCGATCGGCAACGACGCGCAGTTCGCGCGCTTCTGCGCTTGCGCGGGACGGGGAGAAGTCGCACAGGATACGCGCTTTCGGACCAACGCCGCGCGCATTCAGCATCGCACGGAATTAATGCCGATCGTCGCCCACGCGTGCGCCACACGCACTACAGCGGAATGGATCGAGTTGCTGGAACAAGCCGGCGTGCCGTGCGGGCCGATCAACGACTTGGCGCAGGTGTTCGCGAACGAGCAAGTGACAGCGCGCGGCATGCAAGTGAACTTGCCGCACGCAAGCGGCGGCAGCGTACCTCTGGTTGCAAGCCCGCTGCGACTATCGGCGACGCCGCCCGAATATCAAAGTGCGCCACCGCTATTGGGGCAGCACACCGAGGCAGTGTTGACCCGGCTACTCGGCCTCTCGAGTGGACGACTGGAGCAGCTGAAAGCGGCGGGTGTTGCTTAGCGGCGCACGGTCGCAGCCCTAAGCTGCTCGAGGTAGTTGTTCACGTCGGCGTTATGCGGGTCGTACTCACGGTAGCGCGAGAGATCCGCCAGCGCGAGATCATAGCGCCCGAGCGTGATATAGACGTAGCCGCGATCTCTTAAGAATTCCATCCGATCGCCATACGCCAGCGCTTCCGAGTAGTAGCGCGCGGCGTTAGCGTAATCGCTAGCGTTCCACGCATGGCCGCCGCGCTCCGCGAACGCCTCGCCCTTGAGGCTCCAGATGCGCGGATTGGTGAGCGCTTTTTGGTCGAGGTCGTCCGTGTAGATGCGCATGCGCTCATACGAACCGCCCCAGCGCGGCGTAAGCGCTTGCAGATACTCGAAGCGCACGTAGTAGGTGTGCGGGATTTCGCGCACCGCCGCGGCCAAAATGGCCTTTGCGCTCTTTTTGCTACCGCGTGCGCGTTCGATGCGGATCAAGCTGTTGTACGCAGGCACGAACTTGTTATTGATGTCCAGCGCGGTTAGCAAATCGCGGCGCGCTTCTTCGTGAACCCTGATCATCGAAGCGAGCGCCTCCGGTGGGGTGCGCTCGACGAACTCGCCGCCGCGGAGCCAGTAGCCGCGCTTCTCTTTGTACACTCCGCGCGCTCCGTAGGAAATGTAGTTCGGCCTCGTGCGAACCCACTTGTCCAGTTTCTCCAGCACGCTGAGGTTGGTACGATCGATCGCATCGTAGAGCTTGATCAGCGGCGACTCGTAAACCGGATCGCCGGAGAATTTTTCTTCGAAGAGTTTGGAGCGCCGCTCGAACTCCTCGAAGCGCTCCTGCAAAATGAGCTGCGTAATCTCCGCCGATTTCGGCACGCCGAGGCCGCGCGCTGCTTTGAGGCTTTCGCTGGCGCGCTTGGCCATATCGGCGGAGATCTCGTTCCCGCCCGCGGCCTGAGCGCTGGGCAGTACCGCGAGCAACGCCAGGCCAACGAAGTACGGTTTGAGTCTGTGTGCACCGCGCGTGGCGGCGCCCAGCGCAGTCAAAAACAATTCGAGGAGCTGAAAGCGGGCGGACATGGTTGTTTTTGGTTGTTCTGCATTTGGCCGCTCAACGGCATCTCGTTGTGCTGGCTCACAATTGCAGTTTAGCCAGCCGCGCGCGCACAGCAACATGGTGGCGTGAGGAAGCGCGCTCGCTCAAGTAGTTACATTGCGCGAATTTTCCCGAAGCGTTACCAGATCACACGCAATCAGGTTGACGACGAAACGCCGGTGGGTGGCAATTCACCCAAGCGGGCATACCGCAACGCGCTTTGCATTTGACTGCGGGGTACGCGTGCTGCCTGTACGTGCTTAACGCGACCTCAAAGCAAAGGCGTCGTACACGCCGAGGTAGTTCTGCACCATTGCCTCCATGCTGAACTGCCGAACGGCGTAGTCGCGCGCCGCTTGTCTTGCGCGCCGGCGCCGGTCTTCGTTATCGGAAAGCTCGCGCAACGCAGCAGCAAGAGCTGGCGGGTTGGCGGGGGCAACTAGCAGGGCAGTCACGCCTTCGATGACAATCTCCGGGGTTCCGCCCACGCGCGTCGCAACCACCGGCAAGCCACTCGCTTGGGCTTCCAGAACGGTGTTGGAGATGCCTTCTCCCAAAGAGGGCAACACAAAGATATCCATGGCGCGCATCAACTCAGCGATGTCAGCGCGATCGCCCGGCAGCCACGCTTGCGCCGCGAGGCCGGCTTGTTGCAGTTCCTGCAAACATTGCGCGTGCAGCGGCCCGCCGCCGATGAGCGCTAAGCGCAAGCGCCGGCTCTGCTGCGGCCAACCGCGCACAAGCTCGATGAAAGCGCGCACCAGATTGAGCGGATCCTTGACGGCCTGCAAGCGGCTGACTGAACCGATAACGATTGCGTCGCCCTCGGCAAAGCCGTCGACTGGCAACGTTGCACGCTCAGCGCTCGGTCTGAACTTCTCGGTATCAACACCGTTGTATATCTGCGTCACCTTGCCCGCAGCGACCCCGCAGCGCCGCACCAGGTAGCTCTCTAGATCCTTCGACAAGGCTATCCAGCGGTTGACCAGCGGGTTGTGCAGACGCCGCAGCCACTGCTGCTTCTTGTTCGTTCCGTCGAGGTCGATGACATCGCGGCCGTGCTCGCCGTGCACGCGATGCTTGACGCCGGCAAGCAGCGCTGGCAATAGCGCATCGAACGCGGCGAAGTTGCGCGTATGCGTGATGTGCGGCCGCAGTTCTCGAAACAAGCGATAAAGCTTGCCGAACAGACTGGGATCGCGGCCGGGTCGCTTGTGCAGCGCGTATATCGGGATAGCGTTCTTGTCTGCCAGGCGCTCGCGAAACGCCTCTGCATAGTCGCTTAGACAAACGATGGCGTGCCGGTAGCGATCGCTCGGTATGCGATTGAGCAGATTGACCACGCCGTTCTCCAGGCCGCCGACATCGAAGCGGTAGAGCACATGAGCAATGAGCGGGGCCGGCATGATCGATAAACTAAAAAGAAAGGGGCGAGTAACTCGCCCCTCTTGATTTTAGCGGAAGTGCGCGCAAGCGCCGGATGCTACGGCTCGCGCAACCACGTTTGCGAGCGCCCAATCAGGGAAACACCGATGAAGCCGCGCACGTTCAGTGTCTTGCCATCGTCGGTGAGCCACATCTTGCACTTGTAGATCTTGCCCTTCTTCGGGTCGAGGATTTGGCCGCCCTTGTACTCGTTGCCTTCTTTCTTCAATCCCCACATGTTCTTCATGCCGATGATCGGCTGATCCTTGAACTGCCCCGGGCAGTCACGGCACTTGCCTTCCGGGTCGTCGTCGGGGCGCGGGAAACGCTCGCGAATGAAACCTTCGTAGACGCCGTTGTTTTCGACGATCTCGATGATCGCCCGCGGCTTGCCGTCCTCGTCGGAAATCGTTTTCCATTTGCCCACGGGAGAGTCGTTCGCCGCCCACGCACTCGCGGCTACGAGCATGGCGCCCAGGGCAGTGGAAATCAGCAGATTGAACATGCGTAACACGGTGCGTGACATAGGCGTCCTCCTAGCAAGGCGGTAGCGCGCTTAACGCGCGCAGCAAGCGCTATGTTTACACGGAAACGGGTCTGGCTCAATCAGGGGCTTCTAACTCCAGACATCTTTCTCTTCGGCGCCCATGCGCCAGCTCATCGCCCATGAGTACAAACCGACCAGGCCTGCGATAAGAAACAGCAGCCCGAAGATCAGATACAACAGCGGCGCAACGAGCAGCGAAAGATGGTGAATCAGCCAAGCGTGCACCGTCATGAGCAGCGGTGTCGCCGCCGCGACGTAAAGCACACTGAGCGCCGTAAGGGCGATCTTGCGCGGCCAGCCGAAGCCGAAAATATGGTAAGTCAGCGCGTGCACCCAAGGTGCGACGAACATCAACGCGAAACCCGCGCCGAATTCCACGTGCGTGATGTCGGCGATCGAATGCGGAAATGAAGCGGGCCAGAACCAGAAGTAAATCTGCGCCGTCAGCTGCACGAGTGAACACCAGCGCAGAACGTATTTCAGTGGCGTCAGCCGTTCCGGCAGGACTTTTGTGAGTGGCCAGACGAGTACCGACAGCGCCAAACCCAACCACCATCCGAACCGGCTTGGCGGACCGGCGCTGAGCGCGATGCTTGGCACCGGCAAGCTGGCTTCGCGCCAGCTCACATCCTGAATCAACGCATGCCCTGGCAGCGATAGCAGCGGCAACCAGAACTCGACTATGTAACTCCACGCCGCGGCGATCGGTCCACGCAGCCACCACAACACTACATTGAAGGCAATCGGTATGAGCAACACGCTCAACCAGCGACGCGCCGGGTACTCGAAGCGGCGCAGCGCTCGGTGCTGCGGTATCAGCTTGCCACTTAGATTGGCACGGCTGAGGCGATCGACTTCGGAGAAAGGCGTCATGAGTAACCTAAAAATCCAAAAACAAAGAGAACTCCACGCCGTCGCGGTCGTAGAACGGATTGGAGTAGTGCTGCAAGCGCACGTTGAAGCCGTAGTCGTTGCTCACCCATTCGCGCCAAACCAGCGTCAATTCGTCGCTGTCGAAGTCGACCACCGCGGCTTGTGGCGCGAGTAACTGATAGCCTTCTTCGCCGCTCTCGTACTTGAGGGTGACGAAGCGGTCTTTGACACGTCCCCAGTTGATCGCGCCGAAATAGCGCTCGGAGTCGACCGAACCAGGGTCGCTCTCGGTTAAGCGCGCGCCGAACTCGAGGATGAACGGCGCCTCGAAGTAGTACAACATCGAAAGCGATAGGTTGCGATCCGAATGTTCATCCTTCGCTTCGTAGTACCCGGCACCAAGCGTCGTGACCAGATTGCGCCGCGGCAGCCATTTGCGGCTGATGGAAGCGTCGGCCCGCCAGCGCGGCAAAAAGAAGCCGCCGCTGCTGGTACCGAGCGCGAAGCGCCCGTACCAATCCTCGTTGAAAATGTGCGTGATGCCTGCACTAAGCAAAGTGCCGCGGTCATCGAAATGATCCTGGCTGGCAAGTTCGAAGTCGAGTCGGTCGCGCTGCGTGAGGCCGATGTTTGCGCGCACGAATTGTCCGTTCCAATCGTCTTGCCCGTCGGTCAAGCGGTCGTAGCTGACGCCAAACTCGATGAAGTCGCTTTGCCTTAAGGCGAGCGCTTGCTCAGTGGCGTCTTCCTGAGCCACGGCTGGCACCACGCCCAAGCAGGCGAACAGTAGAGAAAGATAGGTTCGATTCATGTCGTGTGATCTACGCAGTTTCAGTGCGTCGCGGCGTTGCAACTAGCGGCGAGCGCGCGCTCGCCAAGTTGGTGGCGCAACCCCTGGTAAGCGGCTTCTTCCAAGATGTTCCAGCGCACGCCGCGCGCCGCCGGGTGAGGACTCTTCATCTCCTGTACGCGCCCGGCATCGACACTGCGCAGCCAGCACGCTGCGGCATCGCTGGCCCCGGCGCGTTGCGCGGCCACCGCGACGAGACCCCAAGGAAAATCATGCTGCGCCGAGGCCCGCCAATGCGCGGCGTGCGTGCGCAGCCACATGCCGAAATCGCTGCTTTCGAAGCTGCGGCGATTCGGCAGATCTCCCAACAACGGATAGAACTGCGCCACACCATCCGGGTAGAACTCGAACGCAGCACGCGGCTGCGTCGTGACGCGATAGCGCCGCTCGCTGCGCTGCCAGAAGGTTCGATCGATCGCCACGGCCAATGCGTCTGCGCGCCGTTGCGCGCTCTGCGCGCGCCCCGCTTCACCGCAGCTTGCGTAGAACTTCGCCAAGTGGCGCCAGGCGCTGAACACCTCGACGTTATCCATCAGCAAACCCACCGGCTGCTCCGGTGAAATATGGTAGATACCGCTGTTCTCATCCATGAGACGGTCGAGGGCTTGCGTGGCGAGATCGAGACTGCGCGCCCACGCCGGCGGCAGCGCAACCACCGAACCTTCGCATTGGGCACCGAGCAGGCTCAGCAGCTCGATCCAAACCGCAAGCAACGCGTCGTCCGCATCGGGCGGCGCAGTGCCAGCGATTTCGCCCAGACGCTCGGTGTCTTGCGCGTCATTTAGAACGTAGCGCTGGAATCGGCCATCGGGCAGTTGTTTGCCGAGCAGCCAATCGCTCCAGCGCAGCGCCGGCGCACGCACGTCCAGACCACTGCTATGCGCCACCAACAACGCTTTGCTGGCAAAGTAAGGATCGACGATCGCACTGGCGGCGTCCAGCGTGATCGCCCCGCTAGCGCGCTGGAAGGCCTGGGCGTCGAACACCGGCGCCTCGGCCCACCCAACGCGTGCGCTTGCAAGAACGCACACCAGCAATAGCCGCGAAATCAATGCTCGCACTATACTTGACCCATCTTAATCTTGATCATCTGGTTTCGCCTAATTCTCTAGCCCACACAGTACCATGTATCACAGCGCCTGGGGCGACACCGATGCGATCGGCGCTGACGGTAGTGGGTTGCTCGGCGCTACCGAAACGGCAACCTGGGCCGATGGTGATGCGGCCTTGCGCAACTATCGGTCCAGTGATGACGCAGCGCCCGCCGATGGTGATATCGCGCCGGCTGACGATGGCGCCATCGATAATGGCGCCGTCGCCGATGACGATGTCCTTATAACTCTTGATGCCTTTGGTCAGATAGGCGCCCGTGCCGATATTCAAGCGCCCGCGCACCACCAGCGCGCATTCGACTTTGCGGCTGTCCGGCACGCTCAGCTCGTCGCGCACCAGCCAGCGCGTCTGCTCGCCAGCCGGACCGAAGCGCTCATAAGTGCTGGCGCGGGCTTTGACCAGCGGATCCGCTTCGCTCGGCTGCTCTACGTGCGCCAGCGCAGCGCCGAACTCGATGCTCGGCGCATGCAAACGGCGAAACTCGCTGCCCGGCGCGAGGCTGATGCTGCGCGCCGCGGAAGCGCGGCCGAGCAAGCGCGCTTGCGGCGCGACGTGGATATCCATGGCATCTGCCCAGCGCAGTACGACACTGCCTTCGCCGAGATCCAAACGCGCATCGGCGAGGGCGGCGCGCATGCGCGTGCGCCGGCCGCTGTGCACATCGCCTCTGCCGTACACCTCGCGCTCGAACGCGTAACCATCGGGCAACTGCAGCGCGCAATCGCTGATCACGCGGCGCTGTACGCGCTGCCCGCTTTGTTCGAGCCGTGCCGGCGTAAAGCCGTTGTTGTCGGTAATCAGCAAATATTCCTTGTCGCCGTTGGGATTGGTTTCGAGCGCTACCAATTCGCGCTGCACGTGGTTGCGAAAGCGTTCGGCGAATACGCGCACGCTGGTGTACTCGCTCTGTTCGATGCCGAGCGGCAGCGCGTCGCGGCGCAAGCGCCACTCCTGCCACGCGGGAAACAGCGGCGCCAAGCACACCACACTGGTGAGCAGCAAGAGGATGACGAACGCCAAAACGGCCATGATGTCCTTGTGCCGGTAGTCCTAGGTAAGCGAATGTACGCGGTAGCGCGCGGTCTTGTCCCAACCGTTCTCGCGCTTCGTGAACGGACCGACGATCATCTGCCAAATGCTCGCGCGCGTGATCGCCACCAAGCTGATCAAGAAGTTCAAGAAGTTGAGCGGCAGCAGGCGGATACGCTCGCGGCTGCCGTCCAAGAACGAAGCCGTCGCCACTTCAAAAAATGCAGCGAAGTTGCCCAGCGCACCGTACGACACCACAGCGAGCAGCGCCAGCAGCGACGCCGACAGCGGCGTGACGTTCAGATAGAACAGCACGATGGCGCAGATCCAACCCAGCACAATGAGCGGCGAGAGGGCGTAGACACCGAGCAGCGCCAAACCATCGACGCGCTCCCAGAAGCCGACGTGGCGCTCCAGAAACACTTGGCCAAAGTGGCGCCACAGCGACTGATTGTGCCCGCGCGCCCAGCGCATGATCTGGCGGATGCGCGACGGCCAGCTCTCCGGCACTTCTTCGTAGCATTCGGCGCGATTCTCGTAGACCGTTTTCCAGCCTTCCAGCAGCAAGCGGTAGGTGAGATCGGTATCCTCCGCCAGCACATCGTCGTGCCAGCCGCCGACTTCTCGCAACGCCGCCACGCGCACCCCGCCCACCGTTCCGCCGTATTGCGGCACCAGTCCCATGTTCATACGCGCCGTCTGATCGACTTGATAGCCGCCAGCGCGTTCGATATCGAGCAAGCGCGTGAGCAAATTGCTGCCGACATTTAAGGGCACTACACGCCCCATGGTAGCGCCCACCTCGGGATCGAAGAACGGGGACACCAAGCGCTTGATCAATCCGCGCGACGGAAAATAGTCCGCATCAAACACGATGATGATCTCGCTGGTGACCAGCTTGGTGGCCTCCTTCAACGCGGCCGCCTTGCCGGGTTTGCCGCCGTTGCGCTGTAGCGGTTTGATCAGACCTGGTCGCGCGCGCGCCAACTCGTCGATGATCTGCTGCGTCTTGTCGGTGGAGCGGTCGTTGATCGGCATGATGGTGAGCCGATCCTGCGGGTAGTCGACTTGTGTCAGCGCACGCAGCGAATCGGCGATGACTTTCTCTTCGTTGTGCGCCGGCACGATGATGGTCACGCTCGGCCATGCCGCGGTATCGACATCCACGTACGGGTGGCGCTGCGTGAAGAACAGCCGATTCAGCGTGAAATAGTAGTGGCGAATCGCGTAGGCGATGATGAAAAACACTGCAATGCCCAAACCGATCAAGCTCAGTATGACCACCCAGCGCGGCTGGCCGGGCGAGGCGAAATGGCCGTTGGCGGTGCCGAGCGCCGGTGTCACGACCAGCACGACGCCAGGCAGCGGAACTTCCGCAGCATGAGCCGCCATGAAGTCCCAAGACAGCTTACTGCGCGCGCTCGGGCGCAGCGGTGCGCTCAGGTCGACGCGCTGTTGCGGATGCATTTTCAAGCGCAACGCTTCCGTCTGGCCGCGGTCGTAGGAGTACGCCGTCACGGCCAACAGACAGAACCCGCAGATCAACAAGCTATGCCGCAACAGCCTGCGCATTAAGGAAACACTCATCGCTCGCATCGTCGAACCTCTCCCGATTGACTGCTACTGCAACTGCCGGCGCTCGCGCCACCACGCTTACGCGCGTCGCGCGCTTTGAACTCGAGCCGCGCGCAATCCCGCGCCGCCACCAACCAATACCGGCCGTCGTCGATCACTTCCGCGCTGCCGCTAAGCACAACCGGGCGGGCGTAGCGCGCTTTCAGCAAGCGCCAGGCTTGCCGGCGCAGCGATTGCGGATGCTCGGCCGCGAAATAGTGCGTACCGGTGCTGCGCTCGCGCACCGTCCAACTGACCCGCTCGCGTTCATTTAAGAAGCGCGCCAAGCGCGCCATCGTGTACCAGCGAAAAGCGCCTTGATCATCGTATTGTTGCGCCCGCTCCAGCAGCGCGCGCAACGCCTCGGGATAGTCCGCCGCGCCCGGCGGATGGAAGTAAACCATGCGCACGGTACGCTCGCGCACGGCGAAATCGGCCAGCGCCGTCAACCACTCGGCGGCTTCGTCTTCACCGACGCCCTCGTCTCCGAACTCCTCAAACGTCGCCATGCTCCCATAGGTGGTCAAAGGCATCGCCCACAAATCTTCGGTTGGACCGGCACCGTCGCGATAGGCACGCGTGGGCCCCATGCCGGTGTGCCCGGTGAAGTAATAAGCGAGAAAGCCGTTGCGCTGCATCCACGCCGTGCTCCACTTGGGCGTATTGCCCTGTGGCGCCGAATACTCGACGATGCGCCGTTCGGGCAGGACGCCGCGAATGGCCCGAAGGTTTAGATCGAGCAACGGTTCGAACTCGGCGCGCTTATCTTCCGTCGCGTTGATACCGAAGTAGTCGTGGATCCAGCCGCCGTGGCTACCGATCTGATGCCGCCGCTCGTCCCAATAGCGTACCCACCACTTGGCCAACTCATTGTTTACCAGATCCATCCCGAGGCCGTCGCCGAAGAAATCGCGGTCGGGCCCCGCGGTCAGATGGATCGAGAACGGCCCTTGCTTCCAGGCGTCGATGCCGCGCAAATCGCTCAAGCGTTCCAAGTCGCCGATGGCGGCGCCATCGTCCACATGCCAGTTGACGATCATGCCCGGCACGCCGCCCGGCTGCGCGGCAAGGATGGGTAGCTGCAGCACTTCGGTCGCGAAGTAGTGCAGGAATCCGTGCAGCAGCATGCCGTCGGTTTGTCCCTTGAGATAGCCCAGCGGCAAGTTGACAAACAGCACTTCGCCGCCTCCAAAAGTCCGTTGCCCCGCCACCAAGCCTTGGCTTGCTGAACTCAGCAACGTCGTGCCCGGAAAATCGCCGCGCGTCACGTAGCTCGGATAGTCCAGTGCACCATAGAAGTAGCCCACGATCTGATGCGTCTGCGCCGCGGTCGGCGGGCGCTGACGCCAGCGCCAACCCGGCCCGCCGCGCTCGCGCCAATGACCCCGCACGCGCTCATGCGCAGGGCGATGAAAACGCTTGTGATCCCAAGTACGCAGTCCGCCCGGATCTGCAGGCGTCGCGTGCAAGCGGCGCGGCGTGCGGCGCAGCGCCCGGGCGCCCTCGTCCGCCACAGCTGCCTCCACCGGCATCGACTTGCCTGGGGGCACTTGCAGTTGGCGCATCCAGCGCCGCCCGCCCATGACCGCACCGATGCCGGTCACTTCGCCAAGCAATTCGTCATAAAGCGCATAGTCAACGCCCACCAGCGCGCTGAAACGCGAACTCGGTGACGCGAAAAAACCAGCATCGGTCAAAACTCCCGCGTCAAACACCAACATGAGCTTGCCACCTTGAGCCACGTACTGTTGCAGCGCACCCACCAGCGCGTCGCTGGCCCGGGCGTGCACCTGATCGGGCAGGATGACGCCGGCGTAGTCCAGGGCCGCCGCCCCGAGCCGCAAGAACTCGCTGTCGGCCAGCACCACCACATGCAAACCTTCCTCGCGGCCGGCATCCAGCCAAGCGCTCACCAGCGGGTCGGCGACACTGGTTGCATCCGGCAGCAACAAGATGATGTTGTCGGCGCTATCGGTGCCGGCCGTGGCGCGCGCCGCACCGAGGGTCCAGACAAAGACAACCAAGCAAAGCAATCGCAGTAGCATCATTTTTTGAGTTCTGAAACAAAACTTGCAAGTGCGTTACGGCATCGCAGGCGACATCACCAAGTTGACCGCGCCGCGCTGCTTTTCCTCCGCAGACGGCGCGCCGTGCAGCAGGATCTGCGCGATGCGCCCACCCGCCCTGCCGTCGCCGAACAATGTGCGCGGCTTGGCCATGTACTCGTAGGCATGCTGGTCCGTCAGCAATCGCTCCACCGCCCCGACGATGCGCGCCGTATCGGCGCCGACCAGGCGCGCGGCGCCGACTTTGATCGCTTCGGGACGCTCGGTGCGCGCACGCGTGACCAGCACCGGTTTACCGAGCGCGGGCGCTTCTTCCTGCACACCACCGGAGTCGGTAATGATCAGATGCGCGCGATGCATCAGATAAACGAACGGAACATATTCCTGCGGCTCGATCAAATAGATGTTGGGCTCACCGCTCAGCAGCTCGTGTGCCGGCGCGTGCACGTTGGGGTTTAGATGCACCGGGTACACGATCGCCACTTCGGCGTGCGCACGCGCTATGGCTTTGAGCGCGTCGCACACGCCGCGGAAACTCGCGCCAAAGTTCTCGCGCCGGTGCCCCGTGACCAAAACAATGCGGTGCGCCGCGTCGAGATACGCGAACTTGCGTTCCAAACTGGCACGCAAGGCTGGGTCGCCGTGCAGACGCTCGATCACGTGGTTAAGCGAATCGATGACGGTGTTGCCGGTAACGAAGATCTTTTCGTCCGCCACGCCTTCGTGCAGCAGATTGCGCTTCGCCCCGGCCGTCGGCGCGAAATACCAGTGCGCGAGCGCGTCGGTCAAACGGCGGTTAGCCTCTTCCGGCCAAGGTGCATGCATGTCGCCCGTGCGCAGCCCCGCTTCGACGTGCGCGATAGGCACGCGCTGCATGAAAGCCGCGATGCTGCCCGCCAAGGTAGTCGCGGTGTCGCCATGCACTAGCACCGCATCGGGCTGGCTCTTGACGATGGCCTGCGCAATCCCGGACATGATGTAGGCGGTCATGCCGGCGAGACAAAGCGCTTCCTCGCCGGAGCCGCTCAGGCCGCGCCGCATGACGTCGAGATCGTAATCGGGGGTGATATCGAAAAACCGCAACAGCGGATCCAACAACTCGCGGTGTTGGCCGCTCGCACACACAATGACTTGAGCATGGTGCGCGCGCAACGCCCTTATCACAGGCGCAAGTTTGATCGCTTCCGGTCGCGTGCCAAGAACAGTCAATAGTTTCATCGGAACCCCGTCTTCTTATTCGTCCGCTGTGTCCAGCACAGCGACCCCCAGCTCGGTTCACGCCGATTAGCGTTCGGATGGACGGGAATTGTTCTAGTTATGAGGCAGCCAAGCGCACTGCCATGTCGGCCGATACGGCGTTCCGATCTTTCAGCGACAAGTCAAAGGGTTAGTCGCTGTTGTGCGAGAAGAATATTGTCGGCGGCCGCGCGCGTCAAGCAACGGTAGGCATGACGGCGGATGCGACGCGAGCCGCAAGGACGGCTGCGCAACAGCCACCCAAGCCCCGGATACCACGGGAACGCGCGTGAATGCTTAATCTCGGCTGAGGTGCACGCGGCGCGGTTGAATGCACCCGGCTCGCGCGTCGTTGACTATTCAAACATTATTCTTTGTTCTGTCGACAATGTGTCGGCGCCATGGAAACGTTGACATTTCATTGACCCCACAACCAACAAGCCAATTTGTTGCTTCAACCAGCTCAGTTGCCCGACGCTTGCCTGCGCGGATCGTCGGCGGAGTTCACGTAGCTGATGCCCGAGTTGGGACCCTCGCCCGCCTCCTGAATGATCACCGCCTCTTCTTTCACCATCGCAAAATGCGGCGTATTGGCTTCGGTGATGTAGTAGCTGCCTGGCGGAAACGCGATCAAGCGCGACTCGTCAAACACTTCACCAACTCCCGAGTAGTAAGTTCCCTGCAACACAGTCACGGTGCGCCGATCCGGATGGCGATGCGGCGGCAACTTGTACCCTGGGGGAATCTTGGCGCGAAAAGTAAACGTACCCGGCTTGTTAGGCGCGCCGGACATCATAAACAGCAGCATGCCCGGCGGAACGGTTTTGTTTTCTTGCCACTGAATATCGTCCGGCTTAATGACGGTGAACGCGGGGGCATCTTCGCCGGCACGCGCGGCACCCACCGCCACCCCGGCCAATCCTAATAGAACCGCACTGAGTCCGCGGCGCAGGCGCACTGACGCTTTATACAAGGCATCGTATACCATCAAATATCCCATCCCTATTCATTTAGGAAGATATACTCCAGCAAACAAACGGTGTAACTACCCAACCCCACGCCAGCGGCTGCAGCGGCACTGCGACGCTACGGTAAAATAACAGTTTTCCCGATTCTCGTATGGCGCTCATCGTACAAAAATACGGCGGCACTTCGGTCGGTTCGCCCGATCGCATCAAAGCCGTCGCACAACGCGTCGCTAAGTATCACGCCCAAGGCCATAAGTTAGTCATCGTCGTCTCCGCCATGTCGGGCGAGACGAATCGCTTGCTCGCGCTCGCTAAGGAAATTCAAGCGCACCCCGACCCACGCGAACTCGACGTCGTGGCGTCTACCGGGGAGCAAGTCACCATCGGCTTGATGGCAATGGCGCTGCAGGCCCTCGGGTTTAAGGCGCGCAGTTACACCGGTGCGCAAGTACGCATTTTGACCGACAACGCCTACACCAAAGCGCGCATTCTCTCGATTGACGAAGAGCGCATGCGCAAGGACTTGGACAGCGGCCACATCGTCGTCGTCGCCGGCTTTCAAGGCGTAGACGAAGCCGGCAATATCACCACGCTCGGCCGCGGCGGCTCCGACACCACCGGCGTCGCGCTGGCTGCGGCGCTGAAAGCGGACGAGTGCCAGATCTTTACCGATGTCGACGGCGTCTACACCACCGACCCGCGTATCGTGCCCGAGGCGCGCCGCTTGGACCGCATTACTTTTGAAGAGATGCTCGAGCTGGCCAGCCTCGGCTCGAAAGTACTGCAAATCCGCTCGGTGGAGTTCGCCGGCAAATACAAAGTAAAGTTGCGCGTGCTCTCCAGTTTCACCGAAGAAAACCAAGGCACGCTGATCACTTACGAGGATGATAAGACCATGGAACAGCCGATCATTTCCGGCATCGCTTTCAATCGCGACGAAGCGAAAATCACCGTGCTCGGTGTGCCGGATAAACCCGGCATCGCCTATCAGATTCTCGGCGCGGTAGCCGATGCGAACATCGATGTCGATGTCATCGTGCAAAACATCGGCCACGAAGGGCTGACGGATTTTTCCTTCACCGTGAACCGCAACGAGTTCGACAAAACCATGAGCTTGTTGAACAGCACGGTGAAACCGAAGATCCAGGCGCGCGACGTGGTCGGCGATCGCAAAATCGCGAAAGTCTCGCTGGTCGGCGTCGGCATGCGCTCGCACGTCGGCATCGCCAGCAAGATGTTCAAAACGCTGGCCGATGAAGGCATCAACATTCAAATGATTTCCACCAGCGAGATCAAGATCTCGGTCATCATCGACGAAAAGTACATGGAGCTGGCTGTGCGCGCGCTGCATCGCGCGTTTGATTTGGATCAGGTGCCGGCGTAAGGCGCACAGGCGTAGGATGCGCACCGCGCACCGCGCACCGGACAACGTCGAATCAATCGGTTTGACCCGGTGAGACGAAACCGTTAACCTTGCCGCCCTAACGTTTCACGCCGGAATGACGGCAGAGCAGTTGCCGTGCGAGTTTTGGAGAGATGGCCGAGTGGTCGAAGGCGCTCCCCTGCTAAGGGAGTATACGGTCAAAAGCTGTATCGAGGGTTCGAATCCCTCTCTCTCCGCCAAACAAAGAGACGGGGCCTTGAGCCCCGTTTCTTGTTGGTGTTCCGGGGATCGAGTTAAAGCCATGCGAACTACGGCACTTGAACCTTCACGCCTTCGCGCTCGAGCACTTTAAGCAGTCTCGCTTCAAACTCGGTTCGTCTGGGTACCATCCATTCCTGCGCGACCCTGCGCAATTCCTCGCTAACGGAACCGCCGGCGGAAGCGAGTTTGCCGCTCAGATCCAGCTCGTAGAACTCCAACAGCACACGCACTTCGCGCTGCGTCAGATGGCGTTGATACACAGGCACGATGCGGTCCAGCAAGCCATCGGGCGAACGCGCAAACTCTTGGAACATTGCTTTGCTTTCCTGATACATGACCCCCTTGGCTCGAAGCTGATCATCTTCAGATGCGAATTTGAGCTTCTGCAGCAGACGCTCGCTACCGGCTTCGGCAAAACGCTGCGACGCTGCACTGAGCAAGCCCGATACTTCAATCAATCTGCGCACTTCTTCGCGATCGGCAACGCCGCCTTCTTGACTGACCGCTTGCAGTGCGGCCGCAAAGCTAAGAACACCCACGAACAACCTAAGCCACATACGCCTCCCAGAAAGCGTCCATTCATTAACGATTTATCAAGGGCCGCTAGTGTAGTGCTTCACTCTTAATGCTACAAAAGATGGCGAGAAATCGAGCCA
>CAZAWU010000012.1:0-10367 GCA_964488915.1 uncultured Burkholderiales bacterium
CCGCCGTACATTCCACCGAGCATGACGGCGAAGATAGCAACGATCGCCCAAGTGGCGCGGAAGGCGTGCAGGCGCTCGCCCCAGGAGCGGCGCGGGCCGGCCGGGCCGGATCCCGGTTTCACCCGCACGTAGATGGCAATGACGATCATGTAACCCAACATGGCGATGATGCCCGGGATGAACGCGGCGGTGAACAGTTTGGCAATGTTTTGTTCCGTCAGGATCGCGTAGATCGCCAGTACGACGGACGGCGGAATCAAGATTCCAAGCGTACCGCCGGCGGCGAGCGAGCCCGTGGCAAGCGCGGGCGAGTAGTTAAACTTGCGCAGCTCCGGCAGTGCGATCTGCCCCATGGTCGCCGCCGTGGCCAGCGACGATCCGCAGATCGCGCCAAACGCTGCGCACGCGCCAACGCCCGCCATCGCAATGCCGCCGCGGAAATGACCGATCAAAGCGTTTGCAGCGCTAAACAGTGCTGCCGAAATGCCGCCGCGCGTGGCGAGATTACCCATGAGCAGAAACATTGGCACCACCGATAAATCGTAGTTTGAGTAGCGTCCGTAGGCCTGGGATTTGAGGTGATTAAGCAGCGGGTCCCAGCCTGCGAGCGCCACATAGCCGGCCGCACCGGTGAGCAGCATCGCAATGCCGATCGGCACGCGCAGCGCCATCATCACCAGTAGAAGGACGAGAAACAAACCAGCGACCGCGACGGCGCTCAAGCGTGCCTCCGCAGCGTGAACTCGCTCCAAGCCGAGTAAAGCGCGACCACGCAGAGCAGGGCGAAGGCAACAACCATCGGGGCGTAGGCCCACCAGATAGGCACCCCGAGCAGCATGCTCGACTCGTTCGCCTCGCGCACCGAGTGCATCCCGACATATAGGCGCCAACTGACCACGCCTGCGCATGCGGCGAGAATGTGGGCCGCTATGGCATCGAGCAGACGCCGCGTATTCACTGCGAGTTTCAGCGTGAAGAAATCGACGATCACATGTCCGCGCTGCGCTTGGCAGTACGGCAAGAAGCACGCGACACAGATCGCGCAGCCCATTTGTACGAGTTCAAAGTCGCCCTGGATCGGCGAGGCGAACAGCTTGCGCCCGAGCACACTGATGGTTGAGATCGCGATCATCATCAGCAGTACTAGGCCCCCGACCAACGCCAGCGCTTGCGCGAGAACCAGCAGTGCACGGCCGAGCGGTGTGACGCGCCAAACACTAGGCGTCGCGATACTTAGATCTTCTTTCATTCGAGTTAGCTGCTTGTGCCTGTTATGATCGAGTCAGGCTTGGAGGCGCCGAGTGCTTTCCGGCGCGCAGTATACTTGAGCGCCCTCGTCGGCCGAAACAAGGCGTCAGCTCAACAGCATCTTCAAGCCGACCAGTGTCAGCACAGTCGCGATTGCCGTCCGGATGAGCTTATCCGGCGCGTGCGCGCTGGCGAGCGAACCGATGACGATGCCGGGAATGGAACCGAGCAGCAGGTTACCCAGCAGCGCCCAATTGACGTTGCCCATCAGCAAGTGACCGATACCGGCGAGCAGCGTCAGCGGAATCGCATGCACGATGTCCGTGCCGACCAAGGACTTTGCCGTCAGGCGCCATGGGTAAAGATAAAGCAACATTACTGCTCCAAGCGCGCCGGCACCGATCGAAGTAAACGTCACCAAGAAGCCTAGGATCGCGCCTGCCACAACCGTGAGCGCGGGTTGCAGCGCCTTGAACTCGATCGGTCGGCTGCCGCGCAGGCGATCACCAATGCGGTGCACGTACTTGCGTGATAGTGCCGCAATGGAAGTCAGAACGAGCGTTGCCCCGAGCGTTTTGTATATGAAGGCGTTTGTGTATTGGTGCGCGCCACTCGCGTGCAACCAAAGCAGGGTCAGCGCCGAGGCCGGCAAACTACCGTAGAACAGGCGGCGCAGGATCTGCCAATCGATCGTACCCTTGGTGCCGTGCACCCAGCCGCCGACGATCTTAGTGATAGCGGCAAACCACAAGTCGGTGCCGACCGCGGTACTCGGCGCAACGCCGAACAGCAATACCATGATCGGCGTCATCAGTGCGCCGCCGCCGACCCCGGTGAGGCCGACGACGATGCCCACGCCAAAGCCGGCGAGCGCATTGATCCAGCTGAATTCAAATGACATGCGCAGTGCGCATCGGTTGTGTGGAGAGTTGTGGCAGCACCAGTTTATTCTTTGAATGTGACAAGCAAGGCATCCGCGGCAACGGTATCGTTCGCTGCGTAAAGCACGCGGGCAACAACGCCGTCGCGCGGACTCGTGATGGTGTGCTCCATCTTCATCGCTTCCATGATGAGCAGCGGCTGGCCTTGTTTGACTTGCGCGCCGGCGGCAACCATCACTTTCACGACGCGTCCTGGCATTAGGGCGGTTAAGCGGCCGCCGCCGGCGTCTGCGTGACTAAACTCCACCTCGAGCGAAACGCTGTCCAATTCGTAGCGCTGCGCGCCAGTGACGATCGAGAGACGATCTTGCGCCTTGGCCACGCTAAGCTGGTGTTGCTCGCCGCCCAGCACGAAACTGATCTCGTTGTCACGCCGCAGCACATCGCGCAGCGTCTGGATTGTGCTACCTATGGCGAGCCGGGTATCGGTGGCGCTGCGCAGCAGGCGCGGGTAATACTCTTTGCCGCTGCCGCGATCCTGCAAATGAAACGCCCGCTCGCTCGCTGCATTCAAGCGCCACCCATTTAGTGTTGCCCAAGGCGAGGATGCATCGACATTTGAGTGCACGGCCGCCTCAAGAACCAGTGCCGCGGCTGAGAGTATGGCCGGGGAAGGTTCGCTTTGGTGCAGCAGCACGGCGCGATGCTGCTCGATGAAATGGGTATCGGTAAGCCCCGCCATAAACTGGGGATGTGCGGCGATCCGCTGCAGCAATGCCAAGTTAGTCGCTGGTCCAATGATGGCCGTTTGGGTCAGCGCGCTCTGCAGACGCGCAATCGCCTCAGCGCGCGTTGAACCGTGCGTGACCAGTTTGGCAATCATGGAGTCGTAGTAAATGCCGATCTCATCGTCAGTGACCACTCCGGCGTCGACGCGCACACCAGGGCTCTGCGCAAAATCGCACAGCAATAGACGGCCGGTATCGGGTAGGAAGTCTTGAGCCGGATTCTCCGCGCAAACTCGCACCTCGATGGCATGCCCTCCGTGCGCTATCTGCGATTGCGCGAGCGGCAACGGCTCTCCCGCGGCGATGCGCAACTGCCATTCGACTAAATCGACTCCGGTGGTCAGCTCGGTCACCGGATGCTCGACCTGCAGACGCGTGTTCATCTCCATGAAATAGAACTCGCGATCGGCGCCGACGATGAACTCGATGGTGCCGGCATTGACGTATTGAATCGCCTTGGCGGCGGCGACCGCCGCTTGCGCCATCTTCGCTCGCAGGGTGTCGTCGAGGAAAGGTGAAGGGGTCTCTTCCAGCACTTTCTGGTGGCGGCGTTGAATTGAGCATTCGCGCTCGAACAAGTGCACCACGTTGCCGTGCGTGTCGCCGAATACTTGGAATTCGATGTGATGGGGTTTGCGTACGAAGCGCTCGAGCAACACGGCATCGTCGCTGAAGGCGTTCTGCGCTTCGCGGCGTGCCGCTTCGAGTTGCGCGGTGAACTCGTTAGTGTTGTTCACCAGGCGCATGCCTTTGCCGCCACCGCCGGCCACCGCCTTGATAAGCAGGGGGAAACCGATACGCGCCGCCTCGCTCTGGAGGGTGGCGAGATCCTGTGCCTCGCCGTGATAACCGGGAACAACAGGCACACCCGCGCGCTCCATGAGCCGCTTGGCCGCACTCTTCGATCCCATTTGCGCGATCGCGTCGGGCGTGGGGCCGATGAAAGTCACTCTTGCCAAGGCACAAGCGCGAGCAAAATCCTCGTTCTCCGACAAGAAGCCGTAACCAGGGTGAATTGCTTGAGCGCCGGTGGCGCCGGCCGCGGCAATCACAGCCTCGATGCGCAGGTAGGACTCCTGTGGCCGAGCACCGCCGATATGCACCGCTTCGTCCGCCTGCTGCACATGCTGCGCACGCACGTCGGCGTCCGAGTACACGGCAACAGTGCGTATACCGAGCCGCTTGCACGTGCGGATGACTCGGCAGGCAATTTCGCCGCGATTGGCGATGAGGATCTTGTTGAACATCCGGACCCTTAAATCCACTTCGGTTTGCGCTTCTCGAGAAACGCGGCAATTCCTTCTTTGCCCTGCGGCGATGCGCGCACGCGCGCGATGCGTTGCGCCGTGTCGTCGATTACGTCCGTGGCGATCGGCCGCTGCGCCACGGCGTTGATGAGCGCGCGGTTCTCGCGCTGCGCATCCGGGCTGCCCGCAATCAAATGCTTGATCAACAGCTCGATCTGCTCGTCGAGTTCCTCCTCCACGGATACCAATTCTTGTAGCAAGCCGATGCGATAGGCTTCAGCGGCATCGAACACTTCCGCCGTCATAAAGTACCGGCGCGCGTAGGCGGCGCCCATTTTGGCAATGACGTACGGGCTGATCACCGCCGGAATGAGCCCGAGGCGCGCCTCGGACAAACTGAACTTCGCTTCGCTGTAGCCCACGGCGATGTCGACGCAAGCGACCAATCCGACGCCGCCGCCGTAGGCTGGCCCGTGCACGCGTGCGATGGTGGGCTTTGATAGCGTATCAAGCGTATGCATCAGCTTGGCGAGTGCGCGCGCATCGGCGAGGTTCTGATCTTGTGTGTAACCCGCCATGCGCTTCATCCAATTCAAGTCCGCGCCGGCGGAAAACGACTTGCCATTCGCGCGCAGGACGACGCAGCGCACGCCGGCGTCGGCATCGAGCGCGCAGAGTTGCGCCGTCATAGCACTGATTAGGGCATCGTCGAAAGCGTTGTGCAGAGCCGGGCGGTTGAGGGTAAGCGTGGCGACGCCCCTGGGATCGCGGGCAAGGAGTAGGTCGGACATCGTCTACGAGTACTTTCTGTTGGTTGATTCCGCTTACATGCGGAAGACCCCGTAGCGCGTCGGTTCGATCGGCGCATTCATAGCGGCCGCGATGGCCAGCGCCAGAACCGTGCGCGTCTGCTTGGGATCGAGGATGCCGTCGTCCCACACGCGCGCAGTAGCGTAGTAGGGGTTGCCTTGATCTTCGTATTGCTGGCGCAGTGGGCGCTTGAATTCTTCCTCTTCTTCCTTGCTCCACTTGCCGCCTTTGGCTTCCATTTGGTCACGCTTAACGGTGGCCAATACGGAGGCCGCTTGCTCGCCGCCCATGACGGAAATGCGCGCGTTCGGCCAGGTCCACAGAAAACGTGGATTGAACGCACGCCCGCACATGCCGTAGTTGCCTGCGCCAAAAGAGCCGCCGATGATGACGGTGAACTTGGGCACTTGCGCGCAGGAAACGGCCATGACCATCTTTGCGCCGTCCTTGGCGATGCCTGCATTCTCGTACTTCTTGCCTACCATGAAACCGGTAATGTTCTGCAGGAAAACGAGCGGGATGCCGCGCTGGCCGCACAGCTCGATGAAGTGCGCGCCTTTGAGCGCCGACTCCGAGAACAATATGCCGTTGTTGGCAACGATGCCTACCGGATAACCATGGATATGCGCGAAGCACGTAACCAGCGTCGTGCCATAGAGCGCCTTGAACTCGTGAAACTCAGAGGCATCGACGATGCGCGCGATGATTTCGCGCACGTCGTAGGGATGACGAGTGTCTTTCGGTACGATGCCGTAGATTTCTTCGGCGGCATATTTCGGCTCGCGCGGCTCGCGTACGTCGAGTTGCGCCGCAGGTTTGACGTTAAGATTGGCGACGATCTCGCGCGCGATCGCAAGCGCATGCTTGTCGTTGTGCGCTAGATGGTCAGTGACACCCGAGGTGCGGCTATGCACGTCGCCCCCGCCAAGCTCTTCCGCGGTGACGACTTCCCCAGTCGCGGCTTTCACCAGTGGTGGGCCACCGAGAAAAATAGTGCCTTGGTTCTTGACGATAATGGTTTCGTCGCTCATCGCGGGCACGTAGGCGCCGCCGGCCGTGCACGATCCGAGCACGGCCGCGATCTGCGGAATGCCGAGCGCCGACATACTGGCTTGGTTGTAGAAGATGCGGCCGAAATGCTCTTTGTCGGGAAAAACCTCGTCCTGCAACGGCAGAAACGCTCCACCGGAATCGACCAAGTAAATGCAGGGCAGGCGATTCTGCAGTGCAATCTCTTGTGCGCGCAGATGCTTTTTCACCGTCATCGGATAGTAAGTGCCGCCTTTTACCGTCGCGTCATTGGCGAGCACCATCACCTCGCGGCCATGCACGCGGCCGATGCCGGTAACAATGCCGGCCGAAGGCGCATCGCCGCTGTACATGCCATTGGCCGCGAGCTGCGACAGCTCGAGAAACGCGCTGCCGGGATCGAGCAGCGTCGTGACGCGTTCGCGCGCCAGCAGCTTGCCGCGGGCGGTATGGCGTTGCACTGCCTCCGGGCCGCCACCTTGGGCAGCTAGTGCCACGCGCCGCCGCAGATCGTCTACCAGCGCACGCATGTGCGCTGCGTTTTCTTGGAACGCGTCGCTATTGCAGGCGAGGCGAGTGTCAAACAATGGCATTGATCGATTTTGGCGAACTATCGGGATGGAATACGTCGCGGTACGCGGTGTACGAGGCCGCCAACAGCCAAGGCAACAAGGCAATTAGCAGGGGAGGTAGCGTGGCCAGCACTAACCAGACGATGACAAAGGCTACGGCGCTGGCAGTCACCAGTGCTGGCAGGTTGACCAACACGGCGCGCGTGCTGTGTTTGATCGCGCCAAGCGCACCGATTCCGTGAAACATAATGAGTGCCGAAGCAAACGCCAGCGGCAAGCTGACGAGAATGCTGGTGACTTCGATCGCAACGATCGAACTCCACTCCATTCGAGTGTGTTCGCCGAAAACGACCCAGCGAAATCCTGCTTCGTCCTCCAAGGAAGAGGCGGTGATGGCGGCCGCGCCAACTGCAGCCATCGAAACGACGCCCAGCATGAGCAGCGGCTGCAGGGCCTGCTGAAATCCGGCAAGCATGTCGCGAACTTCGAGTTGGTTGGAGTCGGTGCGGCGGCAGGCAAACAAGAGGCCTCCCTCGAAGATCGCACCCAGCGTTTGCCGTAAGGTCGGTCCTACGACTGGAACGAGATCGATCAACAAGCGCACGACAAAGTAAAGCGCGCCGATCATTAACCACTTGCCAGGGGCGCGCAAGACGAGACGCAGCGCGTCGCGGTACCAGTTCAGCGCATTCGCCATTGGCACGGCACGTGGCGGCGGCACCGGCGCAAAAGCGGGCGGCTCCTGCAGTTGTGCGCGAGGGGGGCGGTACGGATTGGAATCGTGCACGATCACGCGCTTTGGGGGAGGCCGGTCCGCGTTGCGATAGCGCTTAGACCAACTCGAGCGCGATGGCTGTAGCTTCGCCGCCGCCGATGCATAAGCTCGCGATACCGCGCTTGCCGCCGCGCGCTCTGAGCGCGTGCAGCAATGTGACGATCAGCCGTGCGCCGGTCGCCCCGATGGGATGGCCGAGTGCACAGGCGCCGCCGTTCACATTCACTTTCTCATGCGGCAGGTTGAGATCCTTCATGGCAGCCATGGTAACGACGGCGAAGGCTTCGTTGATCTCATAGAGATCGACGTCCTTCGGCGTCCAATCGAGCTTGCGCTGCAAGCGGTCGATGGCGCCGACCGGCGCTGTAGTGAACCAGGCCGGTTCGTGTGCGTTGCTGCTGTGCCCAAGGATGCGCGCGATTGCTGAAATCCCGCGGGACTTGGCTTCGCTTTCCGGCATCAGAATCAGCGCGGCCGCACCATCGGAGATCGAAGCTGAGGCGGCTGCTGTGACCGTGCCGCCGTCCGGTTTGAAAGCAGGGCGCAGCTTTGGAATCTTGTTGATATCGCATTGACCTGGGGTTTCGTCGGTGTCGATCAAAATGTCGCCTTGTTTGCCTTTGATGCTGACTGGCGCGATCTCGGTCTTGAATGATCCGTCGCTCACCGCGCGCTGCGCCCGGCGCACCGACTCCATGGCATAGGCGTCTTGCATCTCGCGCGTGAAGCCGTATTTTTCCGCTGTGGATTCGGCAAAGGTGCCCATCGACTTGCCATCATAGGCGTTCTCCAAGCCGTCGAAGGCCATGTGATCCAGCACCTTCACGTGGCCGTAACGGTAGCCTTGACGCGCCTTCGGCAGCAGGTGCGGCGCGTTCGACATCGATTCCATGCCGCCAGCGAGGACGATGTTTGCCGAACCCGCGCGGATTTGGTCATAGGCGAGCATCGTTGCTTTCATGCCCGAGCCGCACACTTTGTTGATGGTGGTGCAAGGCACGGCTTTGGGTAGACCGGCGCCGAGCACGGCTTGACGCGCGGGCGCTTGGCCGAGCGCGGCCGGCAGTACGCAACCGATGATCGCTTCCGACACCTCCTCGCCTTTGAGGCCGCTTTGCTGGACGCACGCGGCGATGGCGGCGGCTGCGAGTTGCGGTGAGGTCAATGAAACGAATTGCCCGTTCATGCCGCCGATGGGGGTGCGTTTGGCGGCGGCGATGACGATGTTGTTGCTCATGCTTGTCTCCGTTGTTTCGGTAGCCTGGATGAAGCGCAGCGCAATCCGGGTGTCGTTGCTGGGTACTGCCGATACAAAGTGCCCGGATTGCGCTGCGCTTCATCCAGGCTATGAACTCGCGCTTGTTACGATCCTTCGAATAACTCGCGCCCGATCAACATACGGCGAACTTCATTGGTGCCCGCGCCGATGTCGTACAACTTGGCGTCGCGCAGTAAACGGCCAGTCGGAAAATCGTTGATGTAGCCGTTGCCGCCGAGCGCCTGAATGGCTTCGAGCGCGACTTGCACGGCGGATTCCGACGCGTACAGCAGACACGCCGCTGCGTCTTTGCGTGATGGGCGGCCTTGGTCTAGCGCGTCGGCCACACGGTACGAGAAGGCGCGTGATGATTGCAGGCGCACGTACATGTCGGCGAGCTTGCCTTGCATCAGCTCAAACATGCCGATCGGTTGATCGAACTGTTTGCGCTCGTGCACGTAAGGCACTACGACATCGAGCGCAGCTTGCATGATGCCCAGCGGGCCGCCGGAAAGAGTGACGCGCTCGGTGTCCAGTCCGCGCATGAGTACGCGCGTGCCGCCGTTGACGTCGCCTAGCACGTTCTCCTCGGGAATTTCGCAATCTTGGAACACCAGCTCGCAGGTGTTCGAGCCGCGCATGCCGAGCTTGTCGAGCTTCTGCGCGGTGGAAAAACCTTTCATGCCTTTTTCCACCAGGAAGGCGGTCATGGCGCGCGATTTCATTTCCTTTGGCGCGGTGCGCATGTAGACAATCAGCACATCGGCGTCCGGGCCGTTGGTGATCCACATCTTACTGCCGTTGGCGACCCATCGGTCACCGCGCTTCTCCGCGCGGCAGCTCATCGAGCCGACTACGTCCGAGCCTGCGCCAGGCTCACTCATCGCCAACGCGCCGACGTATTCGCCCGAGCACAGTTTGGGCAAATACTTGCGCCGCTGCGCTTCGTTGCCATTGGCGTACAAGTTATTGACGCACAAATTCGAGTGCGCGCCGTAGGACAACCCGACCGAAGCCGAGCCGCGCGAGATTTCCTCGACCGCAACCACGTGAGCGAGGTAGCTCATCGCGCTGCCACCGTACTCTTCGGGTATGGTGACACCGAGCAAGCCGAGCGCGCCGAGCTTGCCCCAGACATCCATCGGAAACTCATTGCTGCGGTCGATGGCCTCGGCGCGCGGCGCGAGTTCGGCGTCGGCAAAACGCCGCACGGTGTCGCGCAGAGCGTCTAGATCGTCGCCGAGGGTGGTGTCGTACATGGATGTGAGGCGCTAGGGGAGGGCATCGGCTGGAAAGCGCGACGTGCGCAGACGTGGCGTTGCTCGTGTTCCGCCGCGCTCCTCACGCCTCGCCTCTCACGGCTTCTCGGCATATTGCGGCAGATCGTCCTTGATCTCAAACCACGGCGCTCTGGAGCCGACGAAGACGTGCAGGCCTGGTTTGATGCCTGGATCGTCGTCGAGCGCTCCGAGCGGCAGGCCGACCCACTCTGAATCGAAGTCGAAGCGCGATACGATCGGGCTGCCGCATCGTTTGCAGAAGCCACGATGATTGCCTGCAGAGGACTCGTAGAAGGTCAGCAAGTCGGCGCCGGAGATTAGTTGAAACTCAGCCGCTTTGACCCCGGCGCGTGCGCGAAAGGCGCTGCCGTGCGCCTTGCGGCACATGGAGCAATGGCAATAAAGCGGCCGATGCAATTGACCCAGAACTTGGTAGCGGATACCGCCGCAGAGGCAGCTACCGCGCAACATGCAAAGCG
>CAZAWU010000012.1:10467-24233 GCA_964488915.1 uncultured Burkholderiales bacterium
GTCGCCATCATGGGTGTATCGAATAGGCCGGGCGCGATGGTGACACAGCGGATGCCGAAGCGCGCCAATTCACGCGCGATCGGCAGCGTCATGCCAACTACACCCGCTTTCGAGGCAGCGTAGGCCGGTTGTCCGACTTGGCCGTCAAACGCGGCGACCGACGCCGTATTGATCAGAACGCCGCGCTCGCCGTTAGCGTCCGGGGCGTTGTGCTGCATGGCATTTGCACTCAGGCGGATGACGTTGAACGTACCGATCAAATTGATTTCGATGATGCGGCGGAACTTCGCCAATTCCAGCGGGCCTTCCTTGCCCAGAACTTTCGCAGGGATGCCGACGCCCGCGCAGTTGATCGCGCCGTGCAAGGCGCCGAATGCCTTTACTGCCGCATCCACTGCCGCTTGTACCGCTGCCTCGTCGGTAACGTCGGCACGCGTAAAGCGCGCTTTTGTGCCGAGTTGCGCCGCCAGCTTCTCGCCCAGTTCTGTTTGCAGGTCGGCGATGACCACGTTGCCGCCGGCCTGTGCGAGTGCGTGCACGGTCGCGGCACCCAGTCCTGAGCTGCCACCTGTAACCAGAAAGGTGTGGTTCGAAACTTGCATAGCGGGGGGCTCCAAGCAGTACGGTGTTTGGGGAGGCGGGAATTATAAGGCACCCCCGCCAACGATCGGGACATGAGCGAGCCTTCGTATGCCTTGCGAGTGGACCGCTTCTGACGCACCTGGCAACGTTGCCGAATATAAAATTTGTGTCGGCCCGGGATAGGTCATGTATTGGTGCTTGGCAGGAGGGTACAATCCCAAATCAAATTAGCGAATTGGCAACAATATCTTGCGGTTGGCAACGGTATTGAAACCAACAGGTGCCTGCATGGCGCCACCCCAACACTGACAGAACGCGGAATAGTTGTTTGAAGAAAATCAGCAAATACGAAGTCGTGCGCGAACTCGGCCGTGGCGCCACCAGCACGGTCTACCTTGGGCGTGACCCGCACACGGCCCGGCAAGTCGCCATTAAGGTCTACAAGGCTGAAGCATTCCGCGCAGAGGGTGACGGCAGCAACTTCTTTCAACGCCTGTTCGTCAACGAGTCGCTGCTGGCGGGCAAGCTCGCGCATCCCAACATCCGTGGCATCTACGAAGCTTCGATCGCCGACGACTATGGCTATTTGGTCATGGAGTACGTGTCCGGCACCACGCTCGAGCGCTTTACTTCCGCCGGACAGTTGCTGCCGCTGCCGCGCGTACTGGAGATCGTTTATCAATCCGCCCAAGCGCTCGACTATGCCCAGCGCAAAGGCATCATTCACCGCGACATCAAGCCCGCCAACATCATGTTGTCGAGCGACGGCGAAGTAAAAGTGTCGGACTTCGGCGCGGCGCTCAATACTCGCGCCAAGCACGCCGAGCAAGTGACGGCCATCGGGTCGCTGGCGTACATGTCACCCGAACAAACGCGCGATCAGCCGCTGACTTTCCATACCGACATCTATTCACTCGGCGTCCTGTTCTACCGGATGCTCACGGGCAGCCTCCCGTTCAACGGATCGAGCGACGCCAGTTTGATGTATCAGATCCAGAATCTGGAGGCGCCGCCCCCCAGCAAACTTCGCCCAGAGTTGCCGCAGCCGTTCGACGCGATTATCGCGCGCGCACTCGCGAAAACGGTCGACAAACGCTATCCATCTTGGGACGCTTTTACCGCCGAACTGCTCAGGTTGCGTCCGAGTTTGGAGCAGGTTGCGGTCGAGCCGTCCCAGGATGAGAAGTTTGCAATGATGCGCGAACTGCGCTTCTTCAAACCCTTCACCGACGCTGAACTGCGCGAAGTGATCGGCATGGCGCGCTGGTACAACCTGCCAATGGACACTACGCTGATCCGTCAAGGCGATCGCGGCCACTCATTCTTTATTTTGGTGAGCGGCGACGCGCAAGTCACGAAGAATCACGCCAATTTGAATGTGCTGCGCGCCGGCGATTGCTTCGGCGAGATGGCGTATTTGAGCCGGCGCAAGTTCCAACGCTTGGCGGACGTGATTGCGCTATCCGATGTGACGGTAATGGAGATCGATCCTGATCTGCTCTGGCTCGCCTCGAGCAGTTGCCAGGAGCGCTTCAATAGCCAGTTTCTAGAAATCCTGGTCGAGCGTCTGCATGCGGCTGACAACCGCTTGGTCGAGCTACTCAATGAGGCCAAGCTAGTCATGTTTGAGGCGCACGCTTAGGCCATGGCGCACAGCCGGATGAGCAGCGAAACCGTGTTGCCGTCGCAAGCCGGGCAGCGCTCAGCCGCAGAGCTGGCGAACTTCGTGGGCGATCTGAGCGACTACTTCGGTGTGCAGCTGACCGCAAGCCGCCGCGACATGGCGCAAGCCGAAACGCTGTTGAGCGACGCCATGGCGCGCTTGCTCGCCTGCTTACCGGCGAATCAACACAGTGAACGCACGCAAGGCGATGGCATGGGGCACCTGGCCCAGGCCATCATCAATATGCAGTTTCAAGACTTGGTGAGCCAATTGTTGCGCCGGGCCGATGAGCGCTTGGCGGGACTGGACAAACTGTTGCAAGAGCTTGCGCGGATTGTGAACGTGTCCGAGCCTGCCGCGCTTCATGCGGCGATGCAGTGCCTGGGCTCGCAAACCTTAGCGCCGGAGCGGCGCACCAGCAGCTCGATCCAACAGCAAAGCATGACGCCTGGAGATGTAGAACTGTTTTGATTCCTGTTGTATTGCACCTCCGTGTGAATTGCACGGCTACTTTCTTGTTACATGGGTAATTTCGATGACGACCAAGACGATCCTTACTGTTGAAGACTCCAATTCGATGCGCCAGATGATCGGCTATATCCTGCGCTCGGCCGGCTATAACGTCGTCGAAGCCGAGGATGGGAGCAAAGGCTTGGCGCAGGCGCAAAGCGGCAAGTTCGACCTGGTCGTGACTGACCAGAACATGCCCAATATGGACGGACTGTCGCTGATCAAGGCACTGCGGCAGCTGCCGGAGTACAAGACCACGCCGGTCATCATGCTGACCACGGAAGCTTCCGACACCATGAAACAGCGCGGCCGCGAAGCGGGCGCCACCGGATGGATGGTTAAGCCGTTCGACCCGAATCGGTTACTGGAAGTCTGTCAGAAGCTGTTAGGTTAAGCGGCCTTCTTGATTGCATCAGCCATGAGCTTAGACGTCGGCCGGTTCCATCAGATCTTCTTCGACGAGGCGATCGATCACCTCGCCACGCTGGAGGCCTTGGCGCTGAAGCTCGATCCGGCGCAGCCTCAAGCAGCCGATCTTGACGCGATTTTTCGTGCGGCTCATTCGATAAAAGGCGGCGCGGCAACATTCGGCTTTGAGCGGCTTGCCCAGTTGACCCATGCGCTGGAAACGGTGCTTGACCAGGTTCGCAAACGTGCCCGCCCCGTTACCTCCGAGTTAGTGTCGCTGCTGCTGAGCGCGACCGATTGCTTGCGTGCACAAGTTGTAGCGCTCAAGAGCGGACAACCGCATGACGGCGAGGCGCAAGCATTGCTGCTGCAACGATTGCATGCCGCGTCAGACGCCGGCGCTCCGGCGCAGCGCGACGACGACACGCCAGCAGCACCACAGAACGCAGACCGGCCGAGCGATGTAGCCATTACAGTATTGCTTGAACCTTCTGAACGCGGATCGGCAGCCGCGTTGCAGTCCATCGAGAAGGAGTTGGCGGCGCTAGGTGAAGTCCAGGTGTTGACTCCCTTCTCGGAGCTGCAAACTGCATCGGCGATCCGCATAAGCCTGTGCAGCAAGATCCCAGCCTCGGAAGTCAAAGAAAGCCTTGCTTTTGTGTGGAACGAAAATCGTTTTCGCGTTGAGGAAGAAACTCCCATGCCGGCACCCGCTGCGGCGGCTAGGCAGGAGGCGCTTTCTGCGTTAGAGGGCGACGACCTCGGCTTCTTTGTAGAGAATTTACCTGACGCGCTGGCGGCGCGATCGGGAAGCGATGATCTTGAGAAGACCGGACGCCGCGCATACGACTTTGGTGCGGAAGCGGCAAAGTTTGGCCGCCGCCAAGCGGACCGCTACGTTGCCATGCCCATGGACACTCAGTCGATACGCGTGGGCGTTGAGAAAGTCGACCGCCTGGTCAACCTCGTCGGTGAACTCGTGATTGCCCAAGCGATGCTAGTGCAAAGCGCCACGCAGGCGGGTGCCGAACTAAGCGAGCGGGTCGCCAACAATATGGGCCAGCTGGACCGTAACATTCGCGAACTGCACGAGGCGGTCATGTCTATTCGGATGCTGCCGATTCGCTACGTGTTCAGCCGCTTCCCGCGCGTCGTGCGTGATCTAGCCGACAAGCTGGGCAAAAAGGTGGACTTAATCATCGAAGGTGAAGAAACTGAACTCGACAAAGGTCTGATCGAGAAGGTAACTGATCCACTCACGCATTTAGTGCGCAACAGTGTCGATCACGGCATTGAGTTACCCGCCGAGCGGGAAACGGCGGGTAAGCCGGCGATCGGTGTTCTGCGCGTGCGCGCACTGCACGAAAGCGGCAATGTAGTCATAGAAGTCAGCGACGACGGTGGTGGCTTCGATCGTAGTAGGCTACTCGTCAAAGCGCGCGAACAGGGCATCGTCGTGAGCGACTCCGCCACGGACGAGGAAATCTGGCAACTGGCGTTTCTGCCTGGATTGTCGACGGCCAAACAGGTGACCGAAGTATCGGGGCGCGGCGTGGGCATGGATGTGGTCAAGCGTAACGTCGAACAACTCGGCGGGCGTCTCAGTTTGCGCTCCGCAGCGGGACAAGGCACCACCGTCACTATTCATCTGCCGCTCACACTCGCGATCGTCGATGGCATGCTCATAAGCGTGGGTGCGCACACCTATGTAATCCCTCTGGCGCACATCCTAGAGAATTTGCAGCCCCGCGCTGATGCCGTGCGCACGGTTACCGGTCAAGGGCGAGTCGTTCGAGTGCGCGATGAGTTCATCCCACTCATCGCATTGCACGAGGCGCTGAACATTGAAGCGCGCCACCGGAATGCGCACGAAGCGATGCTGGTGCTGTGTGAGTCCAACGGGCAGCGAGCAGCGTTTCAAGTCGATGAATTGCTCGGGCAAGGCCAGTTCGTTGTTAAGAGTCTAGAGCAAAACTTCCGCAGGATTGCGGGGGTAGCGGGTGCGACCATCCTCGGCGATGGCCGCGTGGCGCTCATTCTGGATGTTGGCACGCTGCTGCGGACGGGGCAGCGCGCTGTCCCGACGATGACATTACCGCAATGACGCAAGGGTCTTCTTAGTAATGGAGGTGAGCATGCAAGCTGTGGTTCAGCAAAGCGCGCAGCAACATAGACTGATGCAGGAGCAAAGTGAATCGCATCAATACCTAAGCTTCACGCTCGGCCAGGAAGCTTACGCCATAGATATTCTCAAGGTGCAGGAGATTCGCGGCTACGATGCCGTGACGCCGATCGCCAACACGCCCGCCTATATTAAGGGCGTGACAAACTTGCGCGGTAACATCGTGCCCATCGTTGACTTGCGCTTGCGGTTCAACGTCGGACAAGCCAGTTACAACGAGTTTACGGTTGTGATCATTCTCGGCGTGGGCGCGCGCGTGGTTGGCATCGTTGTCGATGGTGTGTCCGACGTGGTCGCGCTGAGAGCTCAAGACGTTCGACCTGCGCCCCAATTCAACTCGGTGTTCGATACCCGCTACTTGAGTGGACTGGCGATGATCGGCGAACAAATGCTAATCATGGTCGATATTGAGCAATTGATCCGCAGCAGCGACCTGATGCTGTTTGACGATGCGCTCGAGGCGATCTAGCCAGCACTGATGGACGAACGGCGAAAGCAGGGTTAGCTGAACGGGCGAACATGAGGCAAGAGTCTATTACCCCTCTAGAGCACCGGGAGTTTCAGTTCGACGACCGGGATTTTCGCGTCATCCGTGCCTTGATTCACGACTATGCCGGCATTGCGCTGAACGACAGCAAGTACGAGATGGTGTACAGCCGGCTCGCTCGGCGCTTGCGTGCTCTGGAGCTGAAACGGTTTTCCGACTACATCGCGCGCATTAGCGGATCCGATGAAGAAGAGCGCCAGATTTTCATCAATGCGCTGACCACCAATCTGACGGCATTCTTTCGCGAGCCGCATCATTTCACCATTCTCGCCGACTATCTGAGATACAAAGCCATCAAACCGCCGTTAGCGATTTGGTGCGCCGCTTGTTCGACCGGCGAGGAACCGTACTCGATCGCGATGACCTTGGCAGAAACGTACGGCTACGACGTCGACGTAAAGGTCATCGCCAGCGACATCGACACCGAAGCTTTGCAGAGCGCCGCAAGGGGCGTCTTTGCACTCGACCGCTTAGAACCGCTGCCGAACTTCACAATCAAGCAGTTTTTTCTTAAAGGTGCCGGCAAGAACAGCGGGTTCGCGCGCGTACGGCCCGAATTGCGGCGTATGGTTCGGTTTCAGCGAGTTAATCTGCGCGAACCTGGCTGGGATATGAAAGATCACTTGCTCGCGATCTTTTGCCGTAATGTGATGATCTATTTTGACAAGGCGACGCAGTGCCAAGTCCTGCAGCGCTTTGCGCCGCTGCTCCGGCCGGATGGCCTGTTGTTTGTCGGCCACTCGGAAAGTTTGTATCACGCGAACGATCTTTTCCGCATGCGCGAGAAGACGGTGTATCAACTCGCACAGGATGCAGAGCGCGTTGCCGCGACGTTCTCGTCGCAGCCGCTAGCGATGGAGCAATGGTGACCACGGTACGCATGCAGGACGTCGGCGCGCCGGTTACCTACTTCGATCCGCGCTTCAAAGTTCAGGCGGCGAAGATTCTACCGGGCGAGTACTACGTCACCGGTCGAGACATGGCGTTGGTGACGGTGCTCGGTTCTTGCGTTTCCGCATGCATCCGCGACCCCGACAGCGGGATCGGTGGCATGAATCATTTCATGCTGCCGGGCACTAGTGAGCGCAGCCCGGTGAGTGCGCCCGCGCGCTACGGCGCTTATGCGATGGAAGTGCTGATCAACCAGCTACTAAAGATGGGCGCCAAACGTGCGCGTCTAGAAGCCAAGATTTTCGGCGGTTGCAATGCGCTGCAAGGGTTGGGGGTAAGTTCGGTCGGCGAGAGCAATGCGCGCTTCGTGCAGGAGTTCCTCAGCACCGAGGGCATTGCGATCGCAGCGCAAGACCTATTAGATGTGTACGCGCGCAAAGTTTATTACTTCCCCCGCACCGGCCGCGTTCTGCTAAAGAAGCTGCGTACGCTGCGCAACGACACCATTCAGCAGCGCGAACGCGAATACAACGAACGCCTCACCAACTCGCGTATCGACGGCGAAGTGGAGCTATTCCGATGACCATCAAAGTACTCATCATTGACGACTCGCGTTTGGTGCGCGAGATCCTCACAAACGTAATCAATGAGCAGCCGGATATGAAAGCAATCGGCGCCGCGCCGGACCCGCTGATCGCGCGCGAAATGATCCGCGAGTTGAACCCGGACGTGCTTACGTTGGATGTTGAGATGCCGAACATGGACGGCATCACCTTCCTCAAGAACCTTATGCGCCTGCGCCCAATGCCCGTGGTCATGGTCTCCGCGCACACGGAGCGTGGTTCGGAAGTCACGTTCCGCGCACTAGAACTGGGCGCCGTGGATTTCGTCACCAAGCCCAAGTTACATGTGAACGCGGGCACCGACTACAGCAACGAGATCGCCGAAAAGATCCGAGCGGCTGCCACCGCACGCATTCGCCCGCCGCGCCAGGAGACAGAAAAGAGCGAGGGTCCCGCAGTGGCGAAACCACGCCGCGCCGCGACCGCGAGCGGTAACAAGCTGGAGCATGTAATCGTGGTGGGAGCCTCGACCGGCGGCACCGAGGCCATCAAAGACTTCTTGGAGGTGATGCCGGCAGACTGCCCAGGTATTCTTATTACCCAGCACATGCCCGAAAACTTTACCAAGTTGTTCGCCAAGCGGCTGGACGGCCTCTGCCAGATCACGGTTAAGGAGGCGGAGCATAACGAACCGATTCTCCCAGGCCACGCCTACATCGCACCCGGTGGCCTGCACTTGGGCGTCAAGAAAGTCGCCGACAAGCAGTACGTGGCCAAAGTCGTCGATGGGCCAGCTGTGAACTTGCACAAACCTTCCGTGGACGTTTTGTTCCGCTCGGCTGCGAAGTATGTCGGAACCGATGCGATCGGCGTCATATTGACCGGCATGGGTAAGGACGGCGCGCAAGGCATGCTGGAAATGAAGAAAGCGGGTGCACATAACATCGCGCAGGACGAAGCGACTTGCGTCGTCTTCGGCATGCCAGGCGAAGCCATCGCGCTAGGCGCAGTCAGCGAAGTGCTGCCGCTGCAAGACATCGGCAAGCGCGTGTTACAGCAGATCGGCGCTCGCTCGGCTCGGGCGGCTTAGTTTTCCCTTTTAGATTGCGTAATCGGGCGCCGCGCCGAGCAGCGCCTGTTCCACCACGCTGCGCGTGAGCTGTGGCGCGAACAGCTGAATGAAGTGGTAGTGAAACGCACGTAGATAGTGCCCGCGGCGCACTGCTAAGCGCGTCACGCTCGCCTCAAACAAGTGGCTGGCGTCGATCCCGCGCAGATTGCTATCGCGCGTAGGGTCATACGCCATGCTCGCCAAGATCCCGACTCCCAATCCAAGTTCCACATAGGTCTTGATCACGTCGGAATCGAGCGCGGTCAAGACCACATTCGCCGTCACGCCTAGCGCCTCGAATGCCTGGTTGATCTTGGCGCGGCCGGTAAAAGAGAAGTCGTATGTGATGAGCGGATACTGCGCCAGTTCTTGCAGTGTCAGCGGCTGCAGCAACAGCAGCGGATGCCCAGGCGGCACGACCACGCACCGGTTCCACTGGTAGCAGGGCAAGGTGATGAGCTCCGGATTGCCGGCAACGGCTTCGGTTGCAATAGCCAAATCCGCTGCTCCGCTCGCCACTGCTTCCGCGACTTGGGTCGGATTACCCTGGTGCAGTGTCAGCTTCACCGCTGGGTAGCGCTCGCTGAAGCTGCGGATAACGGGCGGCAACACGTAGCGCGCCTGTGTATGCGTGGTGGCAATGATTAGCATTCCCTCCTCGGGACTGCGGAATTCCTTGCCTAAGCTGCGCAGATTTCCCGCCTCCCGCACCATGCGCTCAGCGCTGGCGAGCACCGCCTGGCCCGCCGGGGTGATGGCGACGATGCGTTTGCCGCTGCGGACATAAATGTCTACTCCAAGTTCATCCTCCAATAGCTTAATTTGCTTGCTTATTCCAGGTTGAGAGGTGTGCAAAACCGCAGCGGCAGTCGAGATGTTCAATCCCTGACGCGCGACTTCACAAACGTAACGCAATTGCTGAAGCGTCAAGAGATCACCCTATATTCCAAAAACGAATATCAATCTAACACATTAGTCTTTGTCAATCTATAAGCTTGTTGTTACGATCCGTTCCATATGGAGGCACTAGGGATTTTCGACTGGATTTACCCTGTGAGCGGCTTTGTCGTCGGTCTGATCGTTGGACTGACCGGCGTCGGCGGCGGCTCGCTTATGACGCCCCTCTTGGTCCTGGCATTCGGTGTCGCACCCGCTACCGCGGTCGGCACCGATCTTCTTTATGCCGCGATTACCAAGGCGGGGGGATCGGTCGCACACGCACGCCACGGTACTGTGCAGTGGCGGGTGGTAGTGTTGCTCGCACTTGGCAGTGTTCCGGCGGCCATCGCGACCACGCTGGTGCTGCAGCAAATCGGTACTTCCAGCGATATGCTGCGGCAGCTGCTTACCAGCACGCTGGGGGTTGCCTTGCTGCTGACGGCCGGCGCCATCCTGTTTCGCCGCAAGCTTCAGGAAATCGCGCAGCGCCAAACGCGCAAACGTGCTGGCTGGCGCGAGCGCCATCTCAATTCGGTGACAATCGCCGTTGGACTGGTGCTCGGCGTGCTGGTGACCATTTCTTCGGTCGGCGCCGGTGCGATTGGCACCGTCGCGCTGGTGTTTTTGTACCCGAAGTGGCAGACGCGGCAAATCGTCGGCACCGATATCGCACATGCCGTGCCGCTCACGCTGGTGGCCGGATTGGGCCACGCCGCCATCGGCACGGTCGATTACTTCCTGCTCGCGAGTCTACTGCTCGGTTCGCTGCCCGGCATTTGGATCGGTAGCCAACTGAGCGCACGCTTGCCCGAACGTTATGTGCGCACCGCTTTGGCGACGATCTTGCTCGTGGTCGGCGGCAAGTTTGTTTATTGAGTCGATAACAACATGTACATTTACGACGACATCGATCAAAAATTCGTGGACGAGCGCGTCGCTCAGTTCCGCGACCAGACGCGCCGCTTCTTAAGCGGCCAACTCGGCGAAGAAGAGTTCAAAGCGCTGCGCTTGCGCAACGGTTTGTACTTGCAGCGCTATGCGCCGATGCTGCGAGTCGCGATTCCGTACGGCATGCTGTCTTCTCGCCAATTGCGCAAACTAGCACACATCGCGCGCACCTATGATCGAGGCTACGGCCATTTCAGCACGCGCCAAAACATTCAATTTAACTGGCCCAAGCTCGAGCAGGTGCCGGACATCTTGGCGGAGCTGGCGGAAGTGCAAATGCACGCCATCCAGACCAGCGGCAATTGCGTGCGCAATATCACCACCGATCACTTTGCCGGCGTAGCGCCGGACGAGATCGTCGACCCGCTGGTCTGGTGCGAGATCCTGCGTCAGTGGTCGACGTTCCATCCTGAGTTCAATTACCTGCCGCGCAAGTTCAAGATCGCGGTGAACGGCGCCGAGCAAGACCGCGCTGCGATCCAGGTGCACGATATCGGCATCAATGCCGTGCGCAACGAAGCCGGTGACGTTGGTTTCCGTGTTTTGGTCGGCGGAGGACTTGGCCGTACGCCGATCATCGGAGTCGTTGTGCGTGAGTTCTTGCCGTGGCAGCACTTGCTGAGCTATCTCGACGCGATCTTGCGCGTCTACAACCGCTACGGCCGCCGCGACAATCTTTACAAGGCGCGCATCAAAATCTTAGTAAAGGAACGCACCCCGGAAAAATTCCGCGACGAAGTGGAAGCGGAGTGGGCGCATCTTAAGGATGGACCGGCCACGCTTACCCACGCCGAAGTCGAGCGAGTTGCCGCGCGTTTCACCCGACCGGCTTACGCGCAGCTGCCGTCACAAGACGCGGGGTTGCAAGCACACTTGGAAGACGACAAGGCTTTCGCGCGCTGGTACCAGCGCAACGTGCATGCCCATCGCGTTTCTGGCTATGCGGCAGTGACGCTGTCACTGAAAAAAACCAGTGTCGCGCCTGGCGACGCAACGGCCGAGCAAATGGATTTTGTGGCCGGACTCGCGGACAAGTACAGTTTTGGCGAATTGCGTGTCAGCCACGAGCAGAACCTTATACTGCCAGATGTTCAAATTGGAGAGTTGTATTCGGTTTGGCTCGCAGCGAAATACTATGGACTAGTAACACCCAACATCGGATTGCTCACCAACATCATCGCCTGCCCCGGCGGCGACTTCTGCTCGCTGGCAAACGCGAAGTCCATTCCGGTCGCACAGGCAATTCAAGAGCGCTTCGATGATTTGGACTATTTGCACGACATCGGCGAGCTCGATCTCAACATCTCTGGTTGCATGAATTCATGCGGGCATCACCACGTCGGCAATATCGGTATCCTCGGCGTGGACAAGCAAGGCGCGGAGTTCTACCAAATCTCCATCGGTGGCTCGCAGGGCAATAACGCCGCGCTCGGCAAAGTGATCGGGCCGTCCTTCGCGCAAGAAGAGGTGCCCGATGTAATTGAGAAATTGATCGAGTTTTACTTGACCATGCGGGACAGCGAACACGAACGTTTTGCCGACACGGTGCGCCGCATCGGCGTGGAACCCTTCAAACAGCAAATCTATGGCAACACTCATAAAGAATCGCGCGATCGCCAGCAACAACTGGCAAACGCTTAGCAGCTCGGAAGAACTCCTTTCGCTGTCCAGCGCGGTTGCGGTCATCGTGCCGCTTGCGGCTTGGCAGGCTCAGCGCGAGGCGCTGATCAAGCGCACGGGTAAACTCGGCGTGCACTTGGAGCCACACGAAGATGTCGCTGCGCTAGCGCGAGACCTAGGCCGCTTGGATGTTGTCGCCGTCAACTTTCCCAAATTCAGCGACGGCCGTGGACTGTCGATCGCACGTTTGCTGCGCGAGCGCTACGGCTACCGCGGTGAGGTACGCGCTGTCGGCGATGTACTGCGCGACCAATTGCAGGAGATGGAGCGCTGCGGTTTCGATGCGTTCGACTTGCGCGCCGACCAGGATGCCCAAGCTGCGCTGGGGGCGTTTGCGGACTTGAGCGATCAGTATCAAACTAGCGCTCTGCAGCCATTGCCGTTGTTCCGGCGTAGGGTGGCATAAGGCGATATGCAATTGAACGAGCGGGTAGCGGCACTTGAGGCGTGTTTGCGCGGCATCGAAAGAGACTACACCCCGGCGGTGTTCGCCAGCAGCTTCGGCGCGGAGGACATGGTGCTGACCGATCTCATCGCGCGCTTCTCCCTGAAGATCGAAATCTTCACGCTCGACACCGGTCGCTTGCCGGAAGAAACGCACCAACTGATGGCGGCAGTAGAAGACCGTTATCACATCAAGGTACGCACCTTTTTCCCGGCCACGAGCGAAGTCGAGCGTTACGTACGCACGCGCGGCACCAATGCGTTTTACGACAGCGTCGCGCTGCGCAAAGAGTGCTGCAGTATTCGTAAGGTCGAGCCGCTACGCCGCGCGCTGCAAGACAAGCGCGCCTGGATCACCGGCATGCGGCGTGAGCAGTCCGCCACGCGCAAGGATTTGCAGGAATCGGCGTATGACCTCGATCACGGGCTGCAAAAGTTCAGTCCGCTGCTCGGTTGGAGCAACGACGACGTTTGGGCCTACATTCGCGCCAACGGTGTGCCGTACAACACTTTGCATGATCGCGGCTACCCCAGCATCGGCTGCGCGCCGTGCACGCGCGCGGTGAAAGCCGGCGAGGATATTCGCGCTGGACGTTGGTGGTGGGAGCAGCCGGAGCACAAAGAGTGCGGTTTGCATTTGAGCGAGGCAAAAGCCGCCGCACCGGTCCTGTCGATAAAACCGGCGAGCATCGTGTGAGCATGTACGGGAAAGTTTATTTGGTCGGAGCTGGTCCCGGCGCCGCTGATTTGTTGACGGTACGCGCGGTGCGCTTACTAGAGCAAGCCGACGTCGTGCTCTACGACGCGCTGGTGCAGCAAGAAACGTTGGCACTGGCGCCGCGCGCGCGCAAGATCGAAGTTGGCAAACGCTGCGGTAAGCATTCAGTCGCGCAGCGCTTCATCAACAAAATGCTCGTCGCCGCCGCGCGCAAGTATCTGCTCGTGGTGCGCCTCAAGGGCGGCGATCCCATGCTGTTCGGCCGTGCACAAGAAGAGATCGATGCGCTGCGCGAAGCGGGCATCGAAGTAGAAATCGTTCCCGGAGTGACCGCCGCGCTCGCGGCGAGCGCGCATCTGCAGACTTCTTTGACGCAGCGTGGCGTAGCCCGCAGCGTCGTCTTTCTCACGCCTCGTCATGGCGTCGAGGAACAGGAGGCAGAGTGGCTGCGCGCCGCGCTCGCGGCCGACACCAGCGTGTTCTACATGGGAGCCGGTCAGGCGCAGCAAATTGCCCGCGCGTTGTTGGCTGCCGGCAAGCCGGCGCATACGCCGGTGGCGATCGTCCAAGACGCATCGCT